>NZ_CADFEO010000003.1:0-440603 GCF_902833075.1 Burkholderia sp. BCC0405
ACCAGGACGTTGATAGGTCAGGTGTGTAAGCGCAGTAATGCGTTCAGCTAACTGATACTAATTGCCCGTAAGGCTTGATCCTATAACAAGTCTGCCTTGTAGATCGGCGCCGTGCGACAGCACCGGCCGCGATCCAAAGCGACAGGTTGGATTCTCGTGTGTGATACACACAACTCAAAATTACTGCTTCTTCCCAGATTGGTTCTGTTGGCCGCGCCAGCAGAACAACCCTCTTTGCCTGATGACCATAGCGAGTCGGTCCCACCCCTTCCCATCCCGAACAGGACCGTGAAACGACTCTACGCCGATGATAGTGCGGATTCCCGTGTGAAAGTAGGTAATCGTCAGGCTCCCTAAGCCAGAAACCCCCGCCCGAACAGGCGGGGGTTTTTGCATTGGGGCGACGGAAATGCGCGCGGCGTATTCGGCATGGCTGCATGTCGTGCTGCACGCATTGATGCTCGCGATGCCGCAGGATGCGGAGAAGACGGAACGCAACTTCTCGTCAGTTGTGACGATTGTTGAAGTTGCCTGCAGCCTCACCGCGGACCATTTGCGTCAACGCGTGTGCCGAAGTGCTGCACGCCGAGCCATCACCAGACAGTAGAGCCGCGCAAAGCGGCCAGCGCTGCGTAGTCCTCAGCCTCATCCTCTTCCTGGGCAGCTGCACCATAGGGCTGCTCTCGCCAGTTCAGCGCGCTGTAGTCGGGCGTGATGATGACCCTTCGGGAAGCAAAGCTGAACCGAAGATAGACGCGATCACCCGGCTTGAATCCGAACATCTCGAAATGCGCGTCGATGGCGCGCATCCATGGCATGTACGGTTGGCCATCCTGGGGAAGGTCCGGCTTGTTGCCGAGGGTTAGCTCAACCTCGGGATACTGTTTGAGCTTCTTGGGACGTGACTTACTATAGGCGTTAGCCATTTCCGACTCCGATGATGAGTTGGTTGTGGTCAGCGGGTCGTATGGGTGGCAGCCCATGCGGCCCGCGCTTTTACTGCTTTGCTCTCTTCAGTTTTTCATTGGATTCGCGTTTCAGAGAGAAACGATCTTCCCCACTGCTGGTGCTACGGGACCGCCGACAGACATTCGATGCTTGAGAAGCAGCGCCTCAAGTACCGATTTGGCGACGAGCTTGTCGTCGGGGCCGAGTGCTCGCAAGCCTTCAAAAATCGGGCGAAAGTCCTCGTCTAGTCGAAGCTCGCTCGAATCAAACAGCAACGAGTCGGTGCTTACACACAGAGCGATTGCGAGACGTTTCATCACGTCGAGATTCGGACATGTCAGCCCGGCTTCATATCGATTGATCTGCACCATATGAACCTTTGCACGATCGGCCAGTTGCTTTTGAGTGAACCCTCTCTGCTTGCGAAAGGTTGCGAGTCGATCCGGAAAAGTCATAGGTGTAATGGAGCAGTCGAAGAGGTGCGAGGTGGATACGTCGATCAGTGTGTATGGACAGTGTAGTGTCTGTCGCATCTCATAAATCACCGTGATGTGCGGATTGGCCGATCGGTAGATGTAGCGAGTTGATCTGCGCAGGCCGTAGATAGGGTTTCGTACCTGTCCAATAGTTTTGTGATGATCTGCATGATATGACTTCGCATACCTAATAAAATAAGGCGAAGAAGAATGAAACGGTTCTATCTCAAGAAAGGAGACCGTTCGTCTAACGGCGGAGTCGTCCTGGAGGGCATGGACTTCTTCAAGCATCACGGTACGCCGGTGACGTTTCTGGGGGCCGAAGTTTACTGCTCGGCGTGCGACTCGATTGGCGTCATCGTTGGTCACGGGCCACGACGGCCAGACTCACTCATGGGCAAGCACGCTGCGCTAGATGGTGATCTGTGTGCTTGTCGCTGCCATCCCCGCCCAGTGATGCGGGCGTCTCAAGATACCGCTTGTCTGGACTTCACATCAGGCGAACTCGCCGAGATGGGCTTCGGCCCCGCGGGAAATCCGCTCTCGAAGCGTCGTCGCGAATCGTACGACGAGCAGGTGCGAGTTGTGGATCGTGCTGGAAATCCAATATCCGGCGTGCCGTATCACATTCGTTCCGCAACCGGTGCCACGTACAAAGGGCTAACCGATAGCCAGGGGTACTGCCCTCGCGTCTATACAGACAACCCTCAACAGCTCGACATCGCGGTAGGCGTTCAAGCTCTGGAAAGGTGGGCGCGATGAGCGACTACATTTACCGAGCGCCGACAAACGATCGATCGGGATCACAATATGACGTCCTCGGGCATCTGATGCCCGCGCGCGTGTTCGTGCTTGTGGTGGTAGACGAGCCAGGTAAAGACGGGTTTCTCGTTCGACGCTGCTACACGACCATTCACGATCCGTACTTGCAGTCACTTCGCCTGGGGCCGCTCGAGGCGATGCGGGAAGTGCACCCGGAAAAATACGGGTTGTGGCCCAGGGGGCCGGGTTCGAGCGCGAGTATCGCCGAGCACGTGATGGGCTACGAAAAGCTGACGAGCTACATTTCCACTAGCAGTGACTTTCCAGGTGGAGCTGAGCGATTCAAGGGCAAGGTGCTTTACGTCGACATCGCGCAAGCCAAGCGTGCGGGCGCCAAGCTTGTAACGACGCAGGAGATCAGGCTTGCGTTGGATAGATACGCGACGGAGTACCCTCACCTGAAAAACAGGATTGCCCGTATCAAGAGTTATGCGGAAGGGCTCGACAAGGAGGTGCTCATCAAGCCGAATCCGATGGTTCCGTCGTCTGGGATTTACACCACGCGCGGGCTGGCTGTCACGCTCGGTCTGGTCAAGTTCGCACGCGTGGTTCAAGTCATTGGAATCGGGTTCACCGCGTACGATCTTTCCGTTGCTACAAACGAGTCGTTCAAGGCGAAGTCCGTGAAGCCAATTGAGAAAGAGGTGATTCGTCAGATGGGCGGCTGGGGCGGTGCTATTGCTGGCTGGAAGATGGGCGCAGCTGCCGGAGCGCTGGTCGGCATTGAGACTGGACCGGGTGCAGTGATCACGGGACTTGTCGGTGGCCTGGTTTTCGGATCCATCGGGTATTTCGGAGGCGCCCTTGCTGCTGACGAGATCGTCGGCAAATGACAGGGAGTTGATGTGTCGAACTTGAAGAGAATGTTCGCCGACTTCATGGATGGGCGCCAGAGCAGGCGTGCGTCGCGAGAGCTGTTCGAGCAGCAACAGATGGCAATTGAGGAGCTTTTCGAGGCGGATCTGACGTACTTGCGCAAGACGTTCGCAGGAACGCCGGAGACACTTCAAACGGAGTCGTTTCCGGACTATCCCGGGGCGGTATGGATGGGGGGCCTTGGCGTCAAAGCGTTCTGCGTGACGCGGGATGTCGAAGTCGAGCAGTTCCCGGTCTACGTCAATCTTGTGGCCGCTGGCAGGATGCGAGTGGGGCCACGCCAGTTCGTGCGAGCCGGGTCGATTCACGCATTCTTTTCCGGTGTCGATCGCTTCTCCGGGAAGCAGGTTAGTTTGCTGACGAACGATGTCGAGCTTGTTCGCTCAGTTTCGGCAGCCGGATTCAATCCGCCACCACCGTGGCTTGCGTGGTACGAACTCGGCCCGTTGATATACAACCTCCAGGGCGACGCGCAGTACTGGTATGAGAATGTGTGGGATCGGTACTGGGTGAGTCTGAGTCTGGTTGAGCAGGATGCTTTTATCGATGGACGGAGATCGTCGGCCCACACTTATCTGGGCAAGGAGGGGTGGGCGGAATGGACCGATGCGATTCGAACTAGGGACGCCCGTTATCGAGAGCGGTTGAGGATCGAGTACCCCGATGACGGGCGATGAGTTGCTGCCAATTGGTACGCGGGTGACAGCCGGGTGACATCAACCGGTGGCGGGCGACCGTCGGGATCGATTCAATGGCAGGTTGATGGCGGAGGTATCCGGGGATGCCCCAAGCTGTTTGCTGCAAGCCGCTATCCTGTGTGCCATGTCACTTCTTACTGCATCGCGCGTCACGTACAAAGCGCTGATCGATGGCCTGAGCGCGTTCATACTGACGCCCCTCAGCCGCTCGACATCGCGATTGGCTTTCAAGCGCTGCAAAGGTGGGCGCGATGAGCGACCATCTTTACCGAACCCCGCCGAACGATCGCGCGGGGTCACAATACGGCGTCCCTGGCATTGATACCCGCCCGTGTGTCGTGTTCGTGGCGGCGGAAGAGCCGGGCAAAGATGGGTTTGTCGATCGGCGCTGTTACACGATCATCCTCGCTCCGTATTTGCAAGTGCTTCGGCTCGGACCGATCGACGCGATGCGAGAGGCGCGCCCCAAAAAAAGCTGTGGTCCCGGGTCCCGGGGGCGAGCATGAGCATCACCGAACATGTGATGGGCTACGACAAACTGGCGAGTTACATCTCCACCAGGGGCGAATTCCCGGGCGGGGCTGATCGATTCAAGGGCAAGCTGCTTGATGTCGACATCGCTTAGGCCAAGCGCGCAGGTGAGAGGCTTGTAACGACGCAGAAAATCAAGCCCGAGTTGGATCGATGCGCAGCACGGTATCAGTATCTGACAAACTGGATTGCTCGTATCAAGAGCTACGCTGAAAGGCTCGACAAGGAGGTGCTCAACAAGCCGAACCAACTTCGAAATTGTCAGCTAGGATGATAGGAGCGGAGGGGGCCAGCTAATCGAGGCCGAAAAAAACAATCGTGTATAGAATTTTCGGCACACGCTTAATGATTTGTCGGTCGATGTAATTTTTATTTTACGGATTATTGGAAAAATTGAGGGGCGAGATATGGACAGAGTTTCGCCGAATCGAAGAAGCGAAATAATGCGACGCATACACTCCAAAGACACTTCTATCGAGATGCGTGTTCGGAAGTATATTTATTCATTAGGGTTCCGTTATAGATTGCATGTGAAAGATCTACCTGGAAAGCCAGATATCGTATTTAGAAAAACTAAAAAAATTGTATTCGTTCACGGTTGCTTTTGGCACGGGCACGGATGTAGGAAGGGGCAGCTGCCAAAAACTAATATAGAGTTTTGGGGGGATAAAATAAGGGCCAACGTAGATCGCGATTCGAGAGTAATTCGTGATCTAGAGTCGGCCGGTTGGCATGTCTTAGTAATATGGCAGTGCCAGATCGGCGATCTTTCAATGCTTCAGTCGGAAATTAAAAAATTCCTTCTGTGAAATAATCGTGCGATTCCGATCGATCGCGTTAACTTTCTATTAAGTGGCGTAGGATAGGGAGGATTTCATCCCGAATCTGAAACGCCTCGGATCGAGTAATTGGCTGGTAAGCGTTATGTGCTGCACTATTAAGCATCTTCTTATGGTACTGCATTCTAGTTAGGCTGTGCCGCAAATATTGATCTTTTCCTGCTCCGAAAACATCGGGATTTTTCGCAAGGTAAGTGAGCGCCTCGTCAAGGCTTGGAAGAATGCTTGGATTATTTTGTGTTGAATCTGTTTCCACGCTTGAATTTCTAGATTTTTTTCGTTCCTTTTTGATGTGCTCACTGAATTCGTCGAATGAATTGTGACGTATCATGTAAGTGACTACTGTCGTCTCAAACAGTATTCTAATTAGAACCAGTCCCGAGTAGACGAAATCGCCGAGTATGAACTGCTTCGCCTCATGGACGAGGGCAAGGTGCTTATCATTACAGTGTTTTTCATCGATATCAGCGGGTAAAATTGTTGCTACCTGATGATGGTCGATTTTCTCGATCACTTTCTTCTTAATCACCGGCCTCGGAATACCTGCGGGAGGTTCCTTTTTTGTGGGCTTGTCTTTGGGCGGTGGTGGATTCAGCGGAATATGCTGCTTCTTCTTTTTCTTTGCATCGGTTGCATTACTTCGCCAGTTTTCTGCAAAGCGACGCATATCATCGAGAGCAGTTTGATATGCCGAATTGTTAAGATCGACATCTTCCTTCGTAGTCGTCCATGGGAGTTTTGCCGGATCACCCACAAAATTTACTTCACCGACAAAGCCATAGAACTCGGTGTGAAATTTAGTATACCAGCCGGTTTTAGAGGATCTATCGTGACTTACGACAACGCGATCATTGCAATAAATTGTCCAGCCGAATTCATTGGTAATTTGACCGTTAACTTCCTTGTCGTAGTCCGGTTCAGCACCGAAGCGGTGTTTCGTATGTTGTCCCGCGTGCAAGAAAATAGAAATGCCGTCCTCTGTTTTATACAATTTTCGATCCGGGGCGTACGGGCCGTTTTCCCGGATCTCAATAGCATACGATTGAACAATTTTCCTGTTAACAAGAATTTTCAATCCTTTTTCTATGAAGCGGCTATAGATCCGACCTATCTCATTGCTGAAGTTTTCAATTTCATCTCTATCGGCGAATCTTCGAGCGGTCTCTGTCGACAGGCCGCTAATCTTTATGGTGGTGCCGGCTTTGCCTATAGTTGGAACTTCAACTGCAGGAAGCGCCCAACCTTTGGTTCGAAGATATTTGCCTGTATCTAGATCGAGCTCTGCTCGCTGAGTACCTGTATCAGTGACAATGTGACTGGTGCGTCCGATTTTGAATAACGCACGGTTCAATCCCATTCCGAAAACCCCGATGCCAAGCTGATGGGCCGAGCGCTCGCCGAATCTAAGAACCGATGTTCTCAGGTCCGCAATCGAAATTCCACCGCAATTGTCTTGTATTGAGAATTCGTCAGCGCTGAACTGTATTTTTATCTCGTAACTTTTGTATGAGATGGGGAGTTCATCGTTATCGCCATTCTCTTTCTTCTTGGTAAAAATTGAATTTCTTGCGGCATCGACGGCGTTATCGATTAGGTCGAATATGCAAGCATCAATCGATATATCCCGCGTAAGGCTTTCGACTATTACTTCTTTGCTTGGAGTTGTATCGACGGTAAATTTCGCTGTTTTCCTTGTTGCCATAACCGGCTCCCCGTTTTTGATTTAGGCGGCTCTGCGTTCCAATTTATTGTGGGATGGTTTTCTTTGACCAAGATTTCTTAATATTGTCGACAAAATGCCGAATGAAACGCTTGGTGAGACACTATTTCCAATCATCCGGAAGCTATGCCAAATGGTAGGATGAAAAATGAACCAATCTGGAAAAGCTTGCATCCGAGCGGCCTCTCTAACCGTGATGACGCGAGGTTCGGACGGATGTAGTGGGCGTACAGCTTGAAATGCACCTTTTTCCGAACCCGTACCGGCGCGAATAGTCGGGCATTGCCCCTCCCAACTGAGGCGGTAAGATTTGCTGACCTTGTCGCTACTTCCGTTGGGAATCGATCCATACCGCGCTTTTACCGCCTCTGTATGCTTTGTTTCAAACATCCCAGACACCATGTTAGAAGACAGACGCTTTAATGCATCTGACCAGCCCAAATGTTTCGGAGGAAGTTGGCGGAGGCTTTTCGCGTACTCCGATACTGTAGCAATTGAGCTGGAATTGTAACTTGCCCAACCAAAATCGTTCTTATCGTGAGGATTACGTGGTACCGGAGAGGAAAGATCACCAATTGCGTCTCGAACGGTTGCTTTTCTTTCTACGGCTACTTGATCGAAAAAATGTTGCTGAAGCATCAACTCGTTTGAATCGTAACCGACAACAACTGTCCGACGGCGATTGGTCGCTGCCCCAAAATCTGCTGCGTTTACTACGAATGGGCCCAAAACCGTATACTTGTGTTTGACAGTTTCAATGGCGGCATCTAGAACTCCAATATTATCTTCATCTAGCAAACCTTCCACGTTTTCCATTACGAAAAATTTAGGCTGCAACAGAAGTACATGCCTGTAAAAATGATGGATAAGTGTATTTCTTGGATCATCTTTGCTGCGCTTGCCAATTCGACTGAAGCCTTGGCACGGCGGACCACCTATTATTCCATCAGGTCTTTGATCCCCGATAAGGATATTCCAATCTGCTCGATTAATATCTGCGACGTTCGCTTGAACCGGCTTCGAATAGGGAAAATTTCGCCCGAAGCTTGATTGAAGAGTCGGCTCAATATCAATTGCGACAATAGATTGAAAGCCTGCTAATTCTGCCCCGAGCGAAAAGCCGCCGCAGCCGCAAAACAAATCTATGACGGTAGGCTTATTTTCTTTCATTCGTTATCAATTCAAGAATATTAACTTGGGACGTAAGACTCGTTCCTTCGGGGCAGGGTATCAGAAAAATACCGAGCTGTCGACTTACGGAGCGGAAGACCCCGAGCGGTGCCAATGGCGGTTTCGGTAGCCCTCTTCCCTGTCGATCTACGGCAATTTAGAGCCTTCGCCTTACTGAGTTTGAGTATCGTCTTGGGATGGAGTCGGGTCTACCTTCGCAGTAACGCTTGCCTGTTTGCGTTCACTTCTTCGATGATTGTCTGTCCTAGAATTGGCTGAGATCCATTTGATAAGTTTGACGTACGAAATTGGTGGCTAAAAGGGGCGATAGTACTTGTATCGTTGCGTAAGCTTGGTTGGTTGGATTTGGTTGATCTCGCTAGCCGAGCCTTGTGAGATGTCATCATGTGGCGCAAGGTTGGTGCCTGTTCTAACCTGGAGCGAGGTGTCAAAAAGCCGATAGCGCAGCGTTGGCGAGGAGTGAATGCGGACTATGATGCGCCTCCCATCAGCTAGGTAAATTTGCTGGCATCCACGACTACAAATACAAAACGCCCGACGCGGTGCGCCGGGCGTTCGAGAGTACGAGTAAAGAAGACTTGACGCTATTTGAAGGGTTTAGACGTCAATATTCCCCGCCCGCAACGCATTCGACTCGATAAACGCTCTCCGCGGCTCGACATCATCCCCCATGAGCGTAGTAAAGATCCCATCCGCAGCAATCGCGTCCTCGATCTGCACACGCAGCAGTCGCCGCACCGCCGGATCCATCGTCGTTTCCCAAAGCTGCCCGGGGTTCATCTCCCCCAGCCCCTTATACCGCTGCTTCGACACATTCCGCTCGGCATCCGCCAGCAACCACTTCATCGCGCTCTTGAAGTCCGTCACGGCCATGCTGCGCTCACCACGCTTGATAACCGCCCCTTCCCCAATAAGCCCCGTAAACGTATTCGCAGTAGCCACGAGCTGTTGATAATCCGCCGTGTGCTGGAACTCCTGATCGATAACCGAAACCCGCACATTCCCGTGATGGGTACGTTCGACATGCAGCGACCGCTGTTCCCGAACCGCGTCATACGCAGGCACCACGCGCACTTCGTTCTTCAAAGCCTCGTCATGCAACGCAGCGTGAAGAGCCTTCGCCGAAGCCTCCGTCGAAGCCTCGTTGGAAAGATCGATCGACACGCCATCCATGATCGCCTCGAGCGCCGCCGGGTCATACAACCGGCTCAACCGATCGATCACGCTCTGCGACAGCAGATACGACCGCGCCAGCTCCCCGAGCGCATCGCCGGAAATCGCCGCCGCATTCTCCCCAGGCACCAGCTCCGACCCTTGCAGCGCCAACCGCAGCATATGCGCGTTCAGCTCCACATCATCCTTCAGATACCGCTCGTCCTTGCCCGCCTTGATCTTGTAAAGCGGCGGCTGCGCGATATACACGTACCCGCGCTCGATCATGTCCGGCATTTGGCGATAGAGGAACGTGAGCAGCAGCGTCCGGATGTGCGCACCGTCGACGTCCGCGTCGGTCATGATGATGATGCGGTGATAGCGCAGCTTGTCGAGGTTGTAATCGTCCTTGCCGATCCCGCACCCGAGCGCCGTGACCAGCGTCACGATCTGCTCCGACGACAGCAGCTTGTCGTAGCGCGCCTTCTCGACGTTCAGCACCTTGCCGCGCAGCGGCAGGATCGCCTGGAACTTGCGGTCGCGCCCTTGCTTGGCCGAGCCGCCTGCCGAGTCGCCCTCGACGATGTAGATTTCGCACTTCGCCGGGTCTTTCTCCTGGCAGTCCGCGAGCTTGCCCGGCAGGCCGACGCCGTCGAGCACGCCCTTGCGGCGCGTCATCTCGCGAGCCTTCCGTGCCGCATCGCGCGCACGCGCGGCTTCGACGATCTTCCCGCAGATGATCTTCGCGTCGATCGGCGTTTCCAGCAGGAACTCTTCCAGCGCCTTGGCCACGACTTCCTCAACCGGCGCCCGCACTTCGGACGAAACCAGCTTGTCCTTCGTCTGCGAGCTGAACTTCGGCTCCGGCACCTTCACGGAAAGCACGCACGACAGCCCTTCGCGCATGTCGTCGCCGGTCGTCTCGACCTTGGCCTTCTTCGCGATTTCGTTGTCGGTGATGTACTTGTTGATGACGCGCGTCATCGCGGCCCGCAGGCCGGTCAGGTGCGTGCCGCCGTCGCGCTGCGGAATGTTGTTCGTGAAGCACAGCACGTTTTCGTTGTAGCTGTCGTTCCACTGCATCGCGACTTCCACCCCCACGCCGTCCTTCTCGCCGATCGCGTGGAAAACTGTCGGGTGCAGGTTGGTCTTCGTCTTGTTGATGTACTCGACGAAGCCCTTCACACCGCCGGCGAACGCGAAATCGTCTTCCTTGCCCGAGCGCAGATCGGTGAGACGAATCCGCACGCCGTTGTTCAGGAACGAAAGCTCGCGCATGCGCTTCGCGAGGATGTCGTAGTGATACTCGACCGTGCCGAAAATGGTCGGATCGGCCATGAAGTGCACTTCGGTGCCGCGGTTCTCGGTATCGCCGGTCACCAGCATCGGCGACACTTCCACGCCGTCCACCTTCTCGATCACGCGCTCCTGCGCGATGCCGCGATGGAACTCCATGAAATGCTTCTTGCCGTTGCGGCGCACGGTGAGGCGCAGCCAGCTCGACAGTGCGTTCACGCACGACACGCCCACGCCGTGCAGGCCGCCGGACACCTTGTAGCTGTTCTGGTCGAACTTGCCGCCGGCGTGCAGCTCGGTCATCACGATCTCGGCGGCGCTGCGCTTCGGCTCGTGCTTGTCGTTCATCTTCACGTCGGTCGGAATCCCGCGGCCGTTGTCGGTCACGGTAATCGAGTTGTCGACGTGAATCGTCACCTGGATGTCGTTGCAGTACCCGGCCAGCGCTTCGTCGATCGAGTTGTCGAGCACCTCGAACACGAGGTGATGCAGACCGGTGCCGTCCGACGTGTCGCCGATGTACATCCCGGGGCGCTTGCGCACCGCTTCCAGACCTTCGAGGATCTGGATCGACGAGGCGCCGTAGCTGCTGTTATCGGGTTGCGAATTGTGCTGTTCACTCATGGATATCTTCCGGTTCTGCGGGGCCACTCTCGTGGCGGCGCGGTGCGTTTCAGCGAGAAATCGCCGGGCCGCTCCAGTTTCCTGGCCCGTCCGAGGTGCCGTTAGGGCACCAAAGGGACGGGTTGTCGGTTCGCCATAAAAACGCCAAAGGGGCTTGCCGCCCCCTGGTGTGTGTCGCGATGTCGAGCGCGTCAGATGCGCATCGGCATCACGACATACTTGAACTCGTCGTTCTCGGGCACGGTAATCAGCGCGCTCGAACTGGCGTCGCCGAGGCTCACCTGCACGGTGTCGACCTTCAGGTTCGCGAGCACGTCGAGCAGATACGTGACGTTGAAGCCGATGTCGACGGTATCGCCCTGGTAGGCGATTTCCAGTTCTTCCTGCGCCTCTTCCTGATCGGCGTTGGTCGACATGATCTTCAACTGGCCCGGTGCGATGATGCAGCGCACGCCCTTGAACTTGTCCGAGGTCAGGATTGCCGCGCGTTGCAGCGAACGCTGCAGTTCTTCACGGCCGATCTCGAACGTGTTCTTGTGCGCCTTCGGGATCACGCGCTGGAAGTCGGGGAACTTGCCCTCGACGAGTTTCGACACGAGCTCGACCTGGCCGAACGTGAACTTGGCCTGGGTTTGCGCGATGTCGATGGTGACGGTGTCGTCGATGTCTTCGAGCAGGCGTTGCAGCTCGAGAATCGTCTTGCGCGGCACGATGACTTCCTGGCGGCCGAACGTGCCGCCTTCGAGCTTCATCGACGAGAACGCGAGGCGGTGGCCGTCGGTGGCCACGGCCATCAGCTGGTCGCCGTCGACGACGAGCAGCATGCCGTTCAGGTAGTAGCGGATGTCCTGCTGCGCCATCGCGAAGTGCACCATGCCGAGCAGCTGGCGGAACGACTTCTGCGGGACGGTGAGGGTGGCGCCGAAATCCTTGGCCTGCGCGACGGTCGGGAACTCGTCGGCCGCCAGCGTCTGCAGTGCGAAACGGCTCTTGCCCGATTGAACGGTGAGGCGCTTGTCGGCGAGCGACAGCGTGACCTGGCCGTCAGGCATCGCACGCAGGATGTCGAGCAGCTTGCGGGCCGCGACGGTGGTGGCCACCTGGTCGCCGCCGACGCCGAAATCGGCGCGCGTGGTGATCTGCAGCTCCAGGTCGGTCGACAGGAATGAAACGTCCGGGCCGTTCTTGGTGATCAGCAGGTTGGCAAGGATCGGCAACGTATGGCGGCGTTCGACGATGCCGCTGACCGTTTGCAGCGGCCTGAGGAGGGTGTCTCGTTCGGTCTTGACCAGTTGCATAGAGTTCCTTCGTTGAGTAACGGCCTGCAGCGCAGCAGCCACGCAGCGCCCCGCCGGCCGGGCTCTTGGCCCGCCACCGCCGGAGCGGTCAAACCAGTATTGTGCCTCAAAACCGAACCGCCCCCCTTAAATTGGGGCGGAGGCCGAATGATCAAGCGCGCCCGCGCGCTCAGCCCTTCAGCGTCTGTTCCAGCACGTGCAGCTCGTGGTTGAGCTGCGCGTCCTTGCTGCGCTCGTCGGCGATCTTGCGCACGGCGTGCAGCACGGTGGTGTGATCGCGCCCGCCGAACAGCTCGCCGATTTCCGGCAGGCTCTTCTGCGTGAGTTCCTTCGCGAGGTACATCGCGATCTGCCGCGGCCGCGCGATGTTCGCGGGACGCTTCTTCGAATACATGTCGGCGACCTTGATGTTGTAGAAGTCGGCGACGGTCTTCTGGATGTTCTCGACCGAAATCTGCCGGTTCTGCACGGTCAGCAAATCCTTCAGCGCTTCCTTGGTCAGCTCGATCGAGATCTCGCGGCCGTGGAACTTCGAATACGCGAGGATCTTGCGCAGTGCGCCCTCGAGCTCGCGCACGTTCGAGCGCAGGTGCTTCGCGACGAAGAACGCGACGTCCTCCGACAGGTTCACGCCTTCCGACTGCGCCTTGCGCATCAGGATCGCGACGCGCATTTCCAGCTCGGGCGGCTCGATCGCGACGGTGAGGCCCGAGTCGAAGCGCGAGATCAGGCGATCGTCGATGCCCGAGATTTCCTTCGGATACGTGTCGCTGGTGATGATCACCTGCGCCTTGTTCGCGACCAGCGCCTCGAACGCGTAGAAGAATTCCTCTTGCGTGCGCGATTTGCCGGAGAAGAACTGGATATCGTCGATCAGCAGCAGGTCGAGCGAGTGGTAGTAGCGCTTGAAGTCGTCGAACGCCTTGCGCTGGTACGCCTTCACCACGTCCGACACGTATTGCTCGGCGTGGATGTAGCGGATCCGCGCGCCGGCCTTGTCGAGCAGCAGCTGGTTGCCGATCGCGTGGATCAGGTGGGTCTTGCCGAGGCCGACGCCGCCGTACAGGAACAGCGGGTTGTACGAGATGCCGGGGTTGTCCGCGACCTGGATCGCGGCGGCGCGCGCCAACTGGTTCGCCTTGCCGGTCACGAAGTTGTCGAACGTGAGCACGGGGTTCAGCTTCGAGCGCTCGTACATCGAATCGGCTTCGCCGTTGGCGGGGGCCGCACCGGGGCCCGGGCGCCACGTGCGGCGGCCGGCGGCCGCCTCGTGCGCGGGCAGGCTCGGCAGGTCGATATCGGCGTCGTCGGCGTTCAGGTGGTGCGCGGCGGCGGCCGGCGGCGTCATCGGCACGTCGGCCGGCGCGGCGGGCGCAGCGGCGGCATTCGCGCTCAGGTTCGCGGCGATCGCAGCCACCGCGGCGGCCGGGCCGCCCGGTTGCAGCGGCGCGCGCGGGGCGGTGGCCGACGTGGCGCCCGTCGCGGCGCTGCGCATGCCGGCCTTCGGATCGAGGACGAACTGGACTTCGATCGGCGCATTCCAGAAATCCCGGGCCAGATCGGAGATCCGGCCCGAAAACTGGCTCTTGACCCAGTCCAGCTTGAAGCGGTTCGGCGCGGCGATGGACAGCGTGTTCGCCGACGCATCGAAGGCCACCGGGGCCAAGGGTTTGATCCACGTCACGTACTGCTGGGGCGTCAGCTCGCGCTCCAGCAGTGCGGAACAGTGTTGCCAGAAATCGTTCATCAAGTAGCTGTCGTTTTTTGCATGCACAGCGCGGCTCGCCGGCGCCCTTGTCGCGATGGCGCGACAAGGCCCGAAGCGGTCGTGCGAGCGTGCCTCGGACGCCTGCGTCACAGTCGTGCAGAGGCAGGCGGGAGCCGAAGCGGCGTGCGGGATTCTTGGAGATAAGGCGAGATTCTACCGCCAAACGCGGCCACAGCGGGACTTATCCACAGGCTGGACTTGTGGGTCGCGGGGCCGGATCGGCGCGGGCCGGCACAGGCGCTTGACTCGTAAAGTATTGACCGTCAAGAGAAAAACGGTTTAAATAGCGGGTTCCGCGAAAACCAATCCTGTATTCCCGGCGATTGCGTTCGCCCGAATGCCTCCGGTTAAGGGCACGCGGTCCCCTGAATTTCGACATTCTCGAACAAGTGAGAACATCATGAAACGTACTTACCAACCGTCCGTGACGCGCCGCAAGCGCACCCATGGCTTCCGTGTCCGCATGAAGACGGCAGGTGGCCGCAAGGTCATCAACGCTCGCCGCGCGAAGGGCCGCAAGCGCCTCGCCATCTAAGGCAGGTTGCGCGCTGTGTCCGCCGTCCGCAGTGGTGCGGAAGGTGCCGTCGAGCCGGGTGCGAATCCGTCGCAGACGAAAGCCGCCTTCCCGAAAGCTGCGCGACTTCTGAAAACGGATGAATTTTCATCCGTTTTTCGTTTGCGTCCCTGGCGGCGCTCCGCGCACTTCGTGATTTACGGCAAGCCGACCGGTCAGCCTGCACGTCTGGGGCTCGTCGTCGGCAAGAAGTATGCGCCGCGAGCAGTAACCCGTAATCTCGTGAAGCGGCTGGCGCGCGATGCGTTTCGCCTGCGCCGGGCCGAATTCGCCGGTTACGACCTGCTGCTGCGGCAGCACACGCGCTTCGACAAGAAAGCGCTGCCGAGCGCGGCTTCCGCCCCGCTCGCGGCGATGTGCGCGGCCGAGATCCGCGAGCTGCTCGACAGGGCAGTCCGGGAAATCGCCCGCCGCGCGTCGAAGCCCGCGTCCGAGTGACGCATCCGTGCCCGGTGCGGCGTTCGCGCCTGCCCGGCCGGTTTTGACGCGGCGTCGTACGGCGCCGCCCAAGGTATGAAAACGGTCTTGATCGCGTTGCTGCGCTTCTACAAGGTTGCCGTGAGCCCGATGCTCGGCAACCGTTGCCGTTTTTATCCTTCCTGTTCGGATTACGCGCGCGAGGCAATCCAGTATCATGGCGCCGCGCGCGGCACGTATCTCGCCGTCAGGCGCGTGTGCCGATGCCATCCGTTTTCCGCGGGCGGCATCGACCTCGTCCCGCCGCCCAACTCCGACACTCGCGCTCGCGGCGAAGCCGACGCGCGGTCCCATCGACTCTGAGACAACGCATGGATATCAAACGCACCGTCCTATGGGTGATCTTCTTCATGTCAGCTGTCATGCTGTACGACAACTGGCAGCGGTCCCATGGACGCCCGTCGATGTTCTTCCCGAGCGCCACGCAGACGGCCCCCGCGGCCGCTGCCGGCGGCGCATCGGGCACGGGCGCGACGACGACGACCGCAGGTGAAGTGCCTGCCGCCGCAGCCGGCGCCGCACCGTCGACGACGGCACCGGCCGCCCAGGCGCAGCTCGTGAAGTTCTCGACCGACGTGTATGACGGCGAAATCGACACGCGCGGCGGCACGCTCGCGAAGCTGACGCTGAAGAAGCAGGGCGACGGCAAGCAGCCCGACCTGTACATCACGCTGTTCGACCACACGGCCGGCCACACGTATCTCGCACGCTCGGGCCTGCTCGGCGGCGATTTCCCGAACCACAACGACGTCTACACACAGCTGAACCCCGGCTCGACGTCGCTGACGGGTGACCAGAATTCGCTGAAGCTGTCGTTCGAATCGCCGGTGAAGGGCGGCGTGAAGGTCGTGAAGACCTACACGTTCACGCGCGGCAGCTATGTGATCGGCGTCGACACCAAGATCGACAACGTCGGCACGGCGCCTGTCACGCCGACGGTCTATATGGAACTGGTGCGCGACAACACGGCCGTCGAAACGCCGATGTTCTCGCACACGTTCCTCGGGCCGGCGGTCTATACGTCGGACAAGCACTTCCAGAAGATCACGTTCAGCGACCTCGACAAGAACAAGGCCGACTACGTGACCTCCGCCGACAACGGCTGGGTCGCGATGGTGCAGCACTACTTCGCGTCGGCCTGGATTCCGCAGCAGGGCGTGAAGCGCGACATCTACGCCGAGAAGATCGATCCGACGCTGTACCGCGTCGGCGTGAAGCAGCCGGTCGCCGCGATCGCGCCGGGCCAGTCGGCCGACGTGCAGGCACGCCTGTTCGCCGGTCCGGAAGAAGAGCGCATGCTCGAAGGCATCGCGCCGGGCCTGGAGCTCGTGAAGGACTACGGCTGGGTGACGATCATCGCGAAGCCGCTGTTCTGGCTGCTCGAGAAGATCCACAGCTACATCGGCAACTGGGGCTGGTCGATCGTGCTGCTGACGATCCTGATCAAGGCCGTGTTCTTCCCGCTGTCGGCTGCGAGCTACAAGTCGATGGCGCGCATGAAGGAAATCACGCCGCGCATGCAGGCGCTGCGCGAACGCTTCAAGAGCGATCCGCAGAAGATGAACGCCGCGCTGATGGAGCTGTACAAGACCGAGAAGGTCAATCCGTTCGGCGGCTGCCTGCCGGTCGTGATCCAGATCCCGGTGTTCATCTCGCTGTACTGGGTGCTGCTCGCATCGGTCGAAATGCGCGGCGCGCCGTGGGTGCTGTGGATTCACGACCTGTCGCAGCGCGATCCGTTCTTCATCCTGCCGGTGCTGATGGCTGTGTCGATGTACGTGCAGACGAGCCTGAACCCGACCCCGCCGGACCCGGTCCAGGCGAAGATGATGAAGTTCATGCCGATCGCGTTCTCGGTGATGTTCTTCTTCTTCCCGGCCGGTCTCGTGCTGTACTACGTCGTGAACAACGTGCTGTCGATCACGCAGCAGTACTACATCACGCGCAAGTTCGGCGGGGCCAAGAAGAAACCGGCCTGACGCCCGTTGCACACGCGGGGCGGCGCGTTCGCCCCGCGCGGCACGAAAAAAAGCCGCATGGTTCGCCCATGCGGCTTTTTGCTTTCTCCGGATCCGGTGGTGCGGGCTCAGCCCTTCTTCGATTCGCCCGAGTCGCCGTAGAACTGCTCGACCAGTTCCTGCACGAGGTAGCGACGATGCGGCGCCAACGCTTCGATCTTCGACGCGAGTTCGATCGTCTCGGGCGTCAGCGGATAGCGCTCGTCACGCGGCAGCGGTTGCGGCGTCGGGTGTTCGATCACGCTCGGCGACGGGCCGTAGTGCAGCCAGTGGACGTCGACGCGCAGCCATTCGGCGAGCGTGGCGAGTTTGTCCGACGTCGGGATCGTGCGGCCCGTCAGCCATTTATGCGCGGTTTGCGGCGAAACGGGCTGCGCTCCGCGATGGCGCAGATTGAATCGGTTCGCCAGTTCCGTCGCACCCGCGATCTTCTCCGGGCTGCGCCGCAGGGCGAATTTCAGGCGTTCCGAGAACGCGGCTTTTTCTTCGGATGTCGGCATGGGGGAGATTGTGCAATTCCACCGCCGCATTTCAGACAACCATTCGGGATAAACATATCCCATTCGGACGAATCCCGGTCTTGGCCGAGGTGCGTGGCGGAATTGAGGGCCATAGCATTGGGCCGCTCCAGGAGGCATACTCGTCCGAAACGGTGGCTATAACATTGCGCCGGAATGATACTCGGCTTATCCCCAGCGGGATAAATTCGAGCGTGTCCTAATCGTGCGCCGCGGCCGGTGACGTGTGAGCCGGCACGCTACAATGCCGGCGTTCCGATGCCCGAACTGTTGCGCGGGCGCACCATATTCACCGATCACCCGATTCATCCCATTCATCCGATTCCCATGCTCGCTACCGATTCCGATCCGATCGTCGCCATTGCCACTGCTGCCGGCCGGGGGGGCATCGGGGTCGTGCGCGTGTCGTTCGGGCGCGGCGGCGAGGCGGCCGCGTTGCCGCTGATCGACGCGTTGTGCGGGCAGAAGCTCGCACCGCGCCACGCGAGCTACGTGCCGTTCCTCGACGAGCACGGCGCGCCGCTCGACCGCGGGATCGCGCTGTACTTCCCGGCGCCGCATTCGTACACCGGCGAGCACGTGCTCGAGCTGCAGGGGCACGGCGGGCCGATCGTGATGCAGTTGCTGCTGCAGCGCTGCCTCGATGCGGGGCGCGGTTTCGGGCTGCGGCTCGCGGAGCCCGGTGAATTCACGCGACGCGCGTTCCTGAACGACAAGCTCGATCTCGCGCAGGCCGAGGCCGTTGCCGACCTGATCGAGGCGAGCACCGAAGCCGCCGCGCGTTCGGCCGGGCGTTCGCTCGACGGCGCTTTCTCGCGGCAGATCCATGCGCTCGTCGACGACGTGATCACGCTGCGGATGCTGGTCGAGGCGACGCTCGATTTTCCGGAAGAAGAGATCGATTTCCTCGAAGCGGCCGACGCGCGCGGCAAGCTCGCGAAGATTCGCGCGCAGCTCGCGCACGTGCTGGGCGACGCGCGCCAGGGGGCGTTGCTGCGCGAAGGGCTGTCGGTCGTGCTCGCGGGGCAGCCGAACGTCGGCAAGTCGTCGCTGCTGAATGCGCTGGCCGGTGCTGAACTGGCGATCGTTACGCCGATCGCGGGCACGACGCGCGACAAGGTCGCTCAGACGATCCAGGTCGAAGGGATTCCGCTGCACATCATCGATACGGCCGGGTTGCGCGAGACGGAGGACGAGGTCGAGCGGATCGGTATCGCGCGGACGTGGAGCGAGATCGAGCGCGCGGATGTCGTGCTGCATTTGCTCGATTCGCGCAACGGGATGACGGCGGACGACGAGACGATCGCGGCGCGGTTTCCGGACGGCGTGCCGGTGGTGCGAGTGCTGAACAAGACGGATCTGACCGGTGTGGCGGCGTGCGTCGAGCATCCGGCGGCGGAAGGTGATCTGACCGAGGTGCATCTGTCGGCAAAGCGCGGCGACGGGATCGACATGCTGCGTGCGGAACTGCTGCGGATCGCGGGGTGGCAGGCGGGGGCGGAAGGCGTGTATCTCGCGCGCGAGCGGCATTTGATCGCGTTGCGGGCCGCGCAGGAGCATTTGGCCCAGGCAGCGGATCATGCGGAGCAGCGCGCGCAGTCACTCGATCTGTTTGCCGAGGAACTGCGGCTCGCGCAGGAGCAGCTCAATGCGATTACCGGGGAGTTTACTTCGGATGATCTGCTGGGGGTGATTTTCAGCAGGTTTTGTATTGGGAAGTGATTGGACGGCGAGAGATGCCGAGGTTTGGCTAGCAGATGTCATCTTGGACAATTGTAGCCAACACTACGAACATAGATGTCCTGCTTGGGCCTCGCTCCGTTAAGTTTCTCGTGGGTGCTTTGCGGATCGATTGACAAAGCCTCGCCAAGGCAGTGACTTCGGTCAGCGCTACTGGCCCGGACAGCACTTGTTAGGGCAATCGGGCGGGAAGGAAATTTCCACATGCCGCCCGTTAGGCTGGGAATGAACTTTGGCATTGGTCATTTGATAGACTTTGTAGTTGGCGTAACTCGAAGATCGTCGCATAAGTTATCGCACCCATTTTTACAAAATGGCAGAAGACTCACGCCGAGTTGCAAGTGCCCTGCATGACCGGTACTGTCAACCGGGTATGCGGTTCGATTTACGCGCGTATCGACATATATGTGTTGGGGGTTGATGCCGAGTTTTATTAGGAAGTCTTTCAGCTGTTCACCCCTGGATTTTGCCAATTTCGAGGCATTGTCTTCGCCGACATATGCGCTGGCAATAATTTGGGCCTGTATTTCAACATTAGGCCACTGCCGAGCAGCCAATACCATGTCCACCATTTTTAGTCGATATTCATTTGGGATGCTGGCATAATTTAGAGGGACGCTCTCAAGTATATTTTCTGATACGGTGCAAGCGTTTGCATGTTGAATGAAAAGCATGCATGTGAGCTTGGCGGCGAAAAATTGAATCCTTGACATGTGAGCGTCAAATCTTATTTTTATAAACTTGTTAATGTTGTTGGAATGTGAGCAGGGCCGCACTACTTGCCATCGCAGCAGTTGTTTGGGCATCCAGGGGTGAGCTGTAGCGTGCCGGTTCGAGCCTCATCTCCGTAACTGGCCGGATTCCCGAATGATCCAACGCGCGTCTTCAATTCTATGGGCGCACGTACCAGACCGTCATCTAACGCTAATTTTGTGAGCGAAACGGCTCGTGAAGTCGCCAAATCATCGGGGTTATCTTCATCGGGCTGTGCTTGTGCGCTAACCGAGAGCCATTGATGGGTTGAATAGTTGCTGAGCACCTTCTTTGACCACTCTTTTAGTTTCTCATTTTGTTCCGTGTTTGGCGATATTTCATTCCTCTTGAAGGTTATCGATACTTGTTGGCTTGGCATATTGATTGATCCAGCACATTTTGCGGAGCTTGGGGTGGGTGAAAGCGCTCCAATGAGAATCGCTGTGATTAATGAAAAAAATCGGTTTGTCATTTTTTTATCCATTATTTGGAATATCCGTATCGCGGTTCGTCGTATAGCACATAGCCTGCAAGGCTGTCCGCATTCGTCAAGGCTAGTTCGGGATTGTGTTGCCCCCATAGGGCCAAGGGTGTTGAAATGGAGTACATATGATCCTCGCTCGCGAACGTGTCATTAAAGTGCGTTATTTCATGAATGATAGTCGATATTCTTGAATCGTGATGCTCATCTTCGTCTCGTAAGCCGCTGCAGAATTTCATTCCAATGCTAATTAATTTTCTGGTTGTGTTTGGGGCGCATACGTGTGCTGCTTCACGATCTAAATCCTTTAGGTTGGGAGTGCACCCCAGTATTCGGTCTGTATTTGGGTCGGAGCGTACCAAACTTGCTGGGGCAAGTGATTTTATGGTTGTCGAGACTCGTTCGAATCCAGAGAGCAGGTATCGACGAGTTTTATCATCACCTTTTCCAAACCAAAATTGCATGCGTTCTTTTGTATCTTTATTGTTTGTCTCAAGATCTTTGATTCTCCTATCGACAGCTTTTTCTGCCCAGTTCAAAATACGCCTTGCCATTGTTCTAAATTCATTGTCCGTCATATTGGGGCAAATCGGTGTTGTGTCAATAGATACATAGACCTGCGATCCCGGGTTGGTGTTGGTGGCGGCGCCAGAATGAACAAGAAACCATTCTTCGTTTTCGTCAACATGGAAGTCGTATTTGTTTTTGTCGGAAAAGTCGTTCATTGCGTCAATGTCCCTTGGTATAGATTTTCAAGGATGCTGCTGCGTCGGTGACGATTCGAGCCGTTTGTCCGGCCGTGTCTGTGATACCGGTGAAGATCTGCCCGGTGTCGGTGACGATTCGATAGCGGACATTTGCGAGCGGGCGGCGCGCGCCATCGAGCAACGTGAATTGCTCGTCGTGCTCGGCGAGTGACACGTGCCCGGCAGCCTCATGTGTAATCGCATGTGCTGCGCCGAGTGCGTCGCTCTCGCTCGAATGAAAGACGGTTGTTGAGGGATCGGCCAGAACATAATTGGACCCGCACGGGCACGGTACGAGATCCATGTCCTTGACCATCGCTGTGCCGTTGTCGAGCCACGAGTCGACCGAGCCCGAGATCGGGAAAACGCCCTCACACACTCCGCAGCTCGCGCGGTCGTGATCTACAGCAAACCATCGCCCCAACTCGTCAAACAGGTATGCCGAACCGTCAATGACACATCCCGCTGTCGTCGTGCGGCTGCCTTGAACAACGAGCCGCTCAAACATGATCGCGATAGAGATAAAGGCGAAGGCTTTCTGCGTCGGCAGTCGTGACGTGTTGCGTACGCCCAGCGGAATCCGTGGTTCCTTCGATGACTTGCCCGGACGTGGTACGCACGCGGTATCGAATGCGAGCCAGCGGCTGTCCGGTGCTTGTGTCGCACAAGACGAATTGCTCGTCGTGTGCGGCATCCGACGGCGTGGGCGCCAAGTGGGCGGCGCCGGGACTGCGTCCGTTCAGCGTCGCAACCTGGGCGGCGGTGAAGGTCATTCGCATGCCGCGCTCGGCGTAGAAGATCGGCGGCGGATTGCAGCCGCAGACATTGATATCCCCACTCAATGCCCATTGCTTTCCGTTCGGGCCTGTACCCGGCCAGCGAGGCCCCACCGGTGCGATGTATCCTTCGCGCTTGCAGGTCGTACAGTAGGTTTTCATGTCGAGCGTGGCGATATTGACGCTCGGCGGCGGGTTCGAACAAGTCACGGCGTCGAGCCCTTCGATAATCACTGCATCCTTGGCACGATCGCCTTTGGCAAGAAAGTAGCGGATCATGGCGCCGCCTCAGTGGGACTTGAGCGCGCATGTAACGACGATGAATACAACGGACGACGCCACACCCTGTCGCTCGGGACTGTCGGTGATCGTGTCGCCGTTATCTAGTTCGCTGCCGACATAGGCGAGCGGTGCGAATTCAGGACGGTCGGCTAAACCCAGGCCACTCACGATGCGTGCCGTTGAACCGTCCGGATAGTGGATCAAGTCCCCCTCAGCGCCGGCCTTGCCCAAGTGCTCTGCGACTTCCCATGTGCTGGACGGCTCGCGTAACACGCCACCGCGCGCCGTCGTCGCACCGCGTACCGCCAGCCTGTAGGCGAGCGGTGCGGGCGGTGGCACATAAGCCGGATCGAACAACCCGGCGATGCTTTGTCCCTCAGGCACGTGAATGCCCCATGAGGTGCGCAGCGTCTCGGTAATGCTGTCGCCATTGCTCAAGCGGCTGCCGACCAATGCGAAGGGTTTGCCGGCGCTGTGGCATCTTCCCGCACCATCAATAATCGTGGCCTCGCTGCCGTCGTCGTAGGTCACTACATCTCCCACGCGTGCCACTTCCAGCCCGGCCAGGGTCAGCCCGCTGGTTGCGGCCGTGACGCGTCCGCCGCGTTCCGTGAGCGCGCCAATGGTGGCGAAAAGATGCGTCGGTGCTTCGAGTTCGTTGTTCATCCGCTTCCCCGTCTCAATAAATGGAATGATCTATTTGAAGACGTTAATTCATTTAAGGAATGCCAATCAATCGGATGAATTCGAATTTTTATCTAGAATCGATTGTTTGTAGGACTTGATTGATTTTGTGTCATCTGATCGAATTCTTACATGTGCCGACTGCCTCTGTAAGTGCGCCCATGGAGTTGAAGATGCACGATGGCCAGCTATGGAGATGAAGAGCGGTGGCGGGGGAAACTCACCGTTGAAGGAGTAACTCGCCGTGGGTTCGGGGTTGATGAAAGCTGCCGAACTTCTTGTATGCCTTCGAGATGGTGCCCCTTGGCGTGATGCATACACGAAAAAGGAAGGCGCTGCTCTCGCACTCAGTACAGGGAGACCGACGCAGTCAATGTGTCGTCTATCTGTCACCACTGAACTTGAACTACGTCGTGCATTTGCGGTTTTCGAGTGCTGCGCATCGTAGGGTGCATACGTTGATCTCAACGATGTCAATGCCGGGTGGAACTATCTTCGGGAAGAGGGGCTGGTTTCAACCGATCTGGAAGCCACGTGGAACGAATCGGGCGGCATCCTTCTGGCCTATTCCAATACCGGAATGCTAGCCAAAGCGGACAAGGAGCGTGGCACCTGATGGAGGTCATCGAGACGCAGCTTGAGGCCGTCAAGGGCAAGGTGGAAGGCATGGTGGATGCCGTCGTCGCACTCAATGTTGCCCGGCTCAAGTGCCCGTCGAAGAACTGGATCATCGACGGCGTTACGGAGATCGCACGTACTTCCAGATCGACATCGCCGAACTGCTGGGCGAGCCCTACCAATTCGATGACGAGCGCAATCTGATCGAAGACGCTGAAAAGGATGCGCGCCTCGAGCGTCTCCACTACGAAACGCGGGCAGCGCTACAGATATTTCTGCTGCATGCCGAGCTGACCACGCCGGCCTGATCGCGTGAGCGGGTCCGGCTCGACTCGTCCGGACCCCACCCGCCTCAATCCCAATGATGGTGATGGTAATACCCGCCACCACCGTAGTACCCACCGTCCGGCACCACGATACAGCCGCTCAACAGCACGGCGACGCTGGCAATCAGCAAAAGGGTTTTCTTCATCGCGTTCACCTGCTCGGGTTCAATATGAAACCCAGCATAGCGAGCGCCCGCAACACCGGCTGTAAGTGATCGTTTCCCTGTTCCGCAATCCGTAACGGCGGATTATTCCGGTCACAATGACCGTAACAAATAGCCAAACAGCAGACGTTTTCAGGCGGTGACGACCCTGTTTCGCCCCGCATCCTTCGCACGATACAGCGCGGCATCGGCGGCTTCGATCAACGCATCCGGTGTCGACAGATCGTCGGCCGACACGGTCGCGCAGCCGACGCTCACGCTCACGCGCCCGGCAGGTGACGCCGGCATCGCGAGATCGAGCCGCAGCACCGCTTCGCGCGCTTCCTCGGCGACCACCCGCGCGCCGCGCGCGCCCGTGTTCGGCAGCACGATCGCGAACTCCTCGCCGCCATAACGCGCGACGATGTCCGCCGGCCGCCGCACCGCGCCAGCCAGCGCATTCGCGACCGCGATCAGGCATGCATCGCCCTTCACGTGACCGAACGCGTCGTTGTACGCCTTGAAGTGGTCGACGTCGACCATCAGCAGCGACAGCGGTTCGCCTTGGCGCCGCGCCTGCAGGAACAGCGTGTGGAAATGATCGTTGAAGTGGCTGCGGTTGAACGCGCCCGTCAGGCCGTCGCGCGCGGACGAACGGATCAGCGTCGCGTGCGCTTCGAACAGCCGCTGGTACAGCATCGTCACTTCCCACGCGAGCACGCACACGAGCACGCCCGGCGTGAACATGCTGAACACGCGCGCGAGATACCAGCCGACCGTGAAGCGATGGGTGCTCATCAGGTTCAGCGTCGTGTCGGTGAGGCACGCGAGCACCGCGATCGCGAGCCACAGGTCGAGCGTCGTGCGCAGCCGGCCGGTGGCCAGCACGGTAACGAGCGCCAGCGCGTTGAGCAGCCACACGACCAGCGCGACCGCGTTGACGGGCAGCACGGCCGCGTCGCCCGGCGGATGAAACGCGGGCGGCAGCGACACGTTCAGCGCGAACAGACAGAGCAGTCCGGCGACGACAGCCGGCCCGCCGATCAGCGCGAGCGTCCACCAGCGTGTCTGCTGCGCGCCGATCGGTGCGCGCGCCAGCCGCTCGCGCGCGAGCAGCGCGACCATCACGAAACCCGGGAAGCCGGCATGCCAGAAGATCCACATCCACGCGGCGCTTTGCGGTTGCGCACCGAACAGCCCGTGTGGCGCGAACACACCGGGAAAGGTGAGCAGCTGCAATGCAACGGCGAGCGCGGTGAACGCGTAGGCGCCGCCGAGCGCGCCTAGCACCGGCCGGCGCGTCACGGTGAACTGCGCGCCAAGAAAGAACGCCGCGATGCTCGCGGTGGTAAACACCGTGAGCGCGCACATCGGCATGAACGGCTCGACGGCCGGCAGCGCAACGTTCGCGCGCGGCGCGGCGATCCCGAGTGCGAGCACGATGACGAGCGCCGTCAGTGCGCCGAACCAGAGCTGACGGCGTGTCGTGTGCTGGATCAGGATGCCTTCCATGGAGTTCCCCGGGCACGTAGGCGCAAACGCCCGGTCTTGCGCCGGACGACAGCCAGCCGGCCGCTACGCGACCGGTGCGGCCTGATGCTATCGCGTTATGGGGGCGCGCTCAAATCCCGAGGCCCGGACCGAAGTTGCCGGCGACCCATTGCGTGACGGCGTTGATGTCCGCGTAGTCCTGTTCGGGAAGGCCGTCGAGCATCGACAGCACCTCGTTGCTGGCGCCGGCGTCGCGCGCGGCATCGACGATCGCGTCCTTGTTGGCCGGGTAGCGGACGGCCGCCAGCACGTCGGCGATCTGCAGGTCGATCGTTTCGTTGGGAATGTCGTGCGGAGGCTGGGCGGGCTGGTCGTTCACGGCGGCGTCTCGCGGAGTGAGCGGGTTGGGTGGCTTGAGCGGTATTCGGATCGAGGCGGAATTCGGGTGCTTGACGGGGCGCGTCGTGGGGCGCGTGACGCGTTCGCATGCCGGGGTGGCCGGGTCGACGCGCCCCGCGGATGAACGGCGATCGACTCAATGCTCGCGTCGCACGCGGCGCCACGGATGCTTCCAGTCGATGTGCGGTGCGTTTTCGTCGCGCGGATGCTGGCGCCGATGTTCCTGCCAAAGTTCGTCGGAAAACAGCGCCGCCACGATGACGAGCGGCAGCACGAGGAAAATTCCGAGTATGACTTGCTCGAACACGATAGCCTCCTTGCGGTGGCAGGAACCCTTGCTCCCATTCTAGGCTCTGAACTTCGCCCGCGTTCAATTTCTTACAGTGCAGGACAGGCCCGGATGCGGCCTTGCCGCACGTGCGCCGGCATCAAAAAGGACATGACCATGCAACTCCAGAACGATACCAACACGCTCGCCCTGCGGCCGCTGGAGCGCCAGGACCTGCGCTTCGTCCACGAACTGAACAACGACGCAAAGATCATGCGCTACTGGTTCGAGGAGCCGTACGAAACCTTCTCGGAACTGTCACAACTGTACGACCGCCACGTGCACGACCAGCGCGAGCGCCGTTTCGTCGCGGTCGATGCGCAAGGCGAACTGGTCGGCCTCGTCGAGCTGATCGAGCTCGACTACATCCATCGCCGCGGCGAGTTCCAGATCATCATCGCGCCGCAATGCCAAGGGCGCGGCTATGCGGGGCAGGCGACGCGCCTCGCGATCGAGTACGCGTTCAAGGTGCTGAACATGCGCAAGCTGTACCTGATCGTCGATACGTCGAATGCGGCTGCGATTCATGTATACGAAAAATGCGGATTCCAGCACGAGGCCGAATTGAAGGAAGAATTTTTCGGAAACGGCGCGTATCACAACGCTTATCGCATGTGCATTTTTCAGCGCGATTATTTCGAGCGTCAGCAATCCACCCTGAATAAAGCAGGGTAAACACGCTGGCGAAAGGCGCTCGCGGCGGGGGCTCCGCGGGCGCTGAATACATGCGGAGAAGTACGGATAAATACGGATTTGCTTATACCTGGCATTTTTCTTGTATCAGGTAAATGCGATTCCGCGTTGCGGTAAAGTCGAATCGTTTCGGATGACTTTATGTGCGGCGCATCAAAATGATCCGGATAGCGAAATGGATTATCCAAACCGTTCAATCGCCGCCTTGTAACTTTTGATGGAAGTCTTGCTGCGTAACGCTTTCCGCCTGGCGGCGCGGGCCTGTTCGCAGGGCGGTGCGCGTCGTCGTGCCTGCGCATGGCGCGAAAAACGGGCTGCGCATGGGGTGCGACAATCCGCCGCTATTGCGGTCGCACAACAAATGTGCTTGATATCGCTTGCCGGTCTTCTAAAGTGAAAAACGCGGGTTCACGATCACCTTTAAACACATAGCTAACCCAAGCCTGGTGCCTGCAAGCCTGGAGACAGAACATGATGAAGCGTACCGGTATCCTCTTTGCCCTCGTCGGCGCATGTTGCGCGGTGTCGATTGCCCAAGCCGGCGGCGATTCGGCCGTCAAGCCGAAGCAGGAAATCCAGTTGACGAAGAACGCATGGGGCTGCCTGTCGAAAGACAATCTGGACTCCGTACTGAGTCACGAGCGTGACGGCAAGTCGCAGGCGAAGCAGCAATACTTCGACGACTATCGTTGCCTGTCGGTGCCGGAAGGCCAGCGCTTCCGCGTGGTGTCGGTCGACCAGGGCGACGTGCAGTTCGTCAGTGCCGACAACAGCGACCAGCAGGGTCTCTGGACCGATTCGCGCTTCGTCAAGCAGTAACCGTCCATTCACCGCGCTGTCGCACGACGCGCGAGCGCGCCGGCCCGATAAGCCGGCGGCGGGAATCGAACACGGCCCGGCACATGCCGGGCCGTTGCGCTGTGGGTGGCGCATGACGCGCGCCGGACGGCGCGCATTCGGTATCATCACGGCCCGACCGAACCGAATGCCCGCCCGGGCCGTATCCGCATGGCGCTGAAATCCACGATCTACAAAGCCGAACTGCAAATCGCCGACATGGATCGGCATTACTACGCCGATCACGCGCTGACGGTGGCGCGCCATCCGTCGGAAACCGACGACCGGATGATGGTGCGCATCGTCGCGTTCGCCCTGTTCGCACACGAGCGGCTCGAATTCTGCAAGGGATTGTCGGACGTCGACGAACCCGATCTGTGGCAGAAGGACCTGACCGGTGCGATCGACGTCTGGATCGAAGCCGGCCAGCCCGACGAGCGGCGTATCTCGAAGGCGGCCGGCCGCGCCGGGCAGGTCACGGTGATCGCATACGGCGGCAAGACGTCGGATATCTGGTGGCAGGGGGTGCGCAGCAAGGTCGAACGGCTGCGCAACGTGCAGGTGCTGTCGCTGAACGACGGTGTCGCGGCCGCGCTCGGGAAACTCGCGGAGCGCACGATGCGCCTGCAATGCACGGTGCAGGACGGCGCCGCGTGGATTTCGAGCGCCGACCACGATCCGGTGGCGGTCGAATGGACGGTGCTGAAGGCGCGCGCGGATGCGTGACGGCTGCGTTCAGCCGATCGCGGCCGGCGGCCCCTTGAATTCGAGCATGTTGCCTTCCGGGTCGAACAGGTAGATCGACGGCCCGTAGCCGCCGGCGCCGTAGCGCTCCGCGGGCGCGCCCGGCCGTGCGCCATGTGCGGCGAAATGGGCGGTCAAAGCGTCGGGATCGAACGGCTCGACGCGCAGGCACAGGTGATCGAGATTGCGTCCGGTGCCGGGCGGGCCGCTGTCGGGACGGTCGATCGGGCCGCCGACCGACAGCAGGTCGATCAGCGCGTCGCCGGCGCGCAGCTGCACGAGGCCCAGATCGGGCTGTTCCTTCTCCACATGGCAGCCGATGGCGTCGCAGTAAAAGCGCGTCATCGCGGCCATGTCCGTCACGCGCAGTACCACGTGATCGATCGCGCGGATGATCGGTTTCATGGGCAGGCACTCCTTCGCGGTCCACGAGCATCGAGTGTAGACGCATCGCGCCTGCGCCGCCGGCTGGAACGCGGCACAATCGACGGACGAAAAAAAGCCCGTTCACGCAGAGCGGAACGGGCTTAATCCATATCAGGAGGAGACATGGAGGAGACAGTTCCAACTATACACACGGCGATGGTGCGACGCAATATTCCGAATGCAAAAAAACGTCAGGACGGCGATTTGTCGCATCCGCAGCGCAGCAAAATGGTGACAGGACGATGACGAAAACCGCGCTGGAACAGCCGGCGTGCGCGGGTTGCCGAATTTATTCTTAGCCGATGCGCCCCCGATTATCCGGGGCGAATCACAGAGCAAGATTCAGGGCGCGACGGCACATGCCGATGTCTAGAGTAGGCACCATCTACAGTAGAGAGTGCGAGGTTCAGATGAAAAACGCCTATCCGACCGATGATGCCCGCTGGGGCGCCGTCACCGAGCGCGATCCGCATGCGGACGGCGCGTTCTTCTACGCCGTGAGCACGACCGGCGTGTTCTGCCGCCCGACCTGCGCGTCGCGGCTGCCGCGTCGCGAAAATGTGTCCTTCTTCGCCGATCCGGCCGCCGCGCGTGCGGCCGGCTTCCGGCCCTGCAAGCGTTGCCAGCCGGAGGGGCTGCCGCGCGAACTCGAGATCGTCAATCGCGCGTGTGCGGTGCTCGATGCGCATGCCGAGCGGCTCACGCTGCAGCAACTGAGCGATGCCGTGCACGTCAGCCCGTTTCATCTTCAGCGGCTCTTCAAGCGCGTGGTCGGCGTGTCGCCGCGGCAGTACCAGGCCGCGCAGCGCGGCGCCGCGCTGCGGCAGGCGCTGCAAAGCGGGCAGCCGGTCACGCAGGCGGCCGTCGACGCGGGCTTCAACTCGCCGTCGCGGCTCTATGCGTCGGTGCCGCGCGAGCTCGGGATGGCGCCGTCGGCGTTCCGCCGCCAGGGTGCCGGTCTGCGGATCGACTATGCGACCGCGTCGACGTCGCTCGGCACGGTGCTCGTCGCGGCAACCGGGCAGGGCATCTGCCGGATCGCGTTCGGTGACGAACCGGCCGCGCTCGTCGGCGAGCTGAAGGACGCGTTCGCGCGCGCCGAGCTGGCCGAAGCGTCGGGACGACTCGCGCCGTTCGTCGCGCAGATTCGCGCGTACCTGGACGGCACACGGCACGCGTTCGACCTGCCGCTGGACATCGCGCCGACCGCATTCCAGCAGCGCGTGTGGGAGGCGCTGACGCATATTCCGTACGGCGAAACGCGCAGCTACTCGGAGATCGCCGAGGCGCTGGGTTCGCCGCGCGCGGTGCGTGCCGTCGCATCCGCGTGCGCGTCGAACCCGGTCGCGCTCGCGATCCCGTGTCACCGTGTCGTGCAAAAGGGCGGCGCGCTTTCCGGGTATCGTTGGGGGGTGCGCCGCAAGGCGACGCTGCTGGCGTCTGAAGCGCGTCACGTGCACGACGATCAAACCGAATCCGTTGCGGAGGGCCGCGCAGTTTGAGCATCGCAAAAACAACGATCACATCCATCGTGAACGGCGGCCATGTGCCGCCGTCCGCGCAAATGGAACTGCGCTTCAATGCGCCTTACGACTGGGCGCGCGTACTGCGCTTCTTCAGCGGACGCGCGATTCCGGGCGTCGAGCAGGTGGCGGACGGCGTGTATCGCCGCATCGTCGACCTGCACGGCGACGCCGGCCGGCTCACGGTCGCGAAACATCCGCGCAAGCATTGCCTGGTCGCGACGGTCGAAGGCGCGGTCGTGCGTCATGTCGATGACGCATTCGCCACGCGCGTCGCGACGATGTTCGACCTCGGCGCGGATCCGGCCGCAATCGGCAGCGGGCTGGCGCGCGATCCGTGGTTCGCACCGCTCGTCGAGGCCGCGCCGGGGCTGCGCGTGCCGGGCGCCTGGTCGGGGTTCGAGCTGGCCGTGCGCGCGATCGTCGGCCAGCAGGTGAGCGTGAAGGCTGCGACGACGATCGTCGGCCGGCTCGTCGAGCGGGCCGGAGAGCGTGTGGTTGATGAGGACGACGGCGCGCCCGCATGGCGTTTCCCGACGGCCGATGCGCTGGCCGCGTGCGATCTCGACAAGATCGGGATGCCCGGCAAGCGGGTGGCGGCGCTGACGGGAGTGGCACGCGCGGTGGCGGCCGGCGACGTGCCGGTTGATCGCGAGCACGCCGATCTCGCGACGCTGCGCAGTGCGTGGCTCGATCTGCCCGGCATCGGCCCATGGACTGTCGAATACATCGCGATGCGCGCATGGCGCGATCCGGACGCGTGGCCGGCGTCCGATCTCGTGCTGATGCAGTCGATCGTCGCGCGCGATCCGGCGCTCGACCGGCTCGCGACCCAGAAGCACCGCACCGAAGGCTGGCGGCCGTGGCGTGCATACGCGGCGCTGCATTTGTGGAACGAAGTGGCCGACCGGGCGGGCGGCGCGCGCGGCGGGTGAGGGTGGCGGCCCGCGGCCGCGCGCGACCTGACGAGGTCGCGATGCAACCCGTTGCGCCGATCGTGCTGACGCTCATCGGTTGCCTGCCGCAGGGCGGCCATCACGGCCATTCCGTCAATCCGTCGCCCGCCGGATGCGCGACGCACACTTGTCCCGCTTTCCGCAGTCGGTTCGGCGGCAGGGTTGCACCTGCCGCCACCCGTTCGCGTGTCAGGTTCCGTCGGACGAATTCGCGTAACCGGCGCGCCCGTTGCCGCCGCCTGGAACCGGTCGCAGAGGCGGCGACCGCCGCGACCGGCCCGCCCGGCGGCCCGCTCCGGCCTGCGCACCGTGCCCGGAGCCACCTCAAGCGCGTGTTTCGGCGAGATGTTAAAGTGCCCGCTACCAACGAAGCGACCAACAATCCAGCCGGCCGCGCGCGGCGTTCTGCGCGCGGCCGTCACGCACTTGCGTCTCCATGTCGAACACCATGACTCACCGCCAGTCCGAACTGCTGCTGAATCGCCTCGAAGCGCTGAGCTCGGGCCCGACGCGGCAGCATCTGCCCGACGGCCTGCGCGGCATCGAAAAGGAAAGCCTGCGCGTGACGCGCGACGGGATGATCGCGTTCACGCCGCATCCGCGCGCGCTCGGTTCGGCGCTCACGCATCCGTCGCTGACGACCGACTATTCCGAAGCGCTGATCGAGCTGATCACGCCGGCGGAAAGCGACGCTGCGATCACGCTCGAACGTCTCGACGATCTGCATCGCTACGTGTATGCATCGCTCGGCGACGAGATGCTGTGGAACGACTCGATGCCGGGCCTGCTGCCGGCCGACGACCAGATTCCGATCGCGAACTACGGCACGTCGAACATCGGCCGCCTGAAGACGGTGTACCGGCGCGGCCTCGCGTATCGCTACGGCCGCACGATGCAGTGCATCGCCGGCATCCACTACAACTACTCGCTGCACGAGGAAGTGTGGCGGCGCCTGCATGCGGAAGAAGGCTCGACGGCCACGCTCGTCGATTTCCAGTCGGAGCGCTACCTTGCGCAGATCCGCAACTTCCGCCGCCGCAGCTGGCTGCTGATGTACCTGTTCGGCGCGTCGCCCGCGCTCGATACGAAGTTCCTGCGCGGCAAGCCGCACAAGCTCGACACGTTCGACGCCGATACGCTGTACCTGCCGCATGCGACGAGCCTGCGGATGAGCGATCTCGGCTACTCGAACACGACCGCGCAGGCCGCGCTGCACGTCGACTACAACACGCTGCCCGGCTATCTCGACGCGCTGTCGAAGGCCGTGAGCGAGCCGTATCCGGCTTATGAGGCAATCGGCACGCATCGCGACGGCGAGTGGATCCAGATCAACACGAACGTGCTGCAGATCGAGAACGAGTTCTACTCGACGATCCGGCCGAAGCGCGTCACGTATTCGGGCGAGCGGCCGCTGCATGCGCTCGCGTCGCGCGGCGTGCAGTACATCGAGGTGCGCTGTCTCGACATCGATCCGTTCGAGCCGACCGGCATCGCACTGGAAACCGCGCGCTTCATCGACGCCTTCCTGCTCGCGTGCGCGCTCGACGAGAGCCCGGCGCTCGACTGTCCCGCGTACCAGGAAGCGAACGCGAACTTCGGCAGCGTGACGATGGAAGGGCGCAAGCCGGGGCTCACCCTGCAACGCGACGGCCAGCCGGTCACGCTGCAGGCGTGGGCGGACGCGCTGATGGCCGATATCGAAATCGTCGGCCGCCGGCTCGACGAGATTCGCGGCGGCGACGAGCACGTGCGCGCGATCGCCGCGCAACGCGAGAAGCTCGCCGATCCGGAGCGCACGCCGTCCGCGCGCGTGCTGCGCACGATGCGCGAACGCGGTCAGTCGTTCCTCGGGTTCGCGCTGGCGCAGAGCGAAGCGCATGCCGCGCATTTCCGCGCGAGTCCGCCGTCGGCGGATACGTTGCGCGCCGAGCAGGCCCTTGCTGCGAAATCGCTGGCCGAGCAGGCCGAGCTCGAAGCGAAGGAGGCCGGATCGTTCGACGCGTTCGTCGCGGCCTATCGCGCCTATACGCTGAACCGCTTCAGCGTGTGATGCCGGCGCGGTGCGCGATGCGTATCTCCGCCGCCGGTCGGGCGCGCACCGTCGTGCGCTCGATCTGGTTCGATCAGCCGTCAATGGTGTGCGTATGTGCCGCGATCGATTGCATGCGGCAGCGCCGGCTTGCCCGATTCCACGTTTGCCCCGCCCTCGCTGCCGTAGCCGGCGTCGCCGCCGCGTGCCTGTGCGGCACGGTGCATGATCGCCTGCATGTTGCCCGGAAAGTCGGGACTGCTGGCGAGGCTCGTCCGGTAGCCGGCGGCCTGCAGCTCCACGAGTTCCTGGCGGACCTCGGCGCGCGTCAGCGTCGACGCGGCCTGCGCGTGAGCGGCGAAGGCCGCGCCGATCAGCACGCATGCGTATGTCGCCTGTTTCATCGTCTTCATCGTGTTTACTCCGTGAGGTTCCGGTGCCGTGCCGTGACCGGCGCGGGCGGAACCGAGGCGGCCAGTCTAGGCTTCGGATGCCAAACGAAACATCCCGCCGGCCGTCAGGCACCTTTGCCGCATGTGCAACATTGCGCGGGTGGCGCCGCCGCGCTGCGCCGGCGCGCCGCTCGTGGCGGGCTTTCTGTCGAACGCGACAGCAGGCCGCCCGCTGCCGGTCAGCGTGCGGCGGCTGGTCCATATCGGGTCGGCACGCATCGGGCTTGTCCCCCTTGTACAAGCGTCGTGCGCCTCCTAACCTCTTTTAAGCAACCGATCGGTTGGGCGTGCGACGTCGTTGCGTGCGCAAGCGCCCGATCGCGGTCGCGACCGCAGGACATCGCCTTGTACCGAACCCGGGGCATCCCGATGCCAGCTCGGGTCGACTCTGGAGACACGATGAATCCCACCGACGCCCTACCGCCCGGCATCGTCTTCGCACAGCCGTTGACGCCAGTCGCCCACTCGCTGCTGCTGTCCTTCCTCGTCGCCGCGATCCCGATCGCGGTCGCGCTGATCGCACTCGGCGTGTTGCGCCGCCCCGCATGGCAGGCCTCGCTCGCCGGGCTCGTCGCCGGCCTCGCGGTCGCGATCGGCGCGTGGGGCATGCCGGCCGGGCTCGCGTTCAACGCGGTCGGCGCGGGCATGGCGCTCGCGGTCGTGCCGGTGATGTGGATCGTCTTCAACGCGCTGCTGCTGTACAACATCGCGGTGAAGTCGGGCCGCTTCGACCAGTTCCGCCAATGGATGCTCGACAACCTGCCCGACGATCGCCGCCTCGTGCTGCTTGTCGTCGCGTTCTCGTTCGGCTGCCTGCTCGAAGGGATCTCGGGATTCGGCACGCCGGTCGCGATCACGAGCGCGCTGCTGATCGCGCTCGGCTTCCCCGCGCTCGAAGCGCTCACCTATACGCTGCTGTTCAACACGGCGCCGGTCGCGTTCGGCGCGCTCGGCGTGCCGATTACCGTGCTCGGCGCGGTGACGTCGCTGCCGCCCGCGACCCTCGCGCAGATGGTCGGCCGCCAGCTGCCGTTCTTCGCGCTGCTGCTGCCGTTCTACGTGGTCGGCGCGTATGGCGGGCTGCGCTCGATCGCGAAGCTGTGGCCCGCGCTGCTCGTGTCGGGCGGCAGCTTCGCGATCGCGCAGTTCGTCACGTCGAACTTCCTCGGCTACCAGCTCACCGACGTGCTGTCGTCGCTCACGTCGCTGATCGTCACGATCGGCTTCCTGCAGGTGTGGAAGCCGCAGCCCGATCCGCAATACGCGCTCGCGCGCAGCGTGCCGGCAACGGCCGGCGCGGCGCGTGCGGGCTTCGGCGGCTGGCTGCCGTGGCTCGTCGTGTCGGTGGTCGTGATCGTGTGGGTGCACGCGAACATCGCGGCGATCGGCGACGTGAAGATCAAGTGGCCGGGCCTGCACAACGCTGTGTTCGTGTCGCTGTATCACAAGCCCTATGCGGCGATCTGGGATTTCCAGCCGCTCGGCACGGGCACCGCGATCCTGGTCTCGGCGATCATCACGGCCGCGTTGACGCGCACCGGCGTTAGCGCGTTCCTCGAATGCGTGGTCAAGACCTGGCGGCAGACGTGGATCGCGATCGTCACGGTGATGATGATCGTCGGGCTCGCGTACCTGCTGAACTACTCGGGGATCAGCTACACGCTCGGCACCGGCGTCGCGTCGACGGGTGCGTTGTTCCCGCTGGTGTCCGCGTCGCTCGGCTGGATCGCCGTGTTCCTGTCCGGCAGCGACACGTCGGGCAACGCGCTGTTCGGCAACCTGCAGGTGGTCGCCGCCAGGCAGCTCGGCTTCGATCCGGTGCTGATGGCCGCGACCAACTCGTCGGGCGGCGTGATGGGCAAGATGATCTCGCCGCAGAACATCGCGACGGGCGTGTCGACGACGGATCTGAAAGGGCGGGAAGGGGTCGTGTTCGCGCGCACGTTCTGGCACAGCGTGATCCTCACGCTGCTGCTCGGTGTGCTGGTGTTCCTGCAGCAGCACGTGCTGACATGGATGATTCCGGCATTGCCGAAATGATGTGAGCGCAACGACAGAAGGAAGGCACGAGGAAAAACGAGGGAAGGCGCGGGAAAAGCGCCACTAAAGTGCGGAACCGGCGAACGCGCGGCAGTTCAGCGCGCGTTCGCCCGCCGCGCCGCGCGTCCTGCTTCATCCGTCCCGGCCGCGTGGCTGCCGGCCGGCAGGATGCACGCGAGAAATGCGTCGATCGCCGGGCTCTGGCGGCGCGCCTTCAGGTAGTACACGTATTCGTCGATCGTCGTGTCGACGCCGCGCAGCGCGATCACGCGCAAATCCGGATGACGTTCGGCCTCGCCGAGCGGAAACAGGCTGCCGCCCACGCCATGCAGGATCGCCTCGCGAATTGCTTCGCGGCTGCCGATCTCGGCAACCGAGACGGCCGCGACACCTGCCGTTTCGAGGATCGTCTCCGTGCAGCGGCGCGTGACGGATCCTGCTTCGCGTATCAGCAGCCGCACGTCGGCAAGCTGCGCCGGATCGATCGCGTCGAAACGCGCGAGCGAATGCGTGCGATGAACGACGAGCACGAGCGGGTCGGTCGAGATCACCTGGCGTTCGAGGCCGTCGGCATCGTTGCGCTGCGACGAGACGGCGAGGTCGATGCGGAATTCCTGCAGCGCCTGCAGGATTTCCTCGGAGTTGCCGATCCGGCACGTGAGCGCGATCGACGGATGCGCGTTCGAGAAGCGGCCGACCGCGTCCATGATGTAGTACGGCCCCGTCGCGCCGATCCGCAAATGGCCTTCGAACAGGCCGCCGACGTTGCGCAGCATGATGTCGGCCTGCGCCTCGAGCGCGATCATCTGCTCGACGAGCGGCAGCAGCTCGATGCCCGTCTCGGTGACCTCGAGCTTGCGCCCGCTGCGGTAGAACAGCTCGACGCCGTACACCTGCTCGACCTGCCGGATCTGCGCGGCAATCGTCGGCTGGCTCACGCCCAGGTGGCGCGCGGCGCGCGTGATGCTGCCCTGCCGGACGGTCGCGTGGAACGCCTTCAGCTGATCGAACACGACTCGGCTTCTCCCCTCGGTATCGCGCGTCAGCGTAGCGCATGCGTATGTCGGCCGGATGAAAGGCGTGTCGTGCGCCGCTTCGAAAAAATCTTGTGGGTCACCCAAAGAAACCTGCGGTAACCGGTCACGTCCGGGACACGCCGGTGCGGGGTAATACCGGCAACGCACCGGCGCCGGCCCCGCTCGACCGGCGCCCCACTCCCACCGACAACAGGGTTCCCTTCATGTCCTCGAACAATCGACGCGATTTCCTGCGCCTCGCCGCGCAGTCGGCCGGCGCGATGGCCGCCTACGCGGGCTTCCCGCCCGCGATCCGCAATGCGCTGGCGATGCCGGCCGCCTATCGCACGGGCACGATCCGCGACGTCGAACACGTCGTGATCTTCATGCAGGAAAACCGTTCGTTCGACCATTACTTCGGCGGGCTGCGCGGCGTGCGCGGCTTCAACGACCCGCGCCCGCACCTGCTGCCGAGCGGCGCACCGGTGTGGCAGCAGCCGCCGGCGTCGGTGTTCACGAAGAACTACCATGCGCGCGGCCTCGATCCGTCGGCGCCGTACGTGCTGCCGTTCTACCTCGATCCGAAACAGACGACCGAATTCCAGCCGGGCACCAACCACGGCTGGAGCAGCGGCCACCTGTCCTGGAACAACGGTCAGTGGGACCAGTGGGTGAACCAGAAGCAGGACGTGCTGACGATGGGCTACCTGAAGCGCCAGGATCTTACGTACCACTACGCGTTGGCCGATGCATTCACGATCTGCGATTCGTACTTCTGCTCCGCGCACGCCGACACCGCGCCGAACCGCATCTACCTGTGGACCGGCACGGTCGACTCGCGCAACATCTACGGTAACCCGCCGAACGGCCCGGGCATCGGCGAGCGCGACGACGTGAACGGCTACACGTGGACGACCTACGCCGAGCGCCTCGAGAACGCGAAGATCAGCTGGAAGGTGTACCAGGGCGGCACCGGCATCCCGGGCGACCCGACCGACAACTACACCGACAACTCGCTGATGTTCTTCAAGCGCTTCCAGGTGAAGGAAGGCGCGAGCGGCCCGCTGGTCGACAAGGGCGCATCGGACCATACGCTCGCCGAGCTGAAGGCCGACGTGCAGGCGAACCGGCTGCCGCAGGTGTCGTGGATCGTCGCGCCGTACAAGTACAGCGAGCACCCGCAGGCATCGCCGACCGACGGCGCGTTCTACATCAACATGGTGCTCGAGGCGCTGACGTCGAACCCCGAAGTGTGGGCGAAGACGGTGTTCATCCTCAACTACGACGAGAACGACGGGCTGTTCGACCACGTCGTGCCGCCGGTGCCGCCGGTTGCGAGCGGCGTGGGCGGCCAGGGCATCGTGTCGTCGAACCTGCTGTCGAACCTCGGTGATGAACTGCTCGACCTGAACAAGTACCCGGGCGAAATGAGCCCGCTCGTGCCGGGCGCGGACCCGGGCGGCATCCAGCCGATCGGCCTCGGGCCGCGCGTGCCGCTGATCATCATCTCGCCGTGGACGAAGGGCGGCTGGGTGTGCTCGGAGACGTTCGACCATACGTCGGTGCTGCGTTTCCTCGAAGCGCGTTTCGGCGTGAAGGAGCCGAACATCAGCGCATGGCGCCGCTCGATCTGCGGCGACCTCACGTCGGCGTTCGACTTCTCCGCACGCCCCGACACGCGCACGGTGAGCTTCACGGTGCCGCAGCATATCGCGACGGCCGGCCAGGCGTACCAGGTGCCCGCGCAGCAGTCGATGCCGGCGCAGGAGCCCGGCACGCGTCCGGCACGCGCGCTGCCGTACGAGCTGTTCGTGCACAGCCGCGTGAGCGGGCATGACGACACCGTGTCGCTCGACTTTGCGAACACCGGTGACGCAGGCGCCGCGTTCTACGTGTACGACCGCCGCAACCCGACGACCCCGCCGCGCCGCTATGCGGTGTCCGCGTACGACCGCTTCGTCGACACGTGGAACACATCGGCCGCGCGCGGCGACTACCATCTCGCGGCATACGGCCCGAACGGCTATCTGTGCGAGTTCCAGGGCAACACGCGGCTCGCGGCGGACGGCCGCCACGCGAACCCCGAAGCGCGGATCGGCTACGACGTGCGCAACCGCCACGTGTACCTGCAACTGCGCAACAGCGGGCGCGCGACGTGCCGCGTGACGGTCGACAACGCCTACAGCCACAAGCATGCGCGGACCTACACGCTGGAGCCGGGCGAGCGCGTCGAGGATCACTTCGAGCTGTCGTCGAGCCACGGCTGGTACGATCTGACGATCACCGCGACGACGCTGCGCGGGGGCGACGACAAGGTCGTGCGCCGCTTCGCGGGCCACGTCGAGACAGGCCGGCCGAGCCACAGCGATCCGGGGCCGGTGAAGCACGTGACGGCCTGACGTCCGGCGCGCGTCGCGTGAGGCGGGCGAGGGTGGCCCGCCGCGCGCCGGCTGTGTTCAGGGTGCATTCCGGCAGGCGGAATTGGCTTTTGGAAACTGAAAACTGTTGACAATGTGCCGGGCCGAGGGTATAGAAGGACCATTCGCCGACATGGCGCCCTCGTTCTCTACCGCAGCCTTGCTGCCTGCCCGACCATGACAGCCCCGAACGCGCTCAGCGCCATCGAACTCCTGCAAAGCCAGTCGCTCGCGATGATCGTTCAGGACATGCTCGAGCGCGCGATCGTCTCCGGCGAATACGCTCCTGGCGAGAAGCTCAACGAAGTCGAGATCGCGACCAAGCTGAACGTGTCGCGCGGCCCCGTGCGCGAAGCATTCCGCGCGCTCGAGCAGGCCGGCCTGCTGCACAACGAGAAGAACCGCGGCGTGACCGTGCGCATCGTGCCGTTGCGCGAGGCCGAGGAGATCTACGAAGTGCGCGCGATGCTCGACGAGTCGGTCGCGCGGGCACTCGCAAAGCGCATCTCGCCCGACACGCTGAAGGTGCTGAAGGGCATCGTCCAGTCGATGAAGGACGCCGCGAAGACGCGCAACGTCACGCGCTACACCGAGTTGAACGTGCAGTTCCACGACGCGATGGTCGTTGGCGTCGGCAATACGCACCTCACCGATACCTATCGCCGGCTCGTGCGCCAGCTCGGCCTGCTGCGCCAGGCGGCGATCGAGGCCGAGGAGGATGCGATCGCCGTGTCCGCGGCCGAGCACGAGAGGATCGTGCGGGCGCTCGCGGGTGGCGACGAAGAGCAGGCCGTCGCGCTGGTGCGCGAGCACGTCGCGCACGGACTCGCGCGGATGCGCCGCACGCATGAACAGGGGCTGCCGGTAGCAGGCAAGGCTGCGCGGGAGAAAACCGTGCGCGCGTAAGCGCCCGGCAATGCCGGCGCGGGTCGCCGCGCACGGCACAAAGCAAAGGGACGCTTTTCAGCGTCCCTTTGTTATTGCATCGTCAGGTTCTGCAGGTCGACGCATCGTCACGCCTTGTCGGCCTTCCCGGCCGCGCTCGCGAATTTCGCGAGCCACGTGTCGACCGCCGCCGGCTGCCGGCGCTCGTCCTCCGCACATTCCTTGCGGCGGATCGCATCGCGCACGGCGTGCGCGCCGACATAGCGGATCGGCTCCGGCGGGAAAGCCCCAAGCGGGCCGCGCACGATCGGGCCGACGCTTCGGCCATCGCCACGCGACATACGCCCGTCGCCCGCAACGTGTCGGCGATTGTCGCGACGGCGCCCGGGATGCCGGCGTCGCCGACATGGCCGATGCACCCGGCGCGCAACGTCCCGGTTTCGGTGAGCTTGCCTGGATACGGAATGTAGCCGCGCTTCCCGGCCTCCCGATAAAACCGTTTGAAGTCGTCGCTCGAATCATCTTCGCCCCTTGTCCGTGACGCCGCGCCACGCGGTGGATGAGGGGAGCCCCGCCCACTTTCCGCGATGTTGCTTTGCTTTCTGTTCTCTGCATGTTGTTGACAATCTACAAATCATCAATTTTAATGTCGAGCATGGAAAACACCTCTCCTCGGCGCGACGCGGGCGCCGACGGCTCTACCCTTCGAACCGAAAGGAATGAACGTCATGAATGAAACGCCTGTATCCGTGGAAGTGAACGGCCGCCGCTACAACTGGATGAGCCGGCCCGTGGTGATCGTCTGCGTCGATGGCTGCGCATACGAATATCTGGAAGAAGCGGCGGAGGCCGGCGTCGCGCCGTTCCTGCGCACGCTGCTGAAGCCGGGCACGGCGCTCAAGGGCGAGTGCGTGGTGCCGAGCTTCACGAACCCGAACAACCTGTCGATCGTGACGGGCGTGCCGCCGTCGATCCACGGGATAAGCGGCAACTACTTCTACGATCGCGACACCGGTGCCGAGGTGCTGATGAACGATCCGAAGTACCTGGTCGCGCCCACCGTGCTCGCGACCTTCGCGGAGCAAGGCGCGCGTGTCGCGGTCGTCACCGCGAAGGACAAGCTGCGCCGCCTGCTCGGCAAGGGGCTGAAGGGCATCTGCTTCTCGTCGGAAAAGGCCGACGAGGCGAGCGTCGAGGAAAACGGCATCGACAACGTGCTCGAACTGGTCGGCAAGCCGGTGCCGAGCGTGTACAGCGCGGATCTGTCGGAATTCGTGTTCGCGGCCGGCGTGCGCCTGCTCGAGACGCGCCCGATCGACCTGATGTACCTGTCGACGACCGACTACGTGCAGCACAAGTGCGCGCCCGGCACGGAAGGCGCGAACGCGTTCTACGCGATGATGGACACGTACCTGCAGCGCCTCGACGCACTCGGTGCAATCGTCGCGATCACGGCCGACCACGGGATGAACGCGAAGCACGACGACGAAACCGGCGAGCCGAACGTGATCTACCTGCAGGAGCTGTTCGACGAGTGGCTCGGCGAGGAGGCGGCGCGCGTGATCCTGCCGATCACCGATCCGTACGTCGTGCATCACGGCGCGCTCGGTTCGTTTGCGACCGTCTACGTGCCGGCGACGGCCGATGCCGACGCGCTGCGCGCACGGCTCGCCGCGGTCGACGGCATCGAGGTCGTACTGACGAGCGCCGAGGGTTGCGCGCGCTTCGAACTGCCGCCGGCGCGGATGGGCGACCTGATCGTGATATCGAAGCAGGACGTCGTGCTCGGCACGCGCCGTATCAGGCACGACCTGTCGGGGCTCGACGTGCCGCTGCGCTCGCACGGCGGGATCTCCGAGCAGATCGTGCCGCTGATCTTCAGCAAGCCGGTCGCCGGCGACGTCTCGGGCCGCGAGCGGCTGCGCAACTTCGACATCATCGACATCGCGCTCAACCATCTGCAGTGATGCGCACGCATCCGCAAGGGGACACACTCATGAACGCCATTGCGGCATCGCCGGACGTCCGCGAGATTCGTCGCGAAGCACTGCGAATCGACGGCGAACGGATTCATCGGGATGCGGTCATCGACGTGCGCAATCCGTACGACGGCTCGCTGGTCGGCACCGTGCCGAAGGCGACACTGGACGACGTGCGGCGTGCCTTCGCGGCCGCGCGTGCATACCGGCCGACGCTCACGCGTCACGACCGGGCCGCGATCCTGCGTCGCGCGGCCGACATCGTGCGCTCGCGCACCGCCGAAATTGCGGCGCTGATCACGGCCGAGTCCGGGCTGTGCATCAAGGACACGACGTACGAAGCCGGCCGCGTGGCCGACGTGCTGACGTTCGGCGCCGGTGAAGTGCTGAAGGACGACGGGCAGATCTTCTCGTGCGACCTGACTCCGCACGGCAAGAAGCGCCGCGTGTACACGCAGCGCGACCCGCTGCTCGGCGTGATCTCGGCGATCACACCGTTCAACCACCCGATGAACCAGGTCGCGCACAAGATCGTGCCGTCGGTCGCGACCAACAACCGGATCGTCGTGAAGCCGTCGGAAAAGGTGCCGCTGTCGTGCTACCTGTTCGCGGACATCCTGTACGAAGCCGGCCTGCCGCCGCAGATGCTGCAGGTCGTCACCGGCGACCCGCAGGAGATTGCCGACGAGCTGATCACGAACCCGGCGATCGACCTGATCACGTTCACGGGCGGCGTATCGATCGGCAAGTCGATTGCGTCGCGGATGGGCTACCGGCGCGCGGTGCTCGAACTCGGCGGCAACGATCCGATCATCGTGATGGAAGACGCCGATCTCGACGAAGCGAGCACGCTCGCGGTGTCGGGCTCGTATAAAAACTCGGGCCAGCGCTGCACGGCGATCAAGCGGATGCTCGTGCACGAGTCGGTGGCCGATCGCTTCACGGCGCTCGTGGTCGAGAAGACGCGTGCGTGGTCGTACGGCAATCCTGCCGATCCGTCGGTCGACATGGGCACGGTGATCGACGAGGCGGCCGCGAAGTTCTGCGAGCAGCAGGTAAACGATGCGATCGCGCGCGGTGCACGGCTCCTGGTCGGCAACGTGCGCGACGGCGCGCTGTATTCGCCGACGGTGATCGATCGCGTGACGCCCGACATGCCGCTCGTGAAACACGAAACCTTCGGCCCGGTGTCGCCGATCATGCGCTTCAGCAATATCGACGAAGCGATCCGGATGTCGAACAGCACCGACTATGCGCTGTCGTCGTCGGTCTGCACGAACCGCTTCGACACCATCACGCGCTTCATCACCGAGCTGGAAGTCGGCAGCGTGAACGTGCGCGAAGTGCCGGGTTACCGGCTCGAACTGACGCCGTTCGGCGGCGTGAAGGATTCGGGGCTCGGCTACAAGGAGGGCGTGCAGGAAGCGATGAAGAGCTTCACGAACACGAAGACGTATTCGCTGCCGTGGTAAGTGGCGTATAAGCCGCGCGCACCGGTTTCACAGCCGGTGCGCGCGTTATTCGATCGGCTCATATCGATAGCCGATTTGCGTTTTTGCCGGGCCCCGGCGCGTCGGTAGAATTCGCGGACCTCTCGAACGGCATGCATGTGCCGCGGGAAAATTCCGTCCAATCATTCGGGGTCCGCACCATGAAATTCCTTCGCTCCATCCTGGTCGTTGCCATGCTGCAGGCCGTTTCGGTCACGAGCGCACTGGCTGCCGACGACCTGTCGCAGATCAAGTCGTCCGGCGTGTTCCGGGTCGGTACCGAAGGCACGTACGCGCCGTTCACGTACCACGACGAAACCGGCAAGCTGACGGGCTTCGACGTCGACATCGCGACCGCGATCGCGCAGCGCCTCGGCGTGAAGCCGCAGTTCGTCGAAGGAAAGTGGGACGGGCTTATCGCGGGCCTCGACGTGAACCGCTACGACGCGGTCGTCAATGAAGTGTCGATCACCGACGCGCGCAAGGCGAAATACGATTTCTCGACGCCATACATCACGTCGCGCGCGGTGCTGATCGTGCGCGCGGACAACACGACGATCCGCTCGTTCGACGATCTCAAGGGCAAGAAATCCGCGAACACGCTGACCAGCAACTTCGGCAAGCTCGCGGCCGCGCACGGCGCGGACGTCGTGCCCGTGCAGGGCTTCAACGAATCGATCGACCTGCTCAGCTCGGGGCGCGTCGACGCGACGATCAACGATTCGCTGTCGTACCTCGATTTCCGCAAGCACAAGCCCGACGCGAAACTGAAGATTGCGGCGACCGACACGGGGGGCGCGAGCGACGCATCGGGCGTGCTGCTGCGCAAGGGCAGCCCGGCGCTGGTGGCCGCGATCGACAAGGCGCTCGCGGACATCAAGGCCGACGGCACCTACGCAAAGATCTCGCAGAAGTATTTCGGCCGCGACGTGTCGCAGCCGTGACGCGAGGCTGAACGATGCCGGCCTGGCTTCACCTGATGGCGGAATCGCTGCGGCCCCTGCTCGTCGCGGGGCTCGTGTTCACGGTGCCGCTCACGCTCGCGTCGTTCGCGATCGGCTTGCTGCTCGCATTCGGCGCGGCGCTCACGCGGCTGTTCGGGCCGCGCTGGGCGCAAGCCGCCGTGCGTTTCTACATCTGGCTGTTTCGCGGTTCGCCGCTGCTCGTGCAGCTGTTCGTGATCTTCTACGGCTTGCCGAGCGTCGGTATCGTGCTAGATCCGCTGACGGCCGCGGTGATCGGCTTCTCGCTGAACGTCGGCGCGTACAACGCCGAGGTGATCCGCGGCGTGATCGAATCGATTCCGAAGGGGCAGTGGGAAGCCGCGTACTCGATGGCGATGACGCGGCCGCAGGCGCTGCGCCGCGCGATCCTGCCGCAGGCCGCGCGCGTCGCGCTGCCGGCACTGTCGAATTCGTTCATTTCGCTCGTGAAGGACACATCGCTCGCGGCCGTGCTGACCGTGCCGGAGATCTTCCAGGCCGCGCAGCGGATCGCGGCCGTGACCTACGAGCCGATGATTCTCTATACGGAAGCCGCGCTGATCTATCTGCTGCTCAGCTCGGTGCTGTCGACGCTGCAGCGTCGCCTCGAAATTCGCTTCGGTCGTCACGCGCTGTTCCAGGCGGAGTGGCGATGATCCGGCTCGAACGCATCGACAAGTCGTTTGGCGCGCATCGTGTGTTGCACGGGATCGACCTCGCGTTGCAGCCCGGCAGCGTGACGGCGCTGATCGGGCCATCCGGCAGCGGCAAGAGCACGTTGCTGCGTTGCGTGAACCTGCTCGAAGTGCCCGAGGCGGGCACGCTGACGGTCGGCGACGCACGCATCGACTTCTCGCCGGCGTACCGGCCGGCGCGCGACGCCGTGTTCGCCGTGCGCCGCCAGACCGGCATGGTGTTTCAGAACTTCCAGCTGTTTCCGCACCTGAGTGTCGTGCAGAACGTGATGGAAGGGCTCGTCACCGTGCAGCGCTGGCCGCGTGAACGGGCCCGCGAACGCGCGCTCGCGCTGCTCGAGAAGGTCGGCATCGCCGACAAGGCCGACGCGTGGCCCGGCACGCTGTCGGGCGGCCAGCAGCAGCGCGTTGCGATCGCACGTGCGCTCGCGCCGTCGCCGCAGGTGCTGTTGTGCGACGAGCCGACGTCGGCGCTCGATCCCGAACTGTCCGTCGAAGTGGTCGAGGTGCTGCGCCAGCTCGCACGCGAAGGCACGACGATGCTGATGGCCACCCACGACCTGCGCCTGGCCGCGTCGATCGCGCACGACGCGGTGTTTCTCGCGGACGGCCGCGTCGTCGAAGCCGGTGCATCGCGCGACCTGTTCGGCGATCCGCGCGATCCGCGCACCGCGAAGTTCATCTCGACGCTTGCGCAGGGCGTGCCGGTGTTCTGACGCGACAGGCGAAAAGCGGCATGCGGTACAGCGGGCGTCAACCTTGCCCCGGCCCGTCGAGCACTGCCGCGACGATTGCCTCCGGCGCATCTTCCTGCACCAGGTGGCCTGCGCTGGGCACCCGGATCAGCGTGCCGCTTGCGATGCGATCGGCCAGCGCCTGCCCCTGTTCAAGCGGAATCCACGCATCATCCTCGCCCCACACGATGCGCACCGGAAAGTCCGGCGGCGCGTAACGAGCCTCGGCTTCCTCGATGTAGCGCTGGCGCATCTGCGCGATCTGGCGATAGAACGCGGCCTGGCCGGCGGCCGTGAGCCACGGCGCACGGTAGATCGACAGCGCTTCGTCGCTCAGCGGCCGGGCGACCGCATTGCCGAGATAGGCCGACACGAGCGCGTGATGCGCATACGCAGGCAATCCGGTGAAGGCGGCTTCGTGCTGCGCGACGTGGCGCACGAACGGCGAACCCTGCGGCGCGATCGCGACCGGATTCACGAGCGTGAGGTCCGCATACGCGACGCCGTCGAGGAAGTGCGCGCGCAGCACGGTTGCGCCGCCGTAGTCGTGCGCGAGCACGCGCGGGCGTGAGATTTTCCACGCGTCGAGCATCGAGGCGAACAGCCCGTTCTGGCGGCCGAGCGACACGTCCGCGTCCGGCATGTCGGATTGACCGTAGCCGAGCAGGTCGTAGAAGAACACGCGATGACGTCGCGCGAGCCACGGTGCGATCCGGCGCCACACCTGCGACGAAAACGGCGTGCCGTGCACGAGCACGAGCGGCGGGCCTTCGCCGAGCGTTCCCCAGGCAATCCGGTGGCCTTCGAAAATGAAGCGATTGGCGAGTTCGAGCATCGGCCTCTCCGTGCTAACCTATTTTGGTTGATAACAGGTTACTCCGGATTGCCTGGACGTGAAACCTATAGGTGCAAATAAATGGTTACTCGAAACGAACCCACGCGACCCGCGCACGAATGGGGTGCAGCCGATTTCGTCGGCGGCCATCCGGCGCTCGACTTCCTCAACACGGTGGCCGACACGGGCAAGACGCGCGACGCGGACAAGCTCGTCGACTGGCCGGCCGTGCATGCGTGGGTGCAACGATCGGGGCTGGTGGCGCCAGCCGATCTGTCGCGGCTTCTGCGTCATGCACGGCAGGACGACGCCGATGCGCTGGCGGCGCTGCATCGCTTTCGCGATGACGCTTACACCGCGATCGCGCACCTGACGGCCGGAGGCGGCGGCATGGCCGGCGCGCGCGCGGCGGACCGGCTCGCTGTCGCGATTCGCGAGGCGATCGGGCGTAGCGCGTTCGAGGCGGTCGACGGCCGGTTCGCGTGGCGGCCCGACGCGCGCGCGACGTCGCGCTGGGTCGATGCGGCCGCACTCGGCTTCGAGCAACTGCTGCGCAGCGACGACTTCGCGCGCGTGCGGCAGTGCGGCCGGTGCACGTGGTTCTTCGTCGATCGCGGCCGCGGCGTCGGGCGCCGCTGGTGCGACATGCGCACGTGCGGGAACCGCGCGAAGGTGGAGGCGTTCAGGGAGCGGTGACGCGCGCGTCGTGACGGTGGTCGCGCCACACGATGCGCGGCCGGCGCGCGAGCGTCATGGGGCGGCTTCGTGCGCGGGGTGTTCCGGCCACAGCGTCACGGCGATGAACAGGCCGGCCGCGAGGAATGGTGCGCCGATCGCGAACAGGATGGCCGCGACGCCCCAGCGATCCCAGAAGCGGTCGACGACCGCGCGCTCGGGTGTGACGGGGTCGTACAGCACGTTGACCGCTTCGCCTTCGCGCAGGCCCGGATGCGATGACGCCGAGCCCTGGGCGAACGTGATCTGGCGTCCGCTGTCGGTCGTGAACGCGACGATCGCCGAATATAGCGACGTGCGCGATCGGGACGCGCGCGCGTTTTCCGCGATCTCGACGACATGGCCGGTCGAACGCGCGTAGTGATGGGCGATCTGCCACTGACGCAGGCCGGCCGCACCGGCGCCGGCGACGAAGCCCGTGCCGATCGCGATCGGAATCAGCGCGATTGCGATATCCCAGCGTCTTCGCGCGTGCTTGCGGGCGGCGCGGGCCGGTGGTGGTCCGGATGACCGGCGGCGGCGCCCGCCGACGATCAGGAGGCCGCCGATCGCGAACGATGCGACGGCGAGCAGCGCCGCCACGGCGGCCGGAAACCAGCGTTGCGCGAAATCGTCGATCAGTGCGGGGCGTTCGGGGTGGCTGGGGTCGAGCCATACCTCGACGTTCTCGCCGATGTCGTAGGCGGGGACGGTCGAGGCGGTATTGCCGGCGATTTCGCGACGCTGGCCGTCGTTCGCGAGGTACGCGACGATCGGCCGGTACGCGCGCATCGCGTCGCTGTCCTGGACGATGCGCACGACCGTGCCCGGCGTACGGACCAGCTGGCCGGTCGCTTGGCCCGCCGTGACGGCAAGCATGCCGGCCAGCACGAGCAGCACGACGCCGAGCGCCATGGCGACGAGCGCGTCCTTACCCGCCATGACCGGATCCGGTTCGTGCGTCGCACTGCGGATGCCGGCGTGATCATGGCGGTGGCGTGTCCGGACGGACTCGCCGATATCGGCGCAACCAGGCTCTCTGAATGGTCGCGTCTCGGTTCCATGCTTCCATGTCTGACGTCCCATGTTCTCTCAGTGCCGGCGGGCAAACGGCAATGCCTGCGCCGGTCGTGTGATATTTGTCGGACGATTTTAGCGGAAACGATGCGGAACAGGCGGGCGGTGGCGTACTGCGACAGGGCGCGCGCGACGAGTGCGGCGGGCGGAAAAGGAAAAAGCCCGGTCAGCTTTCGCTAACCGGGCTTCGGAATTCCTGGTGGGGCGTGAGTGACTCGAACACTCGACCTACGGAGTAAGAGGCAATCGTAAACTCGTTTGTGATCAAGGCCCTTTGGGAGGTTTTCCTCTACAAATCGTCGTTTGCACAACGGGCTGGAATCCGCTTCGTACCTAATCCTTGCCCCAAATTGTAGAAGGCTCGATCTAGATCAGATCGGCGGCTTCGCGAATGCGAAGAGCGGTTGCGAGTAGAGCATTACGTTCAAGCGCCTGGGCGAAATCTTCCGGTGTCGCTTTCGGATTTCTCCACCGGGCCCGCATGCCCTTGAATGCTGACATGGTGGCGATATGGTCTAGGTCCCATTGGTTGATGATGAACCGGTCGGGATGGATGATTTCGATTCCATACGGGCTGACAATCTCGGCCGGGAAATCCCGGAGATTGGCCGTCACAATGCAATCGGCGTGGCCTGCGATGGCCGCGGCCAAGACATGCTGATCGTCAGGATCGGGTAGTTTCATATTCCCGACGAGTGGTTCCCATGCGGATTCGTTCACCTCCCAATCCGGCACAGCTTCCCGCATACCGTCTCGTCGCACTTCGAGCCTACCTTTTAGGTCTGGCCGAAGCTCTTCGAGATTGGTGATCCATTCCTGTTCGATACGTTGAGTCCACTTCGCGGCGAAAAGCCCTGCAGCCGCCAGACTCATGAGCGAGTCGGCGACGGCAATCGGAAACAGAACGCACGCATCGAGCAAAGCCGTATAACGTACGTGGCCGGCCATGTTAGTAATCTAGCCCTAACTCTTGGGCGTTTGCCGCCAGCCGGTCCAGCGCAGCTACTTGCTTTTCGCGCATTTGACGAGCGTATTCGATGAGGTCTTCAAACGCGATCCGACGATGCGTCCCAACCATGTGATGCTTGAGCCTGCCAGCTTCTATTTCTTTGATCACGAATGGGCGCGACACGTTGAGGAAGTTGGCGGCTTCCACGGTCGTGAATTCGCGGTCTGCGGGCATGAGGGTGATCTGTCGGCCCTCGCTCATGGCCCCGAGTAATTGCCCGATGAATTTTAGCGATGCAGGCGGGAGGGCAATGGATGGATGTTCGCCGGCATCCGTTGTTAGGGTGATTTTCGCCGCGCGCGAATGATCCAGAGCCTCCATGATGCAGCGCTGTGCAACGCGGGCCATTTCAAGATCCTTCTCCGTCATCGGCGGTGGCGTCATCTCCCGAATCCGCTCTACGGTGCGCATATTTTCCTCTCTCAAGGCCAAAACAAGATAGGCGCTACGCTTACAACCGCAGCGTGCGGTTGTAAGCGTAGCGCCTATCTGAAATAAATGCAACAAGTGCAATATCTGAATAGTAGCGCTTGCGTGTAGCGTTGGCCGCCGGGGTGCTCGTTTGCCGCCGCCCGAATCACCGTGACCACCGCGACTGCTCGCCCAGCTTGGCTCAACCGGTGTTTTACTGCGTCACGGGAGGCCGATCGTCGCCGGTGCACGGACGCAGCGCAGGGCGGGGCGCGATCGCGGTCAACCCTCTCGCCATCGTCCAAATTGCACGCGCGGCGCAATTTCAAGTGCCCGCGTAGCCTGAGCATCCGCGAAACCCGACGCTGTTGTGCCGTTCTAGGGGGGGCGAGTACAAAGTCGTCTGCTGACTACGGGGCAAACAATGAATTGGGATTTATCGATCAAGCTCACGGATCTGGCGATCATTCTCGCCACCTTCTGCGGCCCGATCTTCGCAGTGCGGACTCAGCGCAAACTCGACGATGCAAAAGCACTCCGGGCGGGGCGCGAGCGAGTGTTCAATATGCTGATGTCGACTCGTGCCACTTGGCTCGCCCCGGGGTGTATCGAAGCACTGAACAGTATCCCGATCGCGTTCTATGGAAAAGGTGAGGAGCCCATTGCTGGGCTTGCTGCTTGGTGTCGAGCGATCGATAGACCGGTTTGTATCCGCGGCGACGGACTTCGGCTCGCCAATACTCGCCGCGCTGACTGATGTATGCCATACCAGACTCCATGCGAAAGGTTGAGATCGCTTGGTCTGGATTTTTCCGTTCCGGCAGATTTCCGGCAAAGGCCAGTTTTTGACGCCCATCCACGCGGGCTATAGACGAAAAAAAAGCACCGACGCTTACGCGCAAGTGCTTGATTTCCTACAACTAATTCGGTGGTGGGGCGTGAGTGACTCGAACACTCGACCTACGGATTAAGAGTCCGCTGCTCTACCAACTGAGCTAACGCCCCCAACAGAAGAAAGATTATGCCTGGGTATTTCGGACCTTGCAAGCCCTTTCTGCAAATTTCCTGAAAATATTTCGTCACGACAACCGCGGCTGTCGGTCCGATAACGAGCGATCGGAGATTCCGCGCTCCCGGTATGATGACGCCACACGTGTTGCGCGGCGGTCGCGCAACGCTTTCTGGGCTTTCGAAGATGGACGAAAACGCAGTCCGCGAATTGCTGGATCGCCTGCTGGCCCCCTGGGTCCGCTCGCTCGGTCTGGTCCCCGTGTCGATCGGCGACGACAGCGTCACGCTGCGCCTGCCGTTTTCCGGCGAATTCCGTCATTCAGGCGGCGTGATCTGCGGCCAGGTGTTCACGGCGGCCGCCGACACCGCGATGGTGGTCGCGATCTCGGCCGCGCTCGGCGAGTTCCGGCCGATGACGACCGTGTCGTTGAACACGAACTTCATGCGGCCCGTGCGCAAGGGCGACGTGCTCGTCACCGCGCGCGTGCTACGGATGGGCCGCAACCTCGTATTCGGCGAAGTCGAGCTGTTCGACGAAGACGGCAAAATGGCCGTCCACGCGACGTCGACTTACGCGCTCGTCAGCTGAGCGGCGCGATGTTCGACCAGATCGTCTTTGCGGGCGGCGGCAATCGCTGCTGGTGGCAGGCCGGCTTCTGGGACGTCGCCCAGCCGGCGCTCGACCTGCGCCCGCGCGTGATCACCGGCATCTCGGCCGGCGCGGCGACCGCGTGCATGCTGTATACGCGCGACGCCGCATGGGTGATGCGCTATTACGAAGAGGCGCTGCGCCACAACCGGAAGAACGCGTACTGGGGCAACCTGTTCGGGCGCGAGCCCGTGTTTCCGCATTACCGGATTTACCGTCAGGCGCTGCTCGACATCTACGGCGAGCCGTTCGCGAAGCTTGCCGCGGCGCCGGAGATCCGCATCGGGGTGTCGCACGTGCCGCGCTGGCTCGGCGCGCGCAGCGCAGTGGCCGCCGGCCTCGTCGCGTACAACATCGAGAAGTACGTGCGCAAGACGCTGCACCCGACGCTCGGGCGCACGCTCGGCTTTCGGCCCGAATTCGTGCGCGCGCAGGCCTGCACGCGAGTCGACGAACTCGCCGACCTGATCCTGCAGTCATCCTGTACGCCGCCGTTCACGCCGGTGCTGCGCCGCGATGGCCGGCCCGTGCTCGACGGCGGGATGGTCGACAACGTGCCGGTCGACGCGCTCGACCCGACACCGGGCGATGTGCTGGTGCTCGTCACGCGGCTGTACCCGCGCCCGCAGATGTTCACGGTCGCGCACGGCGAGCAGCGGCGGCTGTATGTCCAGCCGTCGAGCAAGGTGCCGATTTCGAGTTGGGATTACACGAGCCCGTCGCAGATGCGGCATGCGTACGATCTCGGGCGGCGCGACGGCGAGCATTTCCTCACGCGCGTCGGCGCGATGACAGGCGGCCGCGCGGCCGCCTGAAGACGGGAAGCAGGAAGCGGGGCCGTGCTCAGCGCACGCGGCGCGGCGTCAGTGCTTCCGGGTTGACGACGCTCGACATGTCGCCCTGGTCGAACGCCAGGATGTTCCTGAACGCCGCGCTGAAGTAGAGCTCGTAGCTTTCGCGCTCGACATAGCCGATGTGCGGCGTGCAGATCACGTTTTCCATCCGCAGCAGGCTGTAGCCCTGCAGGATCGGCTCGCTCTCGAACACATCGATCGCGACCATCCCCGGACGGTTGTGCGACAGCGCGTTGACCAGTGCATTTTCCTCGAGCAGTTCGGCGCGGCTCGTGTTGACGAGCAGCGACGTCGGCTTCATCCGCATCAGGTCTTCCTGCCTCACGATCCCGCGCGTGTCGTCATGCATGCGCAGGTGCAGCGACAGCACGTCGCTCTGCTCGAACAGCGCTTCGCGGCTTTCGGCGGCCGTATAGCCGTCGGCCCGCGCGGCCTCGAGCGAATGCTCGCGGCCCCAGATCAGCACGTTCATCCCGAATGCCTTGCCGTAGCTGGCGACGAGCCGGCCAATCTTGCCGTAGCCCCAGATGCCGAGCGTCTGGCCGCGCAGCACCTGACCGAGGCCGAAGTTCGGCGGCATGGCCGACGTCTTCAGGCCCGACTGCTGCCAGGCGCCCTGCTTCAGGTTCGCGACGTACTGCGGAATGCGGCGCTGGGCGGCCATCACGAGCGCCCAGGTCAGCTCGGCGGGCGCAACCGGCGAACCCGTGCCTTCGAGCACCGCGATGCCGCGGTCGGTACAGGCTTCGAGATCGATGTGGCTCGAAATGCGGCCGGTCTGGCTGATCATGCGCAGGTTCGGCAGCTTGGCGAGCAGTTGCGAGGAAATCGGGGTCCGCTCGCGAATCAGCACGAGCGCCTCGACTTCCGCCAGGCGGCTCGCGAGTTGTCCCAATCCGCGCACCGTATTGTTGAAGACCTTCACGTCGTGGTCGGCAAGCAGCTCGAAGCAGTTCAGCTTGCGGACGGCGTCCTGGTAGTCGTCGAGGATGGCAATTTTCATGGTGAGCGGGTGTCGCGCGTTGAAAGCGGCGGTGGCGGCGGCGCACGTCGCGCACCCGTTCCGCCCGGCCGGGGCCGACATGATGCTACGTCGGCTGCCTTCATGGTGTCTTTTTAACAGGTTGTTACGCTCCGCCGCAATCGGCGTCAGCCTGACCCGGAGCCGCTCGCGCGACGGGCGGAAGGGTGCGCTGTTGTGTCGCATCAAACACGTCCTTCCTGATTCGGCCGCTTACTCGACGAGGTTCACCCAATTATTGCTCCAATCAGAATAATTGGATCAACTATCCGCAGAGGGCGAGGATTTTTGACTATTTTTATCGTCAACAGGGGCCTTGTTGAGCAACTCTGCATCATTTCCGCTGTCGTAGGAGAATTACGCATTTGCTTCATCTTTTTGAAGTTGTACTAGCGGCAGGAGTCGTTTATGGATCATTTGCAGTCGATGCGCGTGTTCGTCAAGGTTGCAGATCTCGGCAGTTTCGCGCGGGCCGCGAGCGCAATGGATATCTCCAACGCGGTCGCGACGCGCCACGTCGCCGATCTGGAAGGTCGGCTCGGCACGCGCTTGCTGAACCGCACCACGCGCAGTCTCTCCCTGACGGAGTCGGGCCAGGTCTATCTGGAGCGTGCCCGCCAGATCCTCGATGAGCTCGAGGACGTCGAGCAGATGGTCGTCGCGCGCAATCACGAGCCGGTCGGCACGCTGCGCATCGTCGCGCCGGTCGTGTTCGGCCTGCACAACCTCGCGCCCGTGTTGCAGTCGTACACGGAGAATTTCCCGAAAGTGGTGCCAGATCTCACGCTGGTCGACCGGCAGGTCGATCTCGTCGAGGAGGGCTTCGACGTCGGCATCGTCGTCACGCGCCAGATGCGCAGCGCGAGCATCGTCACGCGGCGCCTGACCACGGGTTGCATGACCGTGTGCGCGACGCCGAGCTATCTGGAGAAGCACGGCGTGCCGACCCATCCGGAGCATCTCGCCGAGCACCCGAGCCTGAGCCTGCCGACCGAGTACTGGGGCGACGAGCGTGTGTTCACGGGGCCGGACGGCGAAGTGCGCGTGCGCCCGACCAACGTGATCGTCGCGAACAACACCGCGATGCTGCGCCAGTTCGCGCTGCTCGGGATGGGTGTCGCGATCCTGCCGAGCTACCTGATCGGCGGCGACATCGCGCGTGGCGCGCTCGTGCGGCTGCTGCCGGATTTCCGGCTGCCGCAGGTCGAGATCAACATCGCTTACCCGAGCCGGCGCCATCTGCCGGCGAAGGTGCGCACGTTCATCGACCACCTCGTCGAGCATTTCAGCCACTCGACCGACGCAACGATGGGCGAGCAATGGGCCGCGCAGGGTTCGGTGCTCGCGCCGATCGGTGTCGAGACGCGTGCGGAGCAGCCGGATTCGGCCGACCCGAACCTGTCGCCGCGCCTGCCGCGTTCGCCGCGTACGCGCGTCGCGGTGCCGTCGCCGCTGTAACGGCGCGACGGCCGGGCGGCGGTTGCCGCCGGCAAAAAGAAAAACGCGGATCGAGCAATCGATCCGCGTTTTTTATGGCTGCCTGCCGAAGTTCGGCATGGCCGGGAGAACCCCGGCCGTCAGGCCGTTACGAGCCCGTCTTGCGCGCCGTCGTCTTGCGGGCGGCGGTCTTGCGAGCCGGTGCCGGTTTCTCTTCGGCGCCTTCCGTCACGGTTTCGGCATCTTTCGTCGCCGATTTTGCCGTCTTCTTCGCGGCAGCGGCTTTCGGTTCCTTCTTCTCGAACTCGAAGCCGATCTTGCCGTCGGGCTGCTTCACGAGGAATGCCTTGAAGTTGCGGCCCGTGCGTGACGACTTGAAGTTCGGCAGCAGATCCGTGCGGCCGTCGGCAAGCAGCTTGCCCATCTGCTCGCGCGCGATTTCCTGCTGCAGGATCACCTTGCCCGAGCGGAAGTCGCAGGTCTTCGGGTTGGCCACCGAGTGCTCGCACACGTAGCTCATCCCGTGCTCGAACACGCGGCCCTTGCATTTCGGGCACGCGCCGACCGGCTCCTGCGCGGAGAAGTCGGGCGCCTCGCCTTCCTCACCCCCCGTGTCCTGGCCGAAGTCGAACTCGAGCTTGTAGTTCTTCGTCTCGTCGTCGAAGGACAGCTTGAGGATCGCCGAGAACGGGCGGCCCATCTTGCTGCGGAAGCCGGACAGCGGGCCGATCGTCTTCTCGCGCAGCAGTTCCTCGACTTCCGCGATCTCGAACTGCCGGCTGCCCGGGATCTTCGAGATCGAGAACTCGCACTTCGTGCACGCGAAACGGCGGTAGTTCTCCTTTACCTGGCCGCCGCAGTTCGGGCACGGCGTCTCGAGCGTCGCGTAATCGCCGGGGATCGTGTCGGAATCGTATTCCTTCGCGCGCTTGACGATCTGCTGCGTCATGCGGGCGATTTCCTGCATGAACGCTTCGCGCCCGAGGTTGCCGCGCTCCATCTGCGACAGCTTGTATTCCCATTCGCCGGTGAGTTCGGGTGCGGTGAGTTCCTTCACGCCGAGCCCGCGCAGCAGCGTCATCAACTGGAATGCCTTCGCGGTCGGGATCAGCTCGCGTCCTTCGCGCACGAGGTATTTCTCGCCGAGCAGGCCTTCGATGATCGCCGCGCGCGTGGCCGGCGTGCCGAGCCCCTTCGCGGCCATTGCCTCGCGCAGTTCGTCGTCCTCGACGAGCTTGCCCGCACCTTCCATCGCGGACAGCAGCGTCGCTTCCGAGTAGCGTGCGGGCGGCTTCGTGACGAGCGCGACGGCGGCGATTTCGTCCGTCTTCACCTTCTCGTCCTTCTGCACCGGCACCAGGTTCGCATCCGCGCCTTCGGCATCGCGGCCGTATACCTGCAGCCAGCCCGGCTCGACGAGCACCTTGCCTTCGGTCTTGAAGTGATGGCCCGCGACTTCGGTGATCCGCGTCGTGACGCGGAATTCGGCGGCCGGGAAGAACACGGCGAGGAAGCGCTTCACGACCATGTCGTACAGCTTCTGCTCCGGCTCGGACAGCGACTTCGGCGCCTGCAGCGTCGGGATGATTGCAAAGTGGTCGCTGATCTTCGAATTGTCGAAGATCCGCTTGTTCGGCTTCACCCAGCCCTTGTCGAGCACCTGCTTCGCATGCGGCAGGTAGTTGTTGCTCTCCTTGAGCATCTCGAGCGTGGACTGGACGGTCGAAAGATAGTCTTCCGGCAGTGCGCGCGCGTCGGTACGCGGGTAGGTCAGCACCTTGTGCTTTTCATACAGTGCCTGCGCGAGGCCGAGCGTGTTCTTCGCGGAGAAGCCGAATCGGCTGTTCGCTTCGCGCTGCAGGCTCGTCAGGTCGAACAGCAGCGGCGACAGTTGCGTCGACGGCTTCGATTCCTCGGAGACCGTGCCGACCTGGTCGCGGCACGCGGCGACGATCGTTTCGGCAGCCGGGAGGCTCCACAGGCGGGAGTCGCGCTTTTCCGGATCGAATTCGTCCCGCTTGAATTTCGGGTCGAACCACTTGCCCTCGTAGAAGCCGCCCGCGCATGCGAATTCGGCCTTCACTTCCCAGTAGTCGCGCGGGATGAAGCGGCGGATTTTCTCTTCGCGTTCGACGACGATCGACAACGTTGGCGTCTGAACGCGGCCAACTGTCGTCAGGAAGAAGCCGCCGCCCTTGCTGTTGAACGCGGTCATCGCGCGGGTGCCGTTGATCCCGACGAGCCAGTCGGCTTCCGAGCGGCAGCGTGCGGCGTCGGCGAGCGGCAGCATGTCCGCGTCGCTGCGCAGGTTCGCGAAGCCGTCGCGGATCGCTTGCGGGGTCATCGACTGCAGCCACAGGCGCTGGACCGGCTGCTTCGCCTTCGCGTGCTGCGCGATCAGGCGGAAAATCAGCTCGCCCTCGCGCCCCGCATCGCATGCGTTGATCAGGCGGTCGACATCCTTGCGCTTCAACAGCTTGGTGAGCACCTTGAGGCGCGACTCGCTTTTTGCGATCGGGTTCAGGTCGAAATGCGGGGGGATGACGGGCAGATGCGCGAAGCTCCATTTCCCGCGCTTGACCTCGTACTCTTCCGGGGCGGCGATTTCCAGCAGGTGGCCGACAGCGGACGAAAGGACGAAATCGTCGCTCTCGTAATACTCGTCATGCTTGGTAAAGCCGCCCAAAGCGCGTGCGATGTCGTTCGCGACAGAAGGCTTTTCCGCAATGATCAGTGCTTTGGACATGACAGGTGTGTGTTGGTAGACCGGGTTCGCCGGTTGTGGGTCCCTTTTACGACCGCTTTATAGCACACGCCGCAGCGATGGCGGCTCGGCGTGCAAAAAGCGGCTCATCATAGAGGGGGGGCGCAACGGCGGCAAGCGCCCGGCGCGGCGGGGTGCGCAAATACGCGTGAAACCACCGGGCCGGCTCGCGAATTCAGGCTTCGACGGCCAGGACGTTGCGCAATTTCGGCGCGTGCGGCGCGCCGGGTACCGCGCTCAGGTCGGACAGCATCCGCTCGACGATCGCCGCATGCGGCAGCACCGTGCCGAAGAAGCGGGCGGTGTGGGTGTCTTCGATCAGGATCGTCGGGAAGTTCTCGACGTCGAGATCGTCGAGCTGGTCGGCATGCGTTTCGATGTCGATCCAGGCGAAGCAGGCGTCCGGATGCGCGTCGGCGAGCTGGTCGAAGGCCGTCCGGTAGTCGCGGCACGTGCCGCACCACTCGGCGCACAGGCAGGCGACGAGCAACGTGCCGGGATCGGCGAGGCGCTCGGCGATCCGATCCGCATCGGTGTCGAGATTCAGCGCGGGCATGGGTTTCCTTGGATATCGTTGGCGGCCTGGCCGCCCCTATGCGGGGGAATGTAGCACGCCATGCACGGGCGAAGTGCGCGCCGCGTCAAGCCGTGCGAAGCGTCCGCCGGGCAGGCTGGCGACGCGGCCGGCCAGTTCCAGCGCAAGCAGCGCGCGGTGCAGCACGTCGTCGGACAGGCCGCTGTGCTCGGCGAGCCATTCGTAGGTGACGGGGCCGTATCCCAATGCGGCAAGCACGGCCTGTTCGGATGGGGTGCCGGGCAGCGGTGGCGCCGGCGATGGTGCTTCGTCCCGGGCGGGCGTGGCGGCCGGAACGGGGTTGCCAATTTGAATAACCCCGGTAGCGGCCCGCTGAGGGGCGGCGTCGGTTTCGCGGAGGTTGCCGGTGTCCGCGCACGGATGCCCGGAACACGCCGCACCGCCCGCCACGCCGGATTTCGATTCGCCCAGCCCGTATTCCTCGAGCACGTCGAGCGGCGCAGCCGTCAGCTTCGCACCGTCGCGGATCAGTGCGTGACAGCCTTGCGCGAGCGGCGCATGGATCGAGCCCGGCATCGCGAACACATCGCGCCCCAGTTCATTTGCGAGCCGCGCGGTGATCAGCGAGCCCGAGCGCGGCGCGGCCTCGACGACGAGTGCGCCGATCGCGAGCGCGGCGATCAGCCGGTTGCGCTGCGGGAAATGTGCGGCGCGGGCAGGCGTGCCGAGCGGCCATTCCGACACGATCGCGCCGTGCGCGGCGATCTTGTGGGCGAGCGCGCGGTGCCGCGCCGGATAGACGAGATCGGCGCCGGTCGCGATCACCGCGACCGTGCCCGACCGGCCGTCGAGCCCGCCACGATGCGCGGCGCCGTCGATCCCGAGCGCGAGGCCCGACACGATCGGAAGCCCGGCGTCGGACAGTTCGCGTGCGAAGCGCGTCGCGTCGGCGAGACCTTGCGGCGTTGCGTGACGGCTGCCGACCACGGCGAGACTGCGCGCGTGCAGCAGGTCGAGCCGGCCCTTTACATATAGCAGCAGCGGCGGATCGTGCAGGTCGCGCAGCCGCGGCGGGTAGGCCGGATCGTTCAGCGTGACGAGCGCATTGCCCGGCGCATCGAGCCACGCGAGCGCGGCGTCGGTGCGCGCGTCGAGATCGTCGCGCTCGCTCGCGCGCACGGCCAGGGCGGCGGCGGCGCTGGTGACGGCGGCGATGGCGTGGTCGGACGCACGCAGCAGCGCGTCCGGCGAGCCGAACGCATCGAGCAGCGCCTGCAGTACGGCGGGGGCGAGGCCGGGCGCATGCGCGAGCTGCAGCCACGCGCGCACGGCGGAGGTGGTCAGCGCTTGCGGCGACATGAGGCGCCCCTCGAATGCGGCGGCCAGCGAACCGCGTGGCGCCATGATAAAATTTTCATCATCCGAAATACTCGACAGGGCCGCGCGCGCAGGCGCCCGGCCAATTGCAGGAGGCATGATCCGCGGCATTGATTCGCCGCGCGTCCGCCTCATCTTCATTGCATCCCGACGGCAGCGCCAGCTGGCCGGATGGCCGATGCGGCACGCCGCTCCACCGAATACCGAACGCCATGGCTTTACTCAATATTCTTCATTACCCCGACAAGCGGCTGCACAAGGTCGCGAAGCCCGTCGACAAGGTCGACGACCGGATCCGCAAGCTCGTCGCCGACATGGCCGAGACCATGTATGCGGCGCCGGGCATCGGCCTTGCGGCCACGCAGGTCGACGTGCACGAGCGCGTGATCGTGATCGACATCTCCGAGGAGAAGAACGAGCTGCGCGCGTTCATCAATCCCGAGATCGTGTGGTCGAGCGACGCGAAGCAGATCTATGAAGAGGGCTGCCTGTCGGTGCCCGGCATCTACGATGAAGTCGAGCGTCCTGATCACGTGCGCGTGCGCGCGCTCAACGAGCAGGGCGAGACCTTCGAACTCGACTGCGAGGGCCTGCTGGCCGTGTGCGTCCAGCACGAGATGGATCACCTGATGGGGCGCGTGTTCGTCGAATACCTGTCGCCGCTCAAGCAGACGCGCATCAAGACGAAAATGAAGAAACTCGAACGCGCGATGTAACGCGCGTTCGCCCAGCTCGAACCCGAACGCTGTCATGACCCATACGTTGCGCGTAGTTTTTGCCGGCACGCCGGAATTCGCCGCGGCTGCCCTTGCCGCGATCCACGAGGCCGGTTTTCCGGTGCCGCTCGTGCTCACCCAGCCCGATCGCCCTGCCGGGCGCGGGATGAAACTGCAGGCGAGCGCGGTGAAGCGCTACGCCGTCGAGCACGGGATGCCCGTCGCGCAACCGCCGTCGCTGCGCCGCGCGGGCAAGTACCCGGCCGAGGCGGCCGACGCGATCGAGCTGCTGCGCTCGACCCCGCATGACGTGATGGTGGTCGCCGCATACGGCCTGCTGCTGCCGCAGGAAGTGCTCGACATTCCGCGCCACGGCTGCATCAACATTCACGCGTCGCTGCTGCCACGCTGGCGCGGTGCCGCGCCGATCCACCGCGCGATCGAGGCCGGCGACGCCGAGACGGGCGTGACGCTGATGCAGATGGACATCGGCCTCGACACCGGCGCGATGATCGAGGAAGCGCGCATCGCGATCGCCCCCGACGAGACGACCGCGACGCTGCACGACCGGCTCGCCGCCGAAGGCGCGCGACTGATCGTCGACGCGCTCGTGCAGCTCGAGCGCGACGGCGTGCTGCCGGCGACGCCGCAACCGGCCGACGGCGTGACCTATGCGGAAAAGATCGGCAAGCACGAAGCGGCGCTCGATTGGCGCAAGCCGGCCGACGTGCTCGCGCGCCAGGTGCGTGCGTTCGATCCGTTCCCGGGCGGCGTCGCGACGCTCGACGGCGCAGCGATCAAGCTGTGGGCGGCCGAGCCCGTGGCGGCGCGCGGCGATGCGGCGCCCGGCACGATCGTCGAAGCCGCGCCGGAAGGCGTGGTCATCGCGTGCGGCAGCGGGGCGCTGCGCGTCACGCAGTTGCAGAAGCCGGGCGGCAAGCGGCTGCCCGCGCGCGAATTCCTGGCCGGCTCGCCGCTCGCCGCAGGCCAGCGTTTCGCGCTCGCTGACGTTGCCTGAAGCGGCCCGACCGTCATTCGACACGGCCTGCCGCGCGTGCGCAATCGGCCGGATGGCCGAGTCGCGCGGCGCGGCAGGCGCGCGTAGAATTTCCTTGCGCTCTCCGGTTTCGAGGTTTTCATGTTCGGCATCACCCATTTCGGCTTCTTCGTGCTGGCAGTCTTCCTGCTGAACGTCACGCCAGGCCCCGATACGGCCTATATTGTCGGCCGCAGCGTCGCGCAGGGCCGCGGCGCGGGGCTGATGTCGGCGTTCGGCATTTCGGCCGGCTGCTGCGTTCACGCGCTCGCCTGCGCATTCGGCCTGACCGCGCTGCTCGCGGCGTCGGCTGCCGCATTCACGGTAATCAAGCTGGTTGGCGCCGCCTACCTGATCTACCTCGGCGTGAGAATGCTCATCGCGAAGCAGGCGGCCGAGCCGTTGGGCAAGGCGGCCACCTCCGCCCAGGCCGCGAAGCCGCTGCGCCAGCTGTTCATGCAGGGCTTCTGGACCAACGTGCTGAACCCGAAGGTCGTGCTGTTCTTCGTGTCGTTCTTTCCGCAGTTCGTGTCGGCCGACAGCCCGCACAAGGCATTGGCGTTTCTGACCCTCGGCGGCGTGTTCGTCGCGATGAGCACGGTCTGGACCAGTCTTGTCGCGTGGGTCGCGGGCGGTGTCACGGAGCGCTTCTCCGGCAAGCCGGGCGTCAAGAAGTGGCTCGACCGCACGGTCGGCAGCGCTTTCGTCGGCCTCGGCCTTCGTCTTGCAACATCGCAACGCTGAGGTTGAATTTTTCCGGCAAGACCTTATCTAACAAATCGCTTACAATTTTCCGTCGCGCCCTTTGATGCGCGGCGGGTCCCCTGACGGATAAGGAGTGGGTATGTTCAATTGGGTCAAAACGGCGATGCTGATGGCCGCGATCACGGCCCTGTTCATCGTGATCGGCGGGATGATCGGCGGCTCGCGGGGCATGACGATCGCGCTGCTGTTCGCGCTCGGCATGAATTTCTTCTCTTACTGGTTCTCGGACAAGATGGTGCTGCGCATGTACAACGCGCAGGAAGTCGACGAGAACACGGCGCCGCAGTTTTACCGGATGGTGCGCGAGCTGGCCACGCGCGCGAACCTGCCGATGCCGCGCGTCTACCTGATCAACGAGGATGCGCCGAACGCGTTCGCGACGGGCCGCAACCCCGAGCACGCGGCAGTCGCCGCGACGACGGGCATCCTGCGCGTGCTGTCGGAGCGCGAGATGCGCGGGGTGATGGCGCACGAGCTCGCACACGTGAAGCATCGCGACATCCTGATCTCGACGATCACCGCGACGATGGCGGGCGCGATCTCGGCAATCGCGAACTTCGCGATGTTTTTCGGTGGGCGCGACGAGAATGGCCGGCCGGCCAACCCGATCGCGGGTATCGCGGTTGCATTGCTCGCGCCGATCGCCGGCGCGCTGATCCAGATGGCGATTTCGCGGGCACGCGAGTTCGAGGCCGATCGCGGCGGCGCGCAGATTTCCGGTGATCCGCAGTCGCTCGCGACTGCGCTCGACAAGATCCATCGCTATGCGGCGGGCATCCCGTTCCAGGCCGCCGAGCAGCATCCGGCCACCGCGCAGATGATGATCATGAATCCGCTGCACGGCGGCGGCCTGCAGAATCTGTTCTCGACGCACCCGGCCACCGAGGAGCGCATCGCGCGCCTGATGGAGATGGCGCGTACCGGCCGCTTCGACTAAGCCACGGCACACCGTGCGGCAGTTGCCGCGCGGGGGCCGCCACACCACCCCGCACGCCTCGCGCTGCGGGGTGTTTCATTTGTGCGTGCGGTAAAGGGGCCAAAGGGCCTGCAGCGTCGCACGCTACAATGCCCGGTTTGGGATCGCAGGGCTCGCGATCCCGCCGTTTGCCGCGCTTGTTTGCCGAATTTGCTCCGATGACACGAACCCGTTCTACTGCTCCGTCTTCTTCCGGCCGCCCGGCGCGCCTGTCCGCGCTGCATCTCGCGCCTGATTCGCTCGGCTTCGCCCTCGATGCGGCCGCGCAGGCGGTCGATGCGGTGCGGCGCGGCACCGCGCTGCCGGCGGCACTCTCGGCGGTATTTGCGCAGATGCCGTCCGATGCGCAGGCACTCGCGCGCGGGGCGACGCAGGACGTCGCATACCGGACGATGCGCCGCCTCGGCAGTGCGGATTGGCTGATCGGCCGGCTCATCAGCAAGGCGCCGCCCGCACACGTTCACGCGGTGCTCGCCGGCGCGTTGGCGCTGCTGTTCGACCCGGCGGACGAGGCCGCGTATCCGGCGTTCACGGTGGTCGACCAGGCCGTGACCGTGATCGGTGCCCGCCGCGAATGCGCGTTCGCGAAGGGGATGGTCAACGCGGTGCTGCGCCGTTTCCTGCGTGAGCGCGACGCGCTCGTCACGGCGCTGCAGGACGATGTCGTCGCGCGCTGGAACTACCGCGCGTGGTGGGTCGATTCGGTGAAGCGCGCATGGCCCGATGCATGGCAGGCGATCCTTGCGGCCGGCGAGCAGCAGGGGCCGCTGACGCTGCGCGTGAACGCGCGCCGCGCGAGCGTCGACGCGTATCTCGATACGCTGCGCGCCAACGGGATCGAAGCGACCGCGATCGGCCGGCATGCGGTGCGGCTCGCGTCGGCGCGACCGGTCGATCGCATTCCGGGGTTTGCCGACGGCGTCGTGTCCGTGCAGGACGCCGGCGCGCAGCTCGCAGCCGAATGGCTCGGTGCGCGCGACGGCATGCGTGTGCTCGACGCATGCGCGGCGCCCGGCGGCAAGACCGGCCATATTCTCGAACTGGCCGATGCGGAAGTCGTCGCGCTGGAAAGCGATGCCACGCGCGCGGCACGGATCGGCGAGAACCTCGTGCGGCTGTCGCTCAAAGCGGACGTGCGTGTCGGCGATGCGGGCGCACCCGGCGCGTGGTACGACGGGCGCCCGTTCGACCGCATCCTCGCCGATGTGCCATGCTCGGCGTCCGGCATCGTGCGTCGGCACCCCGACATTCGCTGGCTGCGCCGCGAGGCTGACATCCCGGCGCTCGTCGCGGAACAGCGCCGCATCCTGTCGGCGTTGTGGCCGCTCGTGAAGCCGGGCGGCGAACTGCTTTACGTGACCTGTTCAGTCTTCCCCGAAGAAGGCGAATTGCAGGCCCGCTGGTTTGAAGCGGCCTGTGAAGATGCGGTACGATTGGACGCCCCCGGCCAGCTGCTGCCGGGCGGAGTGCAGGGAGGGGCGGCCGCCGGCGCGCTCGACCAGAACACCGATCACGACGGATTTTTCTACGCGCGGTTTCAGAAACGGTGACGATCAAACACCTTTTTCCACTTCGGCTCGCGGCCGCCCTGATGGTCGCGCTGACGCTGTGCCTGGCCGTCGTCCGGCCGGCGCATGCCGAGTCGATCGCCGTGCAGCGCGCGTCGCTCCAGTCCGACGGAAGCGGCTGGGCCCTCGACGCCCGCTTCGAATTCGAACTGAACCCGAGCCTCGAGGATGCCGTCAACAAAGGCATTCCGCTTTATTTCACGACCGACTTCGAGTTGAGCCGTGCGCGCTGGTACTGGTTCGACGAGCAGCCGGTGGCGGTGACGCAGACGATCCGCCTGTCGTTCCAGCCGCTCACGCGCGAGTATCGCGTGTCGACGGGCGGCCTGCAGCTCGGCTTCCCGTCACTGAAGGACGCGCTCGCGGTCGTCAGGCACATCACGTCCTGGCACGTGATCGACCGCAACCAGGTGCGCGCCGGTGAAACCTACACGGCATCGGTGCGGATGCAGCTCGATACGGCGCTGATGCCGAAGCCGTTCCAGGTCGATGCCGTGAACAACCGCGACTGGACGCTCGGGTCGGACTGGAAGCGCTTCAACTTCACGGTGACCGAACGTGCTAAATAAAGTGCGCCGCGCGGCCAGCGGGAAGAGCTTCCTCGTTCGCGTGATCGTCTCGACCGTCGCGCTCACCGCGCTGTTGCTGCTCGTGCTGCTCGCGGCCGCGAGCGCGAATACCGAATTCTTCGACCGCTACTACTCGTGGCTGTACGCGACGAACATCGTCGTCGCGCTCGTGTTCCTGCTCGTGGTGCTCGGGCTGATCGGGATGATCGTCGTGCGCCTGAGGAAGGGCAAGTTCGGCACGCGGCTGCTCGCGAAGCTCGCGGTGTTCTTCGCGCTCGTCGGCGTGGTGCCTGGCGGGATCATCTACATCGTGTCGTACCAGTTCGTGTCGCGCAGCATCGAGTCGTGGTTCGACGTGAACGTCGAGACGGCGCTGACGGCCGGCCTGAACCTCGGCCGCGGGATGCTCGATGCTTCGCTGTCCGATCTGCAGACGAAGGCGCGGCTGATGTCCGACCAGCTTGCGAGCGTCGATGCGAACACCAACGGCACGACGCTCACGCTGCTGCGGATGCGCGACCAGTTCGGCGTGCAGGACGCGACGATCGTCGAGCCGAGTCGCGGCGGCTCGGGGGCGGCCCCCGACCTGCACATCGTTGCGCAGGCGTCGGGCAATTTCGCCGCGCTGATTCCGGACGACCTGCCGACGCCGCTGATGCTGAACCAGGCGCGCGAACACGGCGCGTACGCGGCGATCGAGGGTGAAGTCGACGGCGACCCGCGCGCGCACGGCGCGAAGGGTGCGCTGCGGTTGCGCGTCGTGCGGCCGATTCCCGATGCATCGACGTCGCTGCTGCAGCCGGCCGAGCGCTTCCTGCAGCTCACGCAGCCGGTGCCGCCCACGCTTGCCCACAACGCGGATGCCGTGCAGCGCGCGTATCGCGAGTACCAGGAAAAGTCGCTCGGCCGCACGGGGCTGCGCAAGATGTACATCGGCACGCTGACGCTTGCACTGTTCCTCGCGACCTTCATTGCGATGATGCTCGCGCTCGCGCTCGGCCAGCAGCTCGCGCGGCCGCTGTTCCTGCTCGCGCAGGGCACCAAGGAGATCACGGAAGGCGACTACACGCCGAAGCGCGAGATCAAGACGCGCGACGAGCTCGGCTTCCTCACGCAGTCGTTCAACGCGATGACGCGCCAGTTGTCCGAGGCGCGGCTCGCGGTCGAGAAGAACCGGGTCGCGCTCGAGCATTCGAAGACGTATCTCGAGAGCATCCTCGCGAACCTGACGGCCGGCGTGTTCGTGCTCGACCGCCAGTTCCGGCTGACGACGGCCAATCGCGGCGCCGAGCGGATCTTCCGGCAGCCGTTCAACGCGCTGATCGGCACGACGCTCGACCGGATCGGCGTGGCCGCCGGGTTCGGCGCGATGGTGCGCAAGGCGTTCGCCGATCGCGAGGCGGCGTCCGACGGCGCCAGCGGCGACGGCGGCCACTGGCAGCAGCAGTTCGCGATCGAGCTGCCCGGCGAAGCCGATCCGCTGACGCTGCTCGTGCGCGGCACGCGCCTCGTGTCGACGGTCGAGGGGCAGGCCGACGATCCGCAGACGTCCGGTTACGTCGTCGTGTTCGACGACATCTCCGATGTGATTTCCGCGCAGCGTTCGGTCGCGTGGGGCGAGGTCGCGCGCCGGCTCGCGCACGAGATCAAGAATCCGCTGACGCCGATTCAGCTGTCGGCGGAGCGGCTGCAGATGAAGCTGTCGGACAAGCTCGCACCGTCCGACGCCGATGTGCTCAAGCGCGGCGCGACGATGATCGTCAACCAGGTGGCCGCGATGAAGCGGATGGTCGACGATTTCCGCGAATATGCGCGGACGCCGCCGGCGGTGCTCGCGAATCTGCAGCTGAACGAACTGGCGAGCGAGGTGCTCGGGCTGTACGGTGTGGGCGAAGGCAAGAGCGCGATCGTCGCCGAGCTCGCGCCGTCGCTGCCGGTAATACGCGGTGACGCGACGCAACTGCGCCAGGTGATTCACAACCTGCTGCAGAATGCGCAGGATTCGGTCGCGGAGTCGGCGCATCCGCGTGTGTTGATTGAAACCAAGACAGTAGAATATGGCGATCCCGACGCCGAGGGTAAAACGCGCGTCGCGGTACGTCTTACCGTGTCCGACAACGGGCCCGGTTTTCCGGCGCGCATCCTGACCCGCGCGTTCGAGCCTTATGTGACGACGAAGGCGAAGGGCACGGGTCTGGGGTTGGCCATGGTCAAGAAAATCGTCGATGAGCACGGTGCGCGGATCGATCTGCGCAATCGCATGCACGGCGAGACCGTCGAGGGTGCGCAGGTGTCGATCCTGTTCCTGCAGATGGCGAGCGATGCGCCAGACGCCGAATCAGGCGTGCAGGACGGGACGGCACCCGCCAAGACAAAAGCAAGTGAGCAGACAAAGGCAGCGTAAATGGCAACCATCCTGGTGGTAGATGATGAAATGGGCATCCGGGAATTGCTCTCGGAGATCCTCAGCGACGAAGGACATGTCGTCGAGGCGGCGGAGAACGCGCAGGCCGCGCGGGAATACCGGTTGAATCAGGCGCCCGATCTCGTGCTGCTCGATATCTGGATGCCCGATACCGACGGTGTGACGTTGCTCAAGGAGTGGGCAGCGCAGGGGCTGCTGACGATGCCCGTGATCATGATGTCCGGGCACGCGACGATCGATACGGCCGTCGAGGCGACGAAGATCGGTGCGCTCGATTTCCTCGAGAAGCCCATCGCGCTGCAGAAGCTGCTGAAGTCCGTCGAGCACGGTCTCGCACGCGGCGCGGCGCCGGTGTCCGCGAACGCGGCGGCGAGGGCCGGTGCGGGGCAGGCAGCGGGGCCCGCGGCGGTTGCGTCCGCGGCTGCGCTGCCGACGCTCGGCGACGACATGGCTTCGGCACTCGGCGTCGCAGGCCAGACGGCCGCGATTCCGTTCGACATCCCGTTGCGCGAAGCGCGCGATGCGTTCGAGCGCGCGTACTTCGAATATCACCTCGCGCGCGAAAACGGCAGCATGACGCGCGTCGCGGAGAAGACGGGCCTCGAGCGCACGCACCTGTATCGCAAGCTCAAGCAGCTCGGCGTCGAGCTCGGCAAGAAGCCGTCCGAAGGCGCCGCATAAAATATTTTGCGAAAGTACTTGCTCAAGTGAAGAAGGGCCGATATACTTTCTCTTCTTCGTTGGCCCGGTAGCTCAGTTGGTAGAGCAGCGGATTGAAAATCCGCGTGTCGATGGTTCGATTCCGTCCCAGGCCACCAGAATTAAAACCCCAAGAATCGGAAGGTTCTTGGGGTTTTTCGTTTGTGGTGGGGTTTGCGTGATGAGGGCGGTGGCGTGGCGTGCCCGGCAGTATTCGTGAGGGCATGATAAAATCCTTGTCCGCTCAATAACTTAGCGCATCGCTTCATGCGCACGGCAGGCTGCCAGCGTGGCGCCGCCGTGGCGCGCGGCAACGATGCCGCGCGATGGGCGGTATAAGCGCTCCGCCGCGTTCGCGGCCGATTGCGCTGCCTATACTGGTCGAGCCGGCTTAGGCCGGCACGCGTCGGGCCGTCCGGCGGCAGCCGGCCCCGGGGCGCAGCGCGACGCGAGCCTACACATTCACGGAGTATCACGGTGATTCGGACAGACGCTAAAGACGGCGCGCTCGTGTTGTTTTCCGGCGGGCAGGATTCGGCCACGTGCGTGGCATGGGCCCTCGAACGCTACCAGACGGTCGAGACGCTCGGCTTCGATTACGGCCAGCGCCACCGCGTCGAGCTCGAATGTCGCGAAGGCGTGCGCGAGGCGCTGAAGCGCAAGTTTCCCGCATGGTCGGACCGGCTCGGCGACGATCACATGATCGACCTGTCGGTGCTCGGCGCGATCAGCGATACCGCGATGACGCGCACGATCGAGATCGAGACGGCGGCGAACGGCCTGCCGAACACGTTCGTGCCGGGCCGCAACCTGATGTTCATGACGATCGCCGCGGCGATCGCCTACCGCCGCGGGCTGCGCGTGCTGGTCGGCGGGATGTGCGAGACGGATTTCTCGGGCTATCCCGACTGCCGCGACGACACGATGAAGGCGCTGCAGGTCGCGCTGAACCTCGGGATGGACACGCGCATCGTGCTCGAGACGCCGCTGATGTGGCTCGACAAGGCACAAACGTGGCAGCTCGCCGAGCAGCTCGGCGGCGAGGCGCTCGTCGAACTGATCCGCGTCGAGACGCACACGTGCTACGTGGGCGAGCGCGCGGAACTGCACGACTGGGGCTTCGGCTGCGGCGAATGTCCGGCCTGCAAGCTGCGCAAGCGCGGCTACGAGGCCTACCTGAAGGGCGAGCGGGTGACCGAAGCGCCGCTGTGACGCGGGTGCGCCGGCAGCGCTGGATGGATAACGGATTCTGATCGACAACGAGCGGCGCGAGCCGGACCAAGGACGATGACTTACGCGGTCAAGGAAATTTTCTACACGTTGCAGGGCGAGGGCGCGAACGCGGGCCGGCCGGCCGTGTTCTGCCGGTTCGCCGGCTGCAACCTGTGGTCGGGCCGCGAAGAGGATCGTGCGGAGGCCGTGTGCCGCTTCTGCGATACCGACTTCGTCGGCACCGACGGCGAGAACGGCGGCAAGTTCAAGGACGCCGAAGCGCTCGTCGCGACGATCGCCGGCCTGTGGCCGGAGGGCGAGGCGCACCGCTTCGTCGTCTGCACGGGCGGTGAACCGATGCTGCAGCTCGACCAGGCGCTCGTCGATGCGCTGCACGCGGCCGGCTTCGAGATCGCGATCGAGACCAACGGCTCGCTGCCGGTGCTCGAATCGATCGACTGGATCTGCGTGAGCCCGAAGGCCGACGCGCCGCTCGTCGTCACGAAGGGCGACGAGCTGAAGGTCGTGATCCCGCAGGACAACCAGCGGCTGGCCGACTACGCGAAGCTCGACTTCGCGTATTTCCTCGTCCAGCCGATGGACGGCCCGTCGCGCGACCTCAATACGAAGCTCGCGATCGACTGGTGCAAGCGTCATCCGCAGTGGCGGTTGTCGATGCAGACCCACAAATATCTGAACATTCCCTGAGCTCCGGCTTTTGACATCGTGCTGATTACCCGAAAACTCGAATTCGACGCGGGCCACCGCATTCCCGATCACCGCAGCCAGTGCCGGAACCTGCATGGTCATCGCTACGTGCTCGAAGTCACGCTGCGCGGCGATCTCGTCGATACCGAGGGGGCGCCCGACCGCGGCATGGTGATGGATTTCGCCGACGTGAAGGCGCTCGCGATGGAGCACCTGGTCGGCAAGTGGGACCACGCGTTCCTGGTCTACGCGCGCGATGAGGTCGTGCGCTCGTTCCTCGAGCAGATGGCCGACCACAAGACCGTCGTGATCGACCGGATCCCGACCGTCGAGAATCTCGCGGCGATCGCGTTCGACATTCTCGCGAACGTCTACGACGCGCACTACGGCGTGAACCTGCGGCTCGAGCGCGTGCGCCTGTACGAAACGCCGAACTGCTGGGCCGACGTCGAGCGCCAGTCCGGCCGCTGATCCTGCCTTCACGGCAGCCCCGCCAGCCGGCGCGGGCTGCCTGGCGCCGCACCTCGCGGCCTTGTCCCGCCTCGCTTCCCGTCCGTTCCCACATTCCGCGTGACGCCGCGCTATGATCGTTGCGTGGCGCCGAAAACGCTGCCGTGCGCGATCGTGCGGCCGGCGCTGTCAGATCGGCCGCCTACGCCCGACCAACGTTCCGGGGCCCGGTCCTGGCGCCGCCGTGCATTGCTGCTCGGCGTGCGGCGCTCCGCTTTGCCCGTTGCTTGTCCCGTTCGATTGCCGTTCCGTCCTGGAGGCCGTATCGATGAGCACGCTCACCAATTCCCTCAAACAACGCCTGCGCGACGGCGACGAGCCGCTGTACGGCCTGTGGCTGTCGCTCGGCAGCGACTCGGCCGCGGAAGCGCTCGCGCATGCCGGCTACGACTGGCTCTGCATCGACATGGAGCACGCGCCGAACGACAGCCGCGATGTTGCATCGCAGTTGCGCGCGATCGCCGCCGCCCATCTGCCGAGCGAGCCCGTCGTGCGTGTGCCGGCGCGCGAGCCGTGGCTCGTGAAGCGCGCGCTCGATGCGGGCGCACGCACGCTGATGTTTCCAGGTATCGAGACACCGGACGATGCCGCGCATGCGGTGCGGCTGACGCGCTATCCGTCGCGCGATTCGCCGGACGGGCTGCGCGGCGTCGCGGGCATGGTGCGCGCGGCGGCGTTCGGCATGCGCCGCGATTACGTGCAGACGGCGAACGCGCAGGTCGCGGTGATCGTGCAGATCGAATCGGCGCGCGGCGTCGATGAAGTCGAGCGGATTGCGGCGCTGCCCGGCGTCGATTGCCTGTTCGTCGGTCCGGCGGACCTCGCGGCAAGCCTCGGACACCTTGGCGACATCCGTCACCCGGACGTCGAAACCGCGATGGCGCGCGTGCTCGCGGCCGGCCGGCAGGCCGGCGTCGCGGTCGGCATCTTCGCGGGCGATACGGCGGTCGCGCGCCAGTATCGCGACGCCGGCTACCGGATGATCACGCTGTCGGCCGACGTAAGCTGGCTGTTGCGCGCAACGCGGCAGGCGCTGCAGGAGGTACGGTCATGAACGGTGGCGATGGCGCGTGCCGCGGGCGCGCGCAGGGTGTGATCGGGAGGCGCGGGCAGGTCGGCGCGCTGCTCGGCCTGTGGGTCGTGTGTATCGCGGCGGCCGCACAGGGCGCGCCGCAAGCGAAGCCCGATCCGTCGCACGAGACGCAATCGGCGGTCGCCGACTACAACGCCGGCGACTATCGTGCGGCGCTGGTGCAGTTCCACGACGCGGCCGAGCGTGGCGACCGTCTCGCCCAATTCAACTACGCGATGATGCTGCTGACGGGCGAAGGCGTGACCGCGAACGTCGACGAAGGGCTGCGCTGGCTGAAGCGCGCGGCCGACGCGAACATGTCGCATGCGCAGTACGTGTACGGCCGGATGTTCGACGACGGCGAGTTCGTCACGCGCGATCCGGCCGAAGCGCACCGCTGGTTCCTGCGGGCGGCGAAGCAGGGGCATGTGCAGGCCGAGCTGTCGCTCGCGAACCAGTTCCTCGACGGGCGCGGCACGCCGCGCGACAACCGGCAGGCGTTCACGTGGTACAAGCAGGCCGCCGACGCCGGCGAGCCGACCGCGCAGTACGTGACCGCGTCGTTCTACGAGCGCGGCGGCGACGGCGTCGAGCAGAACCTCAACATCGCGCGGGCGTATTACGCGGCGGCGGCCGCGCAGGGCGACGAGACGGCCGGGCTGAAATTCAAGGAGCTGAGCGCGCGGCTGAAGGCGCAGGGGCCGGCATCGGGTGCCGGCGCGGGGCCGGGCGAGGCGCACGCTCCGTCGCCGTGAGCGGGGGCGGCGCGGCGAAGTGCGGCCGTGTTCGCTCTGCACGGTCGAAAAAAAACGGCGCCGAGGCGCTGTTTTGCTTTGTGCGGTGCGTGTCGCGCGGTCAACTCTTCATCAACCGCCGCTGCCGCCCGACGCTCATGATCATCCCGATCGCGATGCCGAGCGTCGTGAGCGCGGTGCCGCCGTAACTCATGAACGGCAGCGGCACGCCGACGACCGGCAGCACGCCGCTCACCATTCCGATGTTGACGAACGCATAGACGAAGAACGCGAGCGTGAGCGAGCCCGCGAGCAGGCGGCCGAACAGTGTCGCGCCCTGCGCGGCGATATAGAGCCCGCGCGCGATCAGCGCCATGTACAGCGTCAGCAGCACGAGCCCGCCGACGAGCCCCCACTCCTCCGAGAACACCGCGAAGATGAAGTCGGTGTGCTTTTCGGGAATGAATTCGAGGTGCGCCTGCGTGCCTTTCAGGTAACCCTTGCCGAGCACGCCGCCCGAGCCGATCGCGATCACGGCCTGGATCGTGTGGAAGCCCTTGCCGAGCGGGTCGGAAGTCGGGTCGAGCAGCGTACACACGCGGTGCTTCTGGTAATCGTGCATCAGCGGCCACTGCACTTCGGGCTGGCAGATGCGCTCTTCGAACACGGCGATCGAGCCGACCGCGATCACGCCCGCGACGAGCACCGGCACGATCAGCTTGAACGACAGGCCGGCGAGGTAGATCACGAAGAAGCCGGCCGCGAACACGAGCAGGCCCGTGCCGAGGTCGGGCTGCTTCGCGATCAGCCCGACCGGCACCAGCAGGATCCCGAATGCGGCGACGAAGTCGTACCAGCGCAGCCCGCCTTCACGGCGCTGGTAGTACCACGCGAGCATCAGCGGTGTCGCGATCTTGAGGATTTCCGACGGCTGGATCACGACGCCGACGTTCAGCCAGCGCTTCGCGCCCTTCTTGGTCATCCCGAACAGCGCGACCGCAACCAATAGCGCGACCCCGAACGTGTAGAGCGGGACCGCGAAGCGCATCAGCGTCGTTGGCGGGATGTTGGCGATCACCCACATCAGCACGAACGTCAGCAGGATGTTGCGCAACTGGTCCTCGACACGGCCCGGCATGTCGATCGCCGCGCTGTACAGCGTGACGATGCCGACGCACAGCAGCAGGAACACGATGAGGGCGAGCGGGCGGTCGAAGCCCGCGAACATCTGCTTGATCTTGTCGAGCCAGGCGCGCTTGTCGAATTGCATGCCTTTCTCCGTTAATGAGCGGTGCCGGCGTCCGCCGCCTTCGCGGGGGCCGTTGCACGGTGATTGTCGTCGCGCGGCGTGGCGACGAGCGGCTGCGCGTCGCTGGCGGGCCGGCGTGGCCGGTGCGGGCGCCGGATCGGCGGCAGGCTCGCGGCCATCGGCGCAGCGGTGCTGGCCGGCGGGGCGGCGCTCGCGCCGGCGGCAGCCGACGCTTCGGAGGCGGCTGCCGCCGATGCCGCTTCCGCCGCGCTGGCCGCGGTCGGCACGACCGGCTGCGGCAGCGCGGTGAAGCCGGCCGCGACGGCGGCGGGCTTGTTCGTGTCGCCGATCACCGGCGCGTTGATGGGTTCGGTCGCCGAAGCCGCAGCCGCCACGGCCGCTGCTTCGTTCTTCGGGTTCTGGCGGTCGACGAGGTAGAAGTCGAGCACGCGGCGCGCGATCGGGCCGGCGGCCTGCGCCCCCCAGCCGCCGTTCTCGACGACCAGCGCGACGGCGATCTGCGGATGGTCGACCGGCGCGTACGCGATGAACAGCGCGTGGTCGCGCAGGTGCTCGGCGAGCAGGTGACCCTTGTAGTTGGAGCCTTGCAGCGAGAACACCTGCGCGGTACCGGTCTTGCCGGCCGCGAGGTACGGCGCGCCGCGGAACACCTTGTACGCGGTGCCGGACGGATTCTCGATCACGTTCTCCATCCCGCGCTTCACGACGTCGAGGTCGGCCTGCTTGAGCGGGATCACTTCGCTTTCCTTCGGCACGGTCAGGCGGCGCCCGCGCGTGATCGGATCCTCGATTTCCTTCACGAGGTGGGGTTTCATCACGACGCCGTTGTTCGCGAGCGTCGCGGTTGCGTGCGCGAGCTGCAGGATCGTGAACGAGTTGTAGCCCTGGCCGATCCCGAGGCTGATCGTCTCGCCGTCGAACCACTTCTGCTGCGCGGCCTTCTTGAACGCCTTCTTCTTCCAGTCGGTCGACGGCAGGATCCCGCGCGCCTCGCCCTGGATGTCGATCCCGGTGATCTGGCCGAAGCCGAACGGCTTCATGAAGTTCGCGATCGCGTTCACGCCGAGATCGCGCGCGAGCATGTAGAAGTAGGTGTCGTTCGACACCATGATCGCCTTGTTCATGTCGACCCAGCCCTGGCCCGAGCGCACGTCGTTGCGGAACGTGTGGCCGCCGAACGTGAAGTAGCCGGGATCCTGGAAGCCCCAGCCCGGCGTGCGCTTGCCGAGCGTCAGGCCGGCGAGCGCCATGAACGGCTTGTACGTCGAGCCGGGCGGGTAGGTGCCGTGCAGCGGGCGGTTCAGCAGCGGCTTGTCGGTCGAGTTGTTCAGCTCGTCCCAGGTCTGCTGGTCGATGCCGTCGACGAACGAGTTCGGGTCGAAGCTCGGCGACGACACGAACGCGAGCACGTCGCCCGTCTTCGGCTCGATCGCGACCAGCGCGCCGCGCTTGCCGGCGAACGCCTGCTCGGCGACCTGCTGCAGCCCGATGTCGAGCGACAGCACGAGGTTGTTGCCGGGCGTCGCCTGCGTGCGCGACAGCGTGCGCACCGGCCGGCCGCCGGCCGTCACCTCGACTTCCTCGAAGCCCGTCAGCCCGTGCAGCTCGGTCTCGTAGCTCTGCTCGACGCCGATCTTGCCGATGTAGTCGGTGCCCTTGTAGTTGTTCGCGTCGCGGCGCGGATCGTAGTTTTCCTGATCGCTGTCGTTGTCGTCGCTCATCGCGTCGATGCGATCCTGGTCGCGCTTCGAGATCCGGCCGATGTAGCCGATCACGTGCGCGGCCGTCGTGCCGAGCGGATATTGCCGGAACAGCCGCGCGCGCACGTCGACGCCGGGGAAGCGGAAGCGCTGCGCGGTGAAGCGCGCGACTTCCTCGTCGGTGAGCCGGGTACGGATCGGCAGGCTCTCGAAGTTCTTCGAGTCTTCCTGCAGCTTCTTGAAGCGGCGGCGATCGCGCGCGTCGATCGGGATGATCTCGGACAGCTTGTCGATCGTGTTCTCGAGCGTGTCGTCGAGCTTCGACGGTGTGATCTCGAGCGTATAGGCCGAATAGTTCTTCGCGAGGATCACGCCGTTGCGGTCGGTGATGATCCCGCGGTTCGGCACGATCGGCGCGACGGAGATGCGGTTTTCCTCGGCCTGCAGCGCGTATTTGCCGTGCTGCATCAACTGCAGGTAGAAGAAGCGGCTCGCGAGCAGCCCGAAGCAGACGAACACGAACACGCCCGCCGCCGCGACGCGCAGGCGGAACTTCGAGAGCTGCTGTTGGGTGTCGTTGAATTCGGTCATGCGGCTAGGATCGGTCTGACCCGCGTGCGGGCGGGCGAGGTGCCGCCCCTGAGCGCGGCGCGCGGCGGGTTTGGGGGCGGCGGGTATTCAAAGGTCGGTCCGGCTCAGATGGGGCGCGTATCGTCCGGATCGACCGGGCGGCGTTGCGGCATCAGCAGCAAGTGGCTCGCGATCGGCCACAGCGCGGCCTCGACGAAGCCGTCGACCAGGTAGCGCCAGCCCGGGAACGCGGCGCCCATCACGAGGCGGATCACGAACGGCACGAGCTGCGCGACGACCAGCAGCGGCGTGACGTACAGCACCTGCACGCCGATCGGCATCCACAGCACGCGGCGGTGGATCGTGATCGCGCCGTACGACAGCAGCGTATAGGCGAGCGCGTGCTCGCCGAGCAGCCCTGCGTCATGCACGTCCATCAGGATGCCGAGTGCGAATGCGACGCCCATCCCGACCTTGCGCGGCTGGTGGATGTTCCAGAACAGCAGTACGAGCGCGACGAAGTCGGGCACGCCGGGCAGGCGGCCCCACGGCATCAGGTTCAGCAGGAACGCGGCGGCGAGGCTGAAGACGATGAAGTACGGGTTGACCGGCTGCAGGATGTATTGCGGGCGATTCATCGCTGGGCTCCTGATTGCCCGGCCGCAGGCTTCGCGGGCGCGGCGGCGGGCTTGGCCGGAGCGGCCGGTGCCGCAGGCTTCGCGCCGGGCTGGGCCGCGGCGGCCGGCTTCGCATTCGCGTCAGCCTTGTCGGCCTTCTCGCCCTTGGCGGCGGCTTTCGCGCCCTTCTTGCCCTTCGTGTTCTTGTCGGCGGCCGGATCGGGCTCGGCCGGGCGCGGCGGGATGTCGTTCTGGTAATGCAGCACGAGCATCTGGCGCGCGCCGCGCACGGCGGCGATCGGCGCGCAGGTCACGCGCGCGAATGCCGTGTCGGCGAGCTTGTCGACGCGCACGACCTTCGCGACCGGCAGGCCGGGGGGGTAGACGCCGTCGAGGCCGCTCGTGACGAGCTCGTCGCCGACCACGAGATCCGCACTCGTCGGCACGAAGCGCAGGTCGAGCGAATCGCCCTTCGGCGTGCCGTAGATCACGCTGCGCAGGCCGGTGCGCAGCACCTGCACGGGAATCGCGAGATCGCGGTCGGTGACCAGCGTGACTTCGGATTGCAGCGGGAACACGCGCGTGACCTGGCCGACCACGCCGTTCTCGCTGACGACGGGCGCGCCGTTCTGGATGCCCTGCTGCGACCCCTGGCCGATCACGATCTTCTGCGTGAACGGATCGCTCGTGTCGTACTGGATCTCGGCCGGCGTCGATTGCGTCGCGATGTGCTGGCGCAGCTCGAGCACCGCGCGCAGGTGCGCGTTCTCCTGCGCGAGCACGGCGGCCTGGTTGGCCTGCGTGGACAGCTGCAGGTTGCGCTTGCGGAGGTCGTCGTTCTCGTGGCGCAGCGACGCGCCGGTCACGGCGATGTCGGCCGCGCCCATGAACAGGTCGCGCGGCACGAGCGCGATGCGCTGCAGCGGATAGAGCACGGTGCCGAGCGCGCCGCGGACGATTTCGAGCGTGCTGAAGCGCGCGTCCGATACGAGGAGCGCGATGGCGAGGGCGACGAAGAAGATAAGCCGCGCGAGCGCGGGCGGACCTTGCTTGAAGAGGGGCGGCGGACTGTATTCCATGGTCGGCGCCGGGCGCGAACGATCGGTTAAATGATGCTCAGACGCGCAAACGGCGCGGCGGTTCGTTCTAGACGAGCGAGCCGGCCACGCCGCGGTTGCGTCATGTTGCCTGGACGATCACTCGTACGAGAAGATGCTGCCCAGCTTGTCCATGCGCTCGAGCGCCATGCCCGAACCGCGCACGACGCAGGTGAGTGGATCTTCCGCGACGAGCACCGGCAGGCCGGTTTCTTCCGCCAGCAGGCGATCGAGGTCGCGCAGCAGCGCGCCGCCGCCCGTCAGCATCATCCCGCGTTCGGCGATGTCGGCGCCGAGTTCCGGCGGCGTCTGTTCGAGCGCGATCTTCACCGACGACACGATCTGGTTCAGCGGATCGGTCAGCGCTTCGAGGATTTCGTTGCTGGAGATCGTGAAGCTGCGCGGAATGCCTTCCGACAGGTTGCGGCCCTTCACTTCCATTTCCTTGACTTCGGAGCCCGGGAACGCGGAGCCGATTTCCTTCTTGATCGCTTCGGCGGTCTGTTCGCCGATCAGCATCCCGTAGTTGCGGCGGATGTAGTTGACGATCGCCTCGTCGAACTTGTCGCCGCCGACGCGCACCGAACCCTTGTACACGATACCGCCGAGCGAGATCACGCCGACTTCCGTCGTGCCGCCGCCGATGTCGACGACCATCGAGCCGGTGGCTTCCGACACCGGCAGGCCTGCGCCGATCGCGGCCGCCATCGGCTCTTCGATCAGGTAGACCTGCGATGCGCCGGCGCCGTGCGCGGCTTCCTTGATCGCGCGGCGCTCGACCTGGGTCGAGCCGCACGGCACGCAGATGATGATGCGCGGCGACGGCGAGAACATGCGCGACTCGTGGGCCGTCTTGATGAACTGCTTGATCATCTGCTCGGTGACGGTGAAGTCGGCGATCACGCCGTCTTTCATCGGGCGGATCGCCTCGATGTTGCCCGGCACCTTGCCGAGCATCTGCTTGGCTTCCTTGCCGACGGCCTGGATCGTCTTCTTGCCGTTGGGGCCGCCTTCCTGGCGGATCGACACGACGGACGGCTCATCGAGGACGATGCCCTTGCCGCGCATGTAGATCAGGGTGTTTGCGGTGCCGAGGTCGATCGCGAGATCGTTGGAGAAGTAGCTGCGCAAAAAACCGAACATTCAGAATCCTGTTTCGCTCTGGGCCGGCCCTGCGTGGCGTGCAACGCTGAGGGCGGCAGCGGAAAAAATAACAGCCTCGGGAAGCGTGGCGGAAGCGGCCGCCGCGGCGCACGAAGCTGCGAGTGATGTCTACCGGGGATCGCACGAAGCACGCACGGCTTGCCGAAGCGGGGCGAAACGGTGCGGGAAAAGGCTGCCGGGTTTGGGTCGAACGCGTAATGATACCTTATAATTTCACGGTATTTGAATCGAAACGGGCGGTATTTTTGCCGCTTCAGTCCCGATTTTTGAGGGTGGGATCGCACCCTCCAACCCCCCGCCGCAGTGCTGCTTTCGATGCGCTGCGCAGCCTTGTTCTTCCGGTGATCGCATGGCCCTGACCCTGACCGATGTGAAACGCATCGCGCACCTGGCGCGACTCGAAATGGCCGACGCCGACGCCGAGCACATGCTCGGCCAGCTCAATGAACTCTTCGGCCTCGTCGAGCAGATGCAGGCGGTCGACACCGCCGGCATCGCGCCGCTCGCCCACCCGATCGAACAGATCCAGGAAGTCGCGCAGCGCCTGCGCGACGACGCCGTGACGGAAGTTGTCAATCGCGACGACAACCAGCGTCCGGCGCCGGCCGTCCAGGACGGCCTCTATCTCGTGCCGAAGGTGATCGAGTAAGCATTCGACGACAAGCGCGCCGGCCAGCGCCGCGCGCGACCCAGAATTCCCAGGAAAACCACTCAATGCACGCAAAAAGCCTGACCGAACTGCGCGCCGCGCTCGCCGCCAAGGAATGCTCGGCCGTCGAGCTCGCGCAGCTCTACCTGAAACGGATCGACGCCGCGCGCGACCTGAACGCGTTCGTCCACGTCGACGCCGATCTGACCCTCGCGAAGGCCAAAGCCGCCGACGCGGAACTCGCGCGCGGCGCGGGCGGCGCGCTCACCGGCCTGCCGATCGCGCACAAGGATGTCTTCGTCACGCGCGGCTGGCGCTCGACCGCCGGCTCGAAGATGCTCGCGAATTATGAAAGCCCGTTCGACGCGACCGTCGTCGCCCGCCTGCAGGCGGCCGGCATGGTCACGCTCGGCAAGACCAACATGGACGAGTTCGCGATGGGCTCGTCGAACGAGAATTCGGCGTTCGGCGCGGTGAAGAACCCGTGGGACACGAACGCGGTGCCGGGCGGCAGCTCGGGCGGCAGCTCGGCCGCGGTCGCCGCGCGCCTCGCGCCGGCCGCGACCGGCACCGACACCGGCGGCTCGATCCGCCAGCCCGCGTCGTTCGCGGGCGTGACGGGCATCAAGCCGACCTACGGCCGCGTGTCGCGCTACGGGATGATCGCGTTCGCGTCGTCGCTCGATCAGGGCGGCCCGATGGCGCAGAGCGCGTCCGACTGCGCGCTGCTGCTGAACGCGATGGCCGGCTTCGACGAGCGCGACTCGACGAGCCTCGAGCGCGACGATGAAGACTTCACGCGCCACCTCGGCCAGCCGTGGGCGGCCGGCAACGATGCGGGCAAGCCGCTTGCGGGCCTGCGCATCGGCCTGCCGAACGAGTATTTCGGCGACGGTCTCGCCGACGACGTGCGCGCGGCGATCGACGCGGCGCTCAAGGCATACGAAGCGCTCGGCGCGACGCTCGTGCCCGTGTCGCTGCCGAAGACGGAACTGTCGATCCCCGTGTACTACGTGATCGCGCCGGCCGAGGCGTCGTCGAACCTGTCGCGTTTCGACGGCGTGCGCTTCGGCCACCGCGCCGCGCAGTACGGCGACCTGCTCGACATGTACAAGAAGTCGCGCGCGGAAGGCTTCGGCCCCGAGGTGAAGCGCCGGATTCTGGTCGGCACGTACGTGCTGTCGCACGGCTACTACGACGCGTACTACCTGCAGGCGCAGAAGATCCGCCGCATCATCGCGAACGATTTCCAGGAAGCGTTCAAGTCCTGCGACGTGATCATGGGCCCGGCTTCGCCGACGGTCGCATGGGATCTCGGCTCGAAGGGCGACGATCCGGTGCAGATGTATCTCGCGGATATCTACACGCTGTCGGTGAGCCTGGCCGGCCTGCCCGGCATGAGCGTGCCGTGCGGCTTCGGCGCGGGCGCGAACGCGAAGCGCCCGGTCGGCCTGCAGATCATCGGCAACTATTTCAACGAAGCCCGGATGCTGCAGGTCGCCGACGCGTTCCAGCGCGCGACCGACTGGCACAAGCAAGTTCCGGCAGGGGTGGGGAATGAGCCCCCACGCTCACTTTGTTCGCTGTCCCCCGAGGGGGCGCATGCCTCCCTTGAGGCGGCTCGGCGGGAGGCATGAATATGACTACTCAATGGGAAGTCGTTATCGGTCTGGAGACGCACGCGCAGCTGTCGACCGTCTCGAAGATTTTCTCGGGCGCGTCGACGCAGTTCGGCGCCGAGCCGAACACGCAGGCCTGCCCGGTGGACCTGGCGCTGCCGGGCGTGCTGCCGGTGCTGAACCGCGGCGCGGTCGAACGCGCGATCCGCTTCGGCCTCGCGATCGGCTCGACCATCGCGCCGCGCAGCATCTTCGCGCGCAAGAATTATTTCTACCCGGATCTGCCGAAGGGCTATCAGATCAGCCAGTACGAGATTCCGGTCGTGCAGGGCGGCACGCTCACGATCCAGGTCCCGGCTAACGAGAAAGCTGGCAAGGCCGCGTACGAGAAGACGATCAACCTGACCCGCGCGCACCTCGAGGAGGATGCCGGCAAGTCGCTGCACGAGGACTATGCAGGGATGACGGGAATCGACTTGAACCGCGCTGGCACGCCGCTGCTCGAGATCGTCACCGAGCCGGAAATGCGCAGCGCGGCGGAGGCCGTGGCCTATGCGAAAGCGTTGCACGCACTCGTCGTGTGGCTCGGCATCTGTGACGGCAACATGCAGGAAGGCTCGTTCCGCTGCGACGCGAACGTGTCGGTGCGCCCGGTCGGCCAGGAGAAGTTCGGCACGCGCGCGGAAATCAAGAACCTGAACTCGTTCCGGTTCCTCGAAGAGGCGATCAACTACGAAGTGCAGCGTCAGATCGAACTGATCGAGGATGGCGGCGAAGTCGTGCAGGAAACGCGTCTTTACGATCCGGACAAGCGCAAGACTGAGTCGATGCGCAGCAAGGAAGATGCGCACGACTACCGCTACTTCCCCGACCCGGACCTGATGCCGCTCGTGATCGGCCAGGACTGGATCGAGCGCGTGCAGTCCGGGATGCCCGAGCTGCCGGCCGCGATGCAGCAGCGCTTCGTCGAGCAGTACGGCGTGTCCGCGTACGACGCGGGCGTGCTGACGTCGAGCAAGGCGATGGCCGCGTATTTCGAAGCCGTGGTCGCGAAGGCGGGCGCCGCGAATGCGAAGATCGCCGCGAACTGGCTGATGGGCGACGTGTCGTCGCAGCTGAACCGCGACGGCATCGAGATCGACGCGATTCCGGTCTCGGCCGCGCAGCTCGCGCTCGTGCTGCAGCGCATCGCCGACGGCACGATCTCGAACAAGATCGCGAAGGAAATCTTCGCGACGATCTGGGACGAGAAGGCGACCGACGAAGGTGCGGCCGACCGCATCATCGACGCGAAGGGGCTGAAGCAGATCTCCGACACCGGCGCGCTGGAAGCGATCATCGACGAGGTGCTCGCGGCGAACGCGAAGTCGGTCGAGGAATTCCGCGCGGGCAAGGAGAAGGCGTTCAACGCGCTGATCGGCCAGGCGATGAAGGCGACCAAGGGCAAGGCCAATCCGCAGCAGGTCAACGAACTGCTGAAGAAGAAGCTCGGCTGAGCATGACCGCGCGCCTGAACCGCGCTTGACGACGGGCCGCTCCGAACCAGTTCGGGGCGGCCCGTTGCGTTTGGTGGATGCGTTATCGTATGCACCATTGCGTCCAACGGAGGAACGAATGGCGAAACAACCGTCGCTCGACGATTTCCGCGTGCCGTACAGCACGCGCGAGAAGGAAGCCGCAGCATTCAAGCTCGATGCGTTCGACCCGGCCGCGAAGCCGTTCTCGTCCGGTTCGAAGGACGACGACCGCGCACGGCTGTCGGCCGTGTCGACCGAGCTCGACGTGCAGCAGGAGCGCCTGCACACGCAGCAGAAGAAGCGCGTGCTGCTGGTGCTGCAGGGGATGGACACCAGCGGCAAGGACGGCACCGTGCGCGCGGTGTTCCGCGAGGTCGATCCGCTCGGCCTGCGCGTCGTGTCGTTCAAGGCGCCCACGCCGATCGAGGCCGCGCACGACTTCCTGTGGCGCGTGCATGCGCAGGTGCCGGCCGCGGGCGAGCTCGCGATCTTCAACCGCAGCCACTATGAAGACGTGCTCGTGCCGCGCGTGCTCGACCTGATCGACGCGAAGGAGTGCGAGCGCCGCTACCGGCAGATCCGCGATTTCGAGACGATGCTGGTCGAGAACGGCACGACGATCGTCAAGTGCTTCCTGCACATCTCGAAGGACGAGCAGCGCGAGCGGCTGCAGGCGCGCATCGACGATCCGACCAAGCACTGGAAGTTCGACATCTCCGATCTCGACGCGCGCAAGCACTGGGATGCGTACCAGAGCGCCTACCGCGACGCGCTCGCCGCGACGTCCGCCGAGCATGCGCCGTGGTACGTGATCCCGGCGAACTCGAAGACGCACCGCAACGTGATGATCGCCGAGCTGCTGCTGCGCACGATGACCGACATGAAGCTGGAATTCCCGCCGCCGAAGCCCGAGCTCGAAGGCGTGAAGATCCGCTAAGCTGCCCCCTGAAAAACATCGAACTGAACGGAATCCGACATGATGCGAGTGATTACCGCCAACCTGAACGGCATCCGCTCCGCCGCGAAGAAGGGCTTCTTCGAATGGCTCGGCGAACAGAACGCCGATTGCGTGTGCGTGCAGGAAATCAAGGTCTCGGCCGACGACCTGCCGGCCGAATTCGTCGAGCCGCACGGCTTCAAGAGTTATTTCCACCACGCCGAGAAGAAGGGCTACAGCGGCGCGGGCGTGTACAGCCGCCGCGAGCCGGATGACGTGATTATCGGCTTCGGCAGCAGCGAATTCGATGCCGAAGGTCGCTACGTCGAGGCGCGCTACGGCAAGCTGTCGGTCGTGTCGGTGTACGTGCCGTCCGGCTCGAGCGGTGAAGAGCGCCAGCAGGCGAAGTACCGCTTCATGGACGAGTTCATGCCGCACCTCGCCGCGCTGAAGAAGAAGCGCGAAGTGATCCTGTGCGGCGACGTGAACATCGTCCACAAGGAAATCGACATCAAGAACTGGAAGAGCAACCAGAAGAACTCGGGCTGCCTGCCGGAAGAACGCGAGTGGCTCACGAAGCTGTTCGACGATGTCGGCTATGTCGACGTGTTCCGCACGCTCGACCCGCGCGCCGAGCAGTACACGTGGTGGAGCAACCGCGGCCAGGCATATGCGAAGAACGTCGGGTGGCGGATCGATTACCAGATCGCGACGCCAGGCGTGGCCGGCACCGCGAAAAGCACGTCGATCTTCAAGGACATCAAGTTCAGCGACCATGCGCCGCTGACGGTGGACTACGACTACAAGTGACGTCCCGCGCCACGCCGCGCGCGTAGCTGTCGGATCATCCGGCCGCCGGATGCAGAAACGGGCCGCATGTCGAGCATGCGGCCCGTTTCGTTAGGGGCGGCGATCGTGCGTGCCGCCCGGCGGCGCTCAATGCTTGATCGACGCCATGTCGATCACGAACCGGTACTTCACGTCGCTCTTCAGCATCCGCTCGTAGGCCGCATTGATCTGCTGCATCGGAATCGTTTCGATATCCGACGTGATCCCGTGCTCCGCGCAGAAGTCGAGCATTTCCTGCGTTTCCGCGATCCCGCCGATCAGCGAGCCCGCGAGACGGCGGCGCTTGAAGATCAGGTTGAACACCTGCGGCGACGGATGATCGTGCTCCGGCGCGCCGACCAGCGTCATCGTGCCGTCGCGCTTCAGCAGGTGCAGGAACGGGTTCAGGTCGTGCTGCGCGGCGACCGTGTTCAGGATGAAGTCGAAGCTGTTCAGGTGCGCGTTCATCTGCGCTTCGTCCTTCGAAATCACGACTTCGTGCGCGCCGACACGCTTGCCGTCCTCGATCTTCGACGGCGACGTGGTGAACAGCACGACGTGCGCACCCATCGCGCGCGCCAGCTTCACGCCCATGTGGCCGAGGCCGCCGAGCCCGACGATGCCGACCTTCTTGCCGGGGCCGACGTTCCACTGCCGCAGCGGCGAGTAGGTCGTGATTCCCGCGCACAGGAGCGGCGCGGCGCCGGCTGGGTCGAGCGTCTCGGGCACGCGCAGCACGAACACCTCGTCGACGACGAGCTGCGTCGAATAGCCGCCGAACGTGATGTCGCCCGTCACGCGGTCCTGGCCGTTGTAGGTGCCGACGAAGCCGTTTTCGCAATATTGCTCGAGGCCGTCGGCGCAGCTCGGGCAGGTGCGGCACGAATCGACGAGACAGCCGACGCCGACCAGCTCGCCGACCTTGAAGCGCGAGACCTGCGGGCCGGTCGCGGTCACGCGGCCGACGATTTCATGGCCCGGCACGACCGGATAGATCGTGTTGCGCCATTCGTTGCGGGCCTGGTGCAGGTCCGAGTGGCAGACGCCGCAGTAGAGGACGTCGATCTGGACGTCGAGGTCGCGCAGCGCGCGACGCTGGAATTCGAACGGGGCGAGCGGCGACTGCGAATCGGTTGCCGCGTAAGCGTAGGTGGTGCTCATGCAGGGGGCTCCTTGTCCGGGAATAACATCCGGCGAAACGAACTGCCGTCGCATCATGTGGCGATGCGGCGAGGCAGGACGTCATCGTAAGGAGCGCGGCGCCGCGGCGAAATACACGAAGGTCTGGAAGATTTGCCTATTCCTCTCTAACTGCGTGCCAACAGCCGTCAAAACGGCTGCAAGGTGCTACATTGCGAGCCGGATTCTCTTGCCGGACAGGACCACGCAGATGAGCTTCGAGCCCCTTTTCGTCGACACAGGCGACCGCGTGCAGCGCCGCATGGTCGAGCTGCATGCGCGCCTCGCGCCGAACGAGGGCGAAACGTTCGCGGCGCTCGACGGCGTGCGCTTCATCCGCGTGAGCCGTCCGGGGCCGCGCATGCCCGTGTTGTACGAACCGAGCATCGTCGTCGTGTGCCAGGGGCGCAAGCTCGGCTATCTCGGCGAGCGCTCGTTCATGTACGACGCGCGGCAGTATCTCGTGCTGTCGGTGCCGCTGCCGTTCGAATGCGAGACCTTCGCGAGCCAGGACGAACCGTTTCTCGCGATCTCGATCCGCGTCGATCTCGCGGTGATCGCCGAGCTCGCGATCCTGCTCGACGAGACGCTCGGCGCGGCCGTCGGCGAACCGGTCGGCGTGGATTCGACGCCGCTCGACGCGCCGCTGGCCGACGCGGTCGTGCGGCTGCTCGAAGCGCTCGCGTCGCCGCACGACACGCGCGTGCTGGGCCCCGCGATCATGCGCGAGATCGCGTATCGGGTGCTGACGGGCGAGCGGGGCGACGCGATCCGCGCGGCGCTCGTCCAGCAGCATCACTTCGGCCGCATTGCGAAGGCGCTGCGGCGCATCCACGCGGACCTGAAGGCCGATCTCGACGTCGAGACGCTCGCGGGCGAGGCCGGGATGAGCCTCGCGGTGTTCCATGCTCAGTTCAAGCACGTGACGGCGACGTCGCCGATGCAGTACGTGAAGGCCGCGCGGCTGCACCAGGCGCGGCTGATGATGGTGCAGGACGGGGTCGGCGCTGGCGCGGCGGCCGCGCGTGTGGGCTATGCGAGCGCGTCGCAGTTCAGCCGCGAGTTCAAGCGGCTGTTCGGCCGCAGCCCGGGTGACGAGGTGCGCTGGATGCGCGAAAGCGGAGCCCGGCCGGTCGCGGCGGACGTGGATGCGTAGCGCTGCATGGCGATCGGCCGTGCGTGGGGCTCAGCGCCGCACGACCTTGCGACGCTGCGCGCTGATGCCCGCGTAGTCGGGCAGCGTGTCGACGCGCTTGCCCACCGCCTTCGCGTAGAGCGGCATGAGATCCGGCAGGCGGTTCAGCAGATCCTGGCGGCGGGCGTTGCTGTACGGGTGCGTATAGATGAAGCCGGTTGCCTTGTTCCCGCGTGTCGCGACCGCGAGCTTGTCCCACAGCGTGATCGCCGCGCGCGGATCGAAGCCCGCGCGTGCGGCGATGTCGCCGCCGATCACGTCGGCTTCGGTCTCGTCGGTCGCGTTGTAGTGGAGCGCCTGCAGGCGTTCGCCGAGGTTCAGTGCCTGCGGCAGCGGGTCACCGACGCCGAACAGCGGCGGCAGCGCGGCCGCGCGCAGCGACGTCTGCGAGGTCGCGCTGAAGTTGCTGCGCGCGTGTTCGCGCAGCGCATGCGCGATGCAGTGCGCGAGCAGCACGCCGAGCTCGTCGTCGTTCAGGCGGACGCGATCGAGCAGGCCGCCGTACACGAGCACCTTGCCGCCCGGCAGGCAGGTCAGGCGAATGTCGCGCGAGCGGATCGCGTTGACGTCCCACGCCCAACTCTTCACGCGGTCGTTCCATTTCACCGAATACGGCGCGAGCTTCGCGACGATCGCGCGCAGGCGCTTCACGCGCGGCTGGTTCGCCGGCAGCAGGCGGTTGCTGTCGGCGGCCGCCTGCACGATCTGCGCGTATTCGTTCGCGGTGAGCTGCTCGAGCAGCGGCGACGGAATCAGCGTGCGGAAGGCAATGGCGTCGCCGTAACGGACCTGCTGCGGCGTCTGCACATAAGCCTTCGTCGACGCGGCGGCGCCGGTCGGTTGCGCGGGTTCGGCGGCGGCGGCCGGCTGGGCGGGGGCGGCGGGAGCCGAAGTCGCCGGCGGCGAGGCCGGCGCAGCGGCCGGCGCGGAACCGGCGGCGGTGGCAGCGGGCGCGCCGGCGTCGGCCGCATGGGCGAACCCCGCGGCGAGCGCCGCGGCGCCGACGCTCAACGAAGCCGCAACGCGCGCGAGGCGGTGCAGGCCGTTACTGCGCACGGCTGGCCTCGCCGTTGCGTGCGGTGCCGTTCCACGGCGCGATCTTGAACAGCAGCAGCATGCCGGGAATCGCGAGCGCGGTGCACACGATGAAGTAGTCGAACCAGCCGATCTTCGCGACGATGAAACCGCTCGCGGCCGACGCGAGCGTGCGCGGCACCGACGCGAGGCTCGTGAACAGCGCGAACTGCGTAGCCGTATAGCGCGGGTCGGTCGTGCTGGCGATATACGCGACGAACGCGGCCATCGTCAGGCCGGTGGTGAACGTTTCGGCGCCGTAGACGATTGCGAGCGCGACGGTCATCGGGCTGAATTGCGGTGCGACCGCAATGCCGAACACCGACAGCGCCGCGGCGATCGCATGGCTCGTCGACACGGTGAAGTCGTAGAGCATCGCGAGCACGGGCGAACCGGGGCCGAGCTGCGCGAGCCACGCGAAGCCGAGCGTCGACACCATCTGCAGCGCGCCGAAGATCCACAGCCCGCGGCCGATGCCGATCTTCACGAGCCAGACGCCGCCGACGATGCCGCCGGCGACGCTCGCGACGAGCGCGGTGGTTTTCGCGACGATGCCGATCTCGGTGCGCGAGAAGCCGATGTCGAGGAAGAACGACGTCGACAGCGTGGTGGCCATCGTGTCGCCGATCTTGAACAGGAAGATGAACGCGATGACGAGCAGCGCGCCGGCCCAGCCGTCGCGCTGGATGAATTCGCGGAACGGCAGCACGATCGCGTCGCGCAGGTTGCGCGGCGGCGCGCCGACCACTTCGGGCTCGCGTACGACGAGCGTCATCAGGATGCCCGGCAGCATGAATGCGCCGGTGATCGCGAACACGACGTCCCACGGCAGGTGGTCGGACAGGATCAGTGCCAGCGAGCCGGGGATCAGCGCGGCGAGCTTGTACGCGTTCACGTGGATGGCGTTGCCGAGGCCCTGTTCGGTGTCGCGCAGCAGCTCGCGACGGTAGGCGTCGATCACGATGTCGGCGCTCGCGCCGAAGAACGCGACGAGCGTGGTGAGCGCGGCGACCGTCCAGATCGAGTCGCGCGGCGACACGAAGCCGAGCGTGGCGATCGCTCCCGCGACCAGCATCTGCGTGAGCAGCAGCCAGCCGCGTCGGCGCCCCGGCCGCCAGCCGGGCAGGCGCGGGATGTAGCGGTCCATCAGCGGCGCCCACAGGAACTTCCACGTGTACGGGAACTGGATCAGCGCAAACAGGCCGATTTCCTTCAGGTTCACGCCTTCGGAGCGCAGCCATGCCTGCACGAGGTAGACGAGCGTGAAGAGGGGCAGACCCGACGTGAAGCCCAGGAACACGCAGATCAGCATGTGCGTGTTCAGGTAGGCTCGCCAGCCGGGGTGATCCTCGTGAGCGGTGAGTGCGGGCGCCTCGTGTGGCGTTTTCGACATGGACTGGAACTGGATAGCGTTGACTGATTGCGGCGACAGCGCAGGCGGCGGCGCGGGTAGCGCAGCGGCGCGGCCGCACATGCGTGCGGGCCGTCGGCGTACGTCAACGGCTTCCCGGCTCAGCTGCGCTTGACGCGGTAGACAGCAAGACTACCACGCCAGTTCGCACCCCATCGAATCGGCTGGCCTTCGTGCAGCACCACGCGGTCGAGGATCGTCACGCCGACTTCGGGCGCGAGCGCCTCGAAATCCTCGATCGTCAGCACCCGGACGTTCGGCGTGTTGTGCCACTGGTAAGGCAGCGACTTCGATACCGGCATCCGGCCGTTCAGCACCGACAGCCGGTGCGGCCAGTAGCCGAAATTCGGGAACGACACGATGCATTCGCGCCCGACCCGCGCGGTTTCGCGCAGGATCGCGGCCGTCTGGTGAATCGTCTGCAAAGTCTGCGACAGGATCGCGATGTCGAAGCTGTGGTCCTCGAACAGGCGCAGGCCGTCCTCCAGGTTCTGCTGGATCACGTTGATGCCGTTCTTCGCGCTCGCGAGCACGCCCGCGTCGTTCAGCTCGATCCCGTAGCCGGTGACGTCCAGTTCCTCCATCAGCAGCGCGAGCAGCGAGCCGTCGCCGCAGCCGAGGTCGAGCACCGTCGAGCGCGGCTCGACCCAGCGCGCGATCGTGCGGAAGTCCGCGCGCGCGGACAGGGAATTCAGCGCTTGCTGGTTCATGCACCCACCTCGTTGGCGATTCGTTCGTAATACGCACGGATCAGGTTGTGATAGCGCGCGTCGTCGAGCAGGAACGCGTCGTGACCGTGCGGCGCATCGATTTCCGCGTAGCTGACCGTGCGCTTGTTGTCGAGCAGCGCCTTCACGATCTCGCGCGAGCGTGCCGGCGCGAAACGCCAGTCGGTCGAGAAGCTCGCGATCAGGTATTTCGCCTGCGTGTGCGCGAGCGCGGCCGTCAGGTTGCCGTCGAACGCCTTGGCCGGATCGAAATAGTCGAGCGCGCGCGTGATCAGCAGATAGGTGTTCGCGTCGAAGTAGTCGGCGAACTTGTCGCCCTGGTAGCGCAGGTACGACTCGACCTCGAATTCGACGTCGAAGCTGAAGTTGTACGCGTCGAGCGCGCCGTCGGCGCGGCGCAGCGCACGGCCGAATTTCTCGGCCATGTCGTCGTCGGACAGGTACGTGATGTGACCGATCATCCGCGCGACGCGCAAGCCGCGCTTCGGCTTCACGCCGTGCGCGTAGTAGTCGCCGCCGTGGAAATCGGGATCGGACAGGATCGCCGAGCGCGCGACCTCATTGAACGCGATGTTCTGCGCGGACAGCTTCGGGGTCGACGCGATGTCGATGCAGTGCGCGACGCGCTCCGGATACATCAGGCTCCACGCGAGCGCCTGCATCCCGCCGAGGCTGCCGCCCATCACCGCGGCGAAGCGCTCGATGCCGAATGCGTCGGCGACGCGCGCCTGCGCGTGCACCCAGTCCTCGACGGTGACGACCGGGAAGCTCGCGCCGTACGGCTTGCCGGTCGACGGGTCGATGCTCATGGGGCCGGTCGAGCCGAAGCATGAGCCGAGGTTGTTCACGCCGATCACGAAGAAGCGGTTGGTGTCGAGCGGCTTGCCCGGCCCGACCATGTTGTCCCACCAGCCGGTGCTGCGCGGATCGTCCGCGTAGACGCCGGCGACGTGATGCGACGCGTTGAGCGCGTGGCAGACGAGCACCGCGTTCGAGCGCGCGGCGTTGAGTTCGCCGTACGTCTCGACGACGAGCTGATAGTTGCCGAGCGCGCTGCCGCTTTGCAAGCGCAGCGGTTCGGCGAAGTGCATGGTCTGTGGAGCGACGATGCCGATCGATTCCATTCGTTCCGCCTTATGACTGGGCAGCTAAATGGTGTCGGCGAGGCGCGGAGTCGGAGATGCGCGGCTGACGACCTCTTTAGCCGCATTTGTAGTGAACCGCCGGGACAAGGACACAACATCCACACCCCGGCCGGTTCGCGCGCCCGCAATCGAGTCAGCAAATCGGCGCGCTTCCGACCTGCCGCCCGAGGGGGCGGCGGTCGGCAAAGTATAGCGGATTTTCCCGCCGGGCGAGTGTGATCCAGGGGCGCGAGTCGGGCGCCGTCGCGTGTCGTTTTTGTCCGACCTGGTCGTGCGAAACCGGTTGTCGCGGCGATCTTTTCGATAAAGCAAATCTCAAATTATTCGATATCCGGCTCAACGGGGTAAATCCTTTAAATCCTGTAACGTTTATTAAATATTAAAAATAACTAGTACAAGTTCTACTTGTATTTGATTTGATTTAGTAATCGTCCTGTTTCCGAGGCGGGTGCCTGTCAATAGAGTTTCTTCCAGCTTTCAGTATCCGGTTGAAACGCGCGATTTCGCAGCGCTGTTGGCATGATTTTCCGCCTCTGTTCGGGCGATTTCTCAGAATGCACGTTTCGCACTTCTTTCCGGAAAGCCGTAAGCGTTGAGCTACTTGTCACCGCTCTCGTCGTGTCGTCGCATCGATATCGTTGTGCAAAGCCGATGCGCGTCGTGGAGAGGTTTTACCAAAGGAAAAGGTTCGTATGAACAAGTCGTATCGTGTCGTGTGGAACGCCTCGACCAGCACCTGGTGCGCGGCATCGGAAATTGCGCGCGGACGCTCGAAATCGTCGCGCTCCGTGAAATCGAAAATCGCCGCGGCCACCGCGCTCGTCGTTGCCTCTATGGGGTCCGCCTACGCGGACGAAGTCGACGCGGCTGACCCGACGCTAGACGATCCGGTCCGTCTGACCGACTCGAAGCCGGCTGATCCGGCGGCGCTCAAGCGAGGCGCTCCCGACACCCGGGCAGTCGTGTCCGACAACAGCGCATACGTGAAGATCAATGCGAAGGGCGACGGCACGGATAACGCGTCGGCGATGGGCGAGAATTCGATCGCGATCGGCAGCAGCGCGAGCACGCGCCCGTCTGCGACGGGGCTCGGCGGTGCGGTGGCGGTCGGTAACGCGGCGACGGCGGCCGGCAACAACGTCGCGCTTGGCGCCAAGGCATCGGCACTGGGCGATGAAGGGGCGATTGCGCTGGGGGCCGGGGCCAATGCGAGCGGCAAGGCATCGATCGCACTTGGCAACGAGGCGCAGGCGGCCGGCTGGGGCGCCTACGCGCTGGGCCGGAAGGCGAAGGCGAACGCGGAATCCGCGTTGGCGATCGGTGATTCGTCGATGGCGACACGGCAAGGCACGATGGCGATCGGCTCGCAGGCTGCCGCAGCTGCGGAAAATGCGATCGCGATCGGTCAGAGTGCGGCGGCGCGCGGCGCCGACTCCCTGGCACTCGGCTCGTACTCGGAAGCTGACCGGGACCAGACGGTATCGGTCGGCACCGCCGGTTTCGAGCGTCAGATCATCAACGTCGGGCGCGGCACGCAAGCGACCGATGCCGTCAACGTTGCGCAGCTCAAGGGCGTGACCGAAGCACTGGGCGGCAACGCGACTGTCGGTGCGGACGGCAACATCAAGAAACCGGCCTACACGATCGGCACCAAGACCTACGATAACGTCGGCGATGCGCTGCTGGCGGCGTCCGCGTCGGGCGGCGGTGCGGAAAACGCGGTCGAGTACGACTCCGACGCGAAGAATTCGGTGACCCTCGGTGGTACCGGTGCGGCCGCGGTCAAGCTCACCAACGTGCGCGCGGCCACGCTGTCGTCGACCAGCACGGACGCCGTCAACGGCGCGCAACTGTTCGCGACCAACAACCGCGTGACCAACGTCGAACAATCGCTGAACGATAGCGGCCTGATCGATCCGTCGACCGGCGAGTCGCTCGCGGTCGTGTACAACAATGCGACGAAGAGCACCGTTTCGCTGGGCGGCACGGGCGGCACGGTTCTCACGAACGTGAAGGCCGGCAGGATCGCATCGGCCAGCAAGGACGCCGTGAACGGCGGTCAGTTGTACGACGTGTCGTCGAGCGTCGCGTCCGCACTCGGCGGCGAGTCGGCTGTCAATGCGGACGGCACCATTTCGAAACCGGCTTATAAGGTCGGCGACAAAACCTACAGCAATGTCGGTGACGCGCTTCAGGCCGCGGCCGCCGCGGGTGGGGCCGGCGGCGAGGACGCGAACGCCGTGCACTATGACGGCGCGGGTAAGGCGAGCGTGACGCTGGGCGGTGCGGGTGCGTCGACGCCGGTCGCGCTGAAGAACGTCGCGACGGGCCAAGCCGCTACCGACGCCGTCAACGTGGCCCAGCTCCAAAGCGGCATGAGCGACGTCAAGGACGAGATCAAGCAGGATCTTGGCAACGGCACGCTCAACATGAAGTACATCAAGGTCAATGCCACCGGCATGCAGGCCAATGCGCTCGGCAAGAACAGCGTGGCGATCGGCTCGCAAGCGAATGCGACGAACGTCGATACGCTGGCGATCGGTTCGGGCGCCCGGGCATCGGGCATGAACTCCATCGCGATCGGCGTCAACTCGGTTGCCGCGGGCGCCAATACCGTGTCGATAGGTGACGTGGGTGCGACGCGCCGGATCGTCAATGTCAGCGATGGCGTCGACGATACCGATGCCGTCAACATGAAGCAACTGACCGATGCGATGCATTCCGCCAATACGAAGCTCGACGCGAAGATGACGCGGATGGTGCGTGACGTCGAATCGAAGCCGGGCAGCTTCGTCGCGATCGAAGGGTTGGGCGCGGACGGCAGCATGCCGAACATTGCATCGATGAACGGTCGCGATCCGAAGATGGGCACGGCCGCCGCCATTGGCGTCGGGAGTGGCGCCAGCGGGATCAATTCGATCGCGGTCGGTCTGCAGGCAGTCTCGAATTCGGATCACTCGGTGGCGATCGGCAGTATTGCGCAGACCGGGGTCGATCAACCGTATGCGGTCGCGATGGGCAGCATGGTCACGACGAACGGCGCAGGCGCGCTGGCAATCGGTTCCCGAGCAAAAGCCAACGCCGATAACGCGGTGGCGGTCGGCAACAACGGCGTGGCAGCCGTGGGCAAGAGCTCGATCGCGATCGGCGACAAGGCGATGACGGCGGCGGGTACCGTGAACAGCGTCGCGATGGGCAAGTCTGCCAACGTCGCGCAAAACGTCACGGATGCCATTGCACTGGGTGCCAACGCGAGTGTGGCGTCGGGCAATAACGGCGGCATCGCACTGGGCGCCAATTCTGTCGCCGATCGCGGCAATGCGCTCTCCGTGGGGTCGAATTCGCTCCAGCGCCAGATCGTCAACGTCGCAAAGGGTACTAAAAACAACGACGCGGTGAACGTGAGCCAGTTGACGGGCGTGACGAACGCGCTCGGCGGCGGCGCGGGCATCGGCACCGATGGCAACATTACGGCACCGACGTACAAGGTCGGCGACACGACGTACAACAACGTCGGCGACGCGCTGGACGCGATGGCGAAGAACGGCGGCTCCGACCCGAACGCCGTGTCTTACGATAGCGTGACGAAGGACAAGGTGACGCTGGCCGGTGGCACGACGGGTACGACGCTGTCGAACGTGAAGGCCGGTACGGCCGACATGGATGCGGTGAACGTGTCGCAGCTGAAGTCGTCGGGCCTCGTTGGCGAGGATGGCAAGTCGCGTGCTGCAGTGACGTACGACAAGAACACGGACGGCACGCCGAACTACAAGTCGGCCACGCTGGCAGGCGAAGGCGGTACGACGCTGACGAACGTGAAGGCCGGTGCGCTGTCGGCGACGAGCACGGACGCGGTGAACGGTTCGCAACTGTTCGCGACGAACGAGAACCTCGGCAACCTGAAGGACACCCTGACGGATGGCGGCGTCATCGACAAGACGACGGGCGAATCGCTGGCGGTGGTGTACGACAGCACGACGAAGGATAAAGTGACGCTGGCCGGTGGCAAGACGGGCACGACGCTGTCGAACGTGAAGGCTGGTACGGCGGACATGGACGCGGTGAACGTGTCGCAGCTGAAGTCGTCGGGTCTCGTTGGCGAGGATGGCAAGTCGCGTGCTGCAGTGACGTACGACAAGAACACGGACGGCACGCCGAACTACAAGTCGGCCACGCTGGCAGGCGAAGGCGGTACGACGCTGACGAACGTGAAGGCCGGTGCGCTGTCGGCGACGAGCACGGACGCGGTGAACGGTTCGCAACTGTTCGCGACGAACGAGAACCTCGGCAACCTGAAGGACACCCTGACGGATGGCGGCGTCATCGACAAGACGACGGGCGAATCGCTGGCGGTGGTGTACGACAGCACGACGAAGGACAAAGTGACGCTGGCCGGTGGCAAGACGGGCACGACGCTGTCGAACGTGAAGGCTGGTACGGCCGATATGGACGCGGTGAACGTGTCGCAGCTGAAGTCGTCGGGCCTGATCGATGGTGACGGCAAGTCGATTGCCGCGGTGACGTACGACAAGAAGACGGACGGCACGCCGAACTACAACTCGGTGACGCTGGGCGGTGGTAAGTCGACGGGCCCGGTGACGCTGTCGAACGTTGCACAGGGCAAGGCCAACACCGACGCGGTGAACGTCGAGCAATTGACGAAAGCGATCAGCGACGTGGAAGGCGGCATGAACCCGCTGGCCGTGTCTTACGACAGCGTGACGAAGGACAAGGTGACGCTGGCCGGTGGCACGACGGGTACGACGCTGTCGAACGTGAAGGCCGGTACGGCGGACATGGACGCGGTGAACGTGTCGCAGCTTAAATCGTCGGGCCTGATCGGTGAAGATGGTAAGTCGATTGCTGCAATCACATACGACAAGAACGCGGACGGCACGCCGAACTACAAGTCGGCCACGCTGGCAGGCGAAGGCGGCACGACGCTGACGAACGTGAAGGCCGGTGCACTGTCGGCGACGAGCACGGACGCGGTGAACGGTTCGCAGCTGTTCGCGACGAACGAGAACCTTGGCAACCTGAAGGACACGCTGACGGATGGCGGCGTCATCGACAAGACGACGGGCGAATCGCTGGCGGTGGTGTACGACAGCACGACGAAGGACAAAGTGACGCTGGCCGGTGGCAAGACGGGTACGACGCTGTCGAACGTGAAGGCCGGTACGGCGGACATGGACGCGGTGAACGTGTCGCAGCTTAAATCGTCGGGCCTGATCGGTGAAGATGGTAAGTCGATTGCTGCAATCACATACGACAAGAACACGGACGGCACGCCGAACTACAAGTCGGCCACGCTGGCAGGCGAAGGCGGTACGACGCTGACGAACGTGAAGGCCGGTGCACTGTCGGCGACGAGCACGGACGCGGTGAACGGTTCGCAGCTGTTCGCGACGAACGAGAACCTCGGCAACCTGAAGGACACCCTGACGGATGGCGGCGTCATCGACAAGACGACGGGCGAATCGCTGGCGGTGGTGTACGACAGCACGACGAAGGACAAAGTGACGCTGGCCGGTGGCAAGACGGGCACGACGCTGTCGAACGTGGCGGCTGGTACGGCCGACATGGATGCGGTGAACGTGTCGCAGCTGAAGTCGTCGGGCCTCGTTGGCGAGGATGGCAAGTCGCGTGCTGCAGTGACGTACGACAAGAACACGGACGGCACGCCGAACTACAAGTCGGCCACGCTGGCAGGCGAAGGCGGCACGACGCTGACGAACGTGAAGGCCGGTGCACTGTCGGCGACGAGCACGGACGCGGTGAACGGTTCGCAGCTGTTCGCGACGAACGAGAACCTCGGCAACCTGAAGGACACCCTGACGGATGGTGGTGTCATCGACAAGACGACGGGCGAATCGCTGGCGGTGGTGTACGACAGCACGACGAAGGACAAAGTGACGCTGGCCGGTGGCAAGACGGGCACGACGCTGTCGAACGTGAAGGCTGGTACGGCCGACATGGACGCGGTGAACGTGTCGCAGCTGAAGTCGTCGGGTCTGATCGATGGTGACGGCAAGTCGATTGCCGCGGTGACGTACGACAAGAAGACGGACGGCACGCCGAACTACAACTCGGTGACGCTGGGCGGTGGTAAGTCGACGGGCCCGGTGACGCTGTCGAACGTTGCACAGGGCAAGGCCAACACCGACGCGGTGAACGTCGAGCAATTGACGAAAGCGATCAGCGACGTGGAAGGCGGCATGAACCCGCTGGCCGTGTCTTACGACAGCGTGACGAAGGACAAGGTGACGCTGGCCGGCGGCAAGACGGGCACGATGCTGACGAACGTCGCGGCGGGCAAGGTGAGCGCGGACAGCAAGGACGCGGTCAACGGCTCGCAGCTGCACGGTACGGCGCAGAGCGTGGCGGACGCGCTGGGTGGTCGCTCCGCAGTGGACGAAAACGGCAAGCTGAAGGCGCCGACGTACACGCTGGCCGATCCGGCGGACGATACGAAGAAGGTCGATTACCACACGGTAGGCGATGCGCTGGAGAACCTGGACGGTCGAGTGGCAAGCAACACGGGCGACATCACGCACATCAAGAACCAGTTCACGAACACGGGCCTGGTGGATGCGGATGGCGACACGCGCGCCGCGGTGACGTACGACAAGAACAAGGACGGCACGCCGAACTACCAGTCGGCAACACTGGCGGGTAAAGGTGGCACGAAGCTGACGAACGTGGCGGCCGGTACGGCCGACACGGACGCAGTGAACGTATCGCAGCTGAAGTCGTCTGGCCTCGTTGGCGAGGACGGCAAGTCGCGTGCTGCTGTGACGTACGACAAGAACACGGATGGCACGCCGAACTACAAGTCGGCCACGCTGGCAGGCGAAGGCGGCACGACGCTGACGAACGTGAAGGCCGGTGCGCTGTCGGCGACGAGCACGGACGCGGTGAACGGTTCGCAACTGTTCGCGACGAACGAGAACCTCGGCAACCTGAAGGACACCCTGACGGATGGCGGCGTCATCGACAAGACGACGGGCGAATCGCTGGCGGTGGTGTACGACAGCACGACGAAGGACAAAGTGACGCTGGCCGGTGGCAAGACGGGCACGACGCTGTCGAACGTGAAGGCTGGTACGGCCGATATGGACGCGGTGAACGTGTCGCAGCTGAAGTCGTCGGGCCTGATCGATGGTGACGGCAAGTCGATTGCCGCGGTGACGTACGACAAGAAGACGGACGGCACGCCGAACTACAACTCGGTGACGCTGGGCGGCGGTAAGTCGACGGGCCCGGTGACACTGTCGAACGTGGCCAAGGGCAAGGTCGGCACGGACGCGGTGAACGTCGATCAACTGACGGACGCACTTCGCGACGTGGAAGGCGGCATGAACCCGCTGGCCGTGGCCTACGACACCGCGAAGAAGGACAAGGTGACACTGGCAGGCGAAGGCGGTACGAAGCTGTCGAACGTGAAGGCCGGTACGGCGGATATGGACGCGGTGAACGTGTCGCAGCTGAAGTCGTCGGGTCTGGTCGGTGAAGACGGCAAGTCGCGTGCTGCAGTGACGTACGACAAGAACGCGGACGGCACGCCGAACTACACGTCGGCGACGCTGGCGGGTGAAGGCGGTACGAAGCTGTTGAACGTGAAGGCTGGTACGGCCGACACGGATGCGGTGAACGTATCGCAGCTGAAGTCGTCGGGTCTGGTCGGTGAAGACGGCAAGTCGCGTGCTGCAGTGACGTACGACAAGAACGCGGACGGCACGCCGAAGTACACGTCGGCGACGCTGGCAGGCGAAGGCGGTACTACGTTGTCAAACGTGAAGGCTGGTACGAAGGACATGGACGCGGTAAACGTGTCGCAGCTGAAGTCGTCGGGCCTGGTCGATGGTGACGGCAAGTCGCGTGCTGCAGTGACGTACGACAAGAACGCGGACGGCACGCCGAACTACACGTCGGCGACGCTGGCGGGTGAAGGCGGTACGAAGCTGTCGAATGTGAAGGCCGGTACGGCCGACATGGACGCGGTGAACGTGTCGCAGCTGAAGTCGACGGGTCTGATCGGTGACGACGGCAAGACGCTGGCCGCGGTGACGTACGACAAGAAGGCGGACGGTACCCCGAACTACAAGTCGGCGACGCTGGCAGGTGAAGGCGGCACGAAGCTGTCGAACGTTGCAGATGGCAAGGCCGACAAGGACGCGGTGAACGTATCGCAACTGAAGTCGTCGGGCCTCATCGGTGAAGACGGCAAGTCGCTGGCCGCAGTGACGTACGACAAGAACGCGGACGGCACGCCGAACTACAAGTCGGCGACGCTGGCGGGCGAGGGTGGTACGAAACTGTCGAACGTGAAGGCCGGTACGGCCGACATGGACGCGGTGAACGTGTCGCAACTGAAGTCGACGGGCCTGATCGGTGAAGACGGCAAGTCGCGTGCCGCGGTGACGTACGACAAGAACGCGGATGGCACGCCGAACTACAAGTCGGCGACGCTGGCGGGCGAAGGCGGCACGAAGCTGTCGAACGTGAAGGCCGGTACGGCCGACGCGGACGCGGTGAACGTGTCGCAACTGAAGTCGTCGGGTCTGATCGATGGTGACGGCAAGTCGATTGCCGCGGTGACGTACGACAAGAATGCGGACGGCACGCCGAACTACAAGCGAGCCACGCTGGCAGGCGAAGGCGGTACGACGCTGTCGAACGTGGCGGCGGGCAAGGCCGACAAGGACGCAGTGAACGTATCGCAACTGAAGTCGTCAGGCCTGATCGGCGAAGACGGCAAGTCGATTGCCGCGGTCACGTACGACAAAAATACGGACGGCACGGCGAACCACGAGTCGGTGACGCTCGCGGGCAAGACGGGCACGAAGCTGACGAACGTGAAGGCGGCTGAACTGTCGGCGACGAGCATGGACGCGGTGAACGGCTCGCAGCTGTTCGCGACGAACGAGAGCCTGGGCAACCTGAAGGACGCGCTGACGGATGGTGGTGTCATCGACGAAAAGACGGGCGAATCGCTGGCGGTAGTGTACGACAGCACGTCGAAGGACAAGGTGACGCTGGCCGGCGACAAGACGGGCACGACGCTGTCGAACGTGAAGGCCGGTACGGCCGACCTGGACGCGGTGAACGTGTCGCAGTTGAAGTCGTCGGGTCTGATCGACGAAGACGGCAAGTCGATTGCCGCGGTGACGTACGACAAGAAGGCGGACGGTACGACGAACTACGGTTCGGTGACGCTGGGCGGCGGGAAGTCGACGGGCCCGGTGACGTTGTCGAACGTGGCGGCGGGCAAGGCCGGCACGGACGCAGTAAACGTCGACCAGTTGAACGATCTGGAAGACTCGCTGGTCAACGGTGCAATCAGGCTCAAGTACATCAAGGTCAACTCGGAAGGTCGCGATGCAATTGCGAGAGGTCCCGAGAGTGTCGCGATTGGTGCGAACGCCTGGGCAACCAGGCCGCAAGCGATGGCATTGGGGTCGGGTTCGAGAGCGAACGGTGTCAACTCGGTGGCAATCGGCTACAACTCGGTCGCCGACGACGACAACACCGTTGCGGTGGGTAACGTCGGTGAAGAGCGCCGTGTCGTTCACCTCGCCGCTGGTGTCGACGACACCGATGCCGTCAACATGAAGCAACTGACCGATGCGATGCATTCCGCCAATACGAAGCTCGATGCGAAGATGACGCGGATGGTGCGTGACGTCGAATCGAAGCCGGGCAGCTTCGTCGCGATCGAAGGGTTGGGCGCGGACGGCAGCATGCCGAACATTGCATCGATGAACGGTCGCGATCCGAAGATGGGCACGGCCGCCGCCATTGGCGTCGGGAGTGGCGCCAGCGGGATCAATTCGATCGCGGTCGGTCTGCAGGCAGTCTCGAATTCGGATCACTCGGTGGCGATCGGCAGTATTGCGCAGACCGGGGTCGATCAACCGTATGCGGTCGCGATGGGCAGCATGGTCACGACGAACGGCGCAGGCGCGCTGGCAATCGGTTCCCGAGCAAAAGCCAACGCCGAAAACGCGGTGGCGGTCGGCAACAACGGCGTGGTAGCCGTGGGTAAGAGCTCGATCGCGATCGGCGACAAGGCGATGACGAAGGCGGGCACCGTGAACAGCATCGCTATCGGTACGAATGCGAACGTGCAACAGAACGTGGCCGACGCCATCGCGCTCGGGGCGAACTCGCAGGCGCTGTCTTCGAACAGCGTCGCGTTGGGTGCCAACTCGCTCGCGGATCGTGCGAATGCGTTGTCGATCGGCTCGGCAGGCGCCGAACGGCAGATCATCCACGTCGCGAAGGGCACGCAGAACACCGACGCGGTGAACCTCGCGCAGCTCAAGGGTCTCGCGGACGTGGTCGGCGGCGGTACGGGCTTCGACGCGAACGGCGACGTGACCGCGCCGACGTACACGATCGACGGCAAGGAGTACCACAACGTCAACGACGCGCTGCAGGCCGCAGCGAAGAGTGGCAATGATGGCGGTAACGGCACGGATCCGAATGCGGTGGCCTATGACGGCGCGCAGAAGGACTCGGTGACGCTGGCCGGCCAGAACGGTACGACGTTGTCGAACGTGGCGGCGGGCAAGGCCGACACGGACGCGGTGAACGTGTCGCAACTGAAGTCGTCGGGCCTGATCGGCGAGGACGGCAAGTCGGTCGCCGCGGTGACGTACGAGAAGAACGCGGACGGCACGCCGAATTACAAGTCGGTGAAGTTGGCCGGCGAAGGCGGCACGATTCTGTCGAACGTGGCGGCGGGCAACGCCGACACGGACGCGGTGAACGTATCGCAACTGAAGTCGTCGGGCCTGATCGGTGACGACGGGAAGTCGATTGCCGCGGTGACGTACGACCGCAACCTGGACGGCACGACGAACTACGGTTCGGTGTCGCTGGGCGGTGGTAAGACGGCGGATCCCGTGACACTGTCGAACGTGGCAAAGGGTAAGACTGGCACGGACGCAGTGAACGTCGATCAACTGACGGACGCCATCCGCGACGTGGAAGGCGGCATGAACCCGCTGGCACTGGCTTACGACAACGTGAGCAAGGACAAGGCGACGCTGGCCGGCCAGGGCGGCACGACGCTGTCGAACGTGGCGGCGGGTAAGGCCGACATGGACGCGGTGAACGTCGCGCAGTTGAAGTCGTCGGGCCTGATCGGCGAGAGCGGCAAGTCGCTCTCGGCCGTGACCTACGATACGCACGCCGACGGCAGCACGAACTTCGCATCGGTGACGTTCGGTGGCGTGAACGCCGGTGTTCCTGTCGCGCTGCATAACATCGCAGCCGGCAAGGCATCGACGGACGCAGTCAACGTGTCGCAGTTGAAGGGCGTGACCGACGCAATCGGCGGTGGCTCGGGCATTGACGCGGACGGCAAGGTTACCGCGCCGGTCTACTCGGTCGACGGCAAGGATTACGCGTCGGTCGGCGACGCAATCAAGGCGTTGGAGCAGCGCGAGGGCGGGGCCGGCAACGGTGCGACCCCGAACGCAGTCGCCTATGACGACGCTGCCAAGTCGACCGTGACGCTCGCGGGCGCGCAAGGCACCGTAATCCGCAACGTGGCGGACGGCTCGGTGGCGCAGGATAGTACCGAGGCCATCAACGGCAGTCAGTTGAACTTCGTCGCGCAGAGCATCGCGGATAGTCTGGGTGGCGGCGCCAAGGTCGATCCGGTAACCGGTGACGTCTCCGCCCCGGTGTATGAGTTGACTGAAGCGGATGGTTCGAAGATGCAGTACGACAATGTCGGCGACGCATTCACGCATCTCGACGATCGCGTATCGTCGAACACGACGCAGATCGAGACACTGCAGAAGGGTGTCGCAAACGCGGTTCAGTACGACGATGCGACGCACGCATCCGTCACGCTGGGTGGTGTCGGTTCGGCGCCGGTGACGCTGAAGAACGTCTCGGACGGTGTCGACGAGACCGATGCGGTCAACGTGCGGCAACTGCGCTCGGCTGGCCTGGTCGGTGAAGACGGCACGCTGCAGTCGGCGGTCGTGTACGACAAGAACGCGGACGGCACGACGAACTACGGTTCGGTGACGCTCGGCGGTGTCGGCGCGGCGACTCCGGTCGCCCTGCACAACGTGGCGGCCGGCAAGGCCGCGACGGATGCGGTGAACGTCAGCCAGTTGAGTGGCGTGACCGATGCGCTCGGCGGCGGTGCGAAGGTCGACGAGGAAACCGGCAAGGTCATCGCGCCGACGTACGACGTGGGGGGCAACACCTTCCACAACGCAGGCGACGCACTGACGAACATCGACAACCGGGTCACGCAGATCCAGGACAACCTTGGTGAGGCCACGAAGCTGGTCGGAGCTGTCGCTTACGACAAGAACGGCGACGGCACCGTGAATTTCAACAAGGTGACGCTGGGCAACGGCTTGTCGTCGGGGCCGGTGGTGTTGACGAACGTCGCGGACGGCAAGAGCCAGTACGACGCCGTGAACTACGGTCAGTTCTCGAAGCTGGAAGGGCGTGTCAACGATATCGACGATCGCTTGCACGCAGCGACCAAGCCGGGTGACGGCAACAACGGCAACAACGGCGGTTCGGGCAACAACGGCAACGGCCTGATCAACGGCACGGGCGGTAGTGGCGAGAAGGCCGCCGAGATTCTCGCCGCGAAACCGGGCACCGGCAACGGCAATGTCGCAGCCGGCTCCGATTCGATGATCGCGGACGGCAAGCACAACAGCACGGCGATCGGCGCCGGGTCGAAGGTGCAGGCGGAAGGCGGCACGGCGATCGGTCACGGCGCAACGGTGTCATCTGGCGCGACCAACTCGGTTGCGCTGGGGGAGGGATCGAAGGCGACCGAAGCCAACACGGTATCCGTCGGCTCTGATGGCCACGAGCGCCGAATCGTCAACGTCGCGGACGGGGTGAAGGCCACGGATGCTGTCAGCAAGGGGCAGTTCGACCGTGCGCTCGGCGGGATGCAAGGCCAGATCAACGACATCTCGCGGAACGCCTATTCCGGTATCGCGGCGGCCACGGCGCTGACGATGATTCCGGGTGTCGATCCGGGCAAGACCTTGTCGTTCGGTATCGGTGGCGGGTCGTACAAGGGCTATCAGGCGGTCGCGATGGGCGGTGAAGCGCGCATCACGGAAAACCTGAAGATGCGTGCCGGCGTCGGCCTCAGCAGCGGCGGCAATACCTTCGGGGTAGGCGCGTCGTATCAGTGGTAAGGCGGCAACGCGGGCCGCTCGGCCCGCGTCGTCACCCTCGATGCGTGGTCGAGCGGGCGCTCGTCGCCCGTTACGCCACGCATCACACCACACGACCGGCTTCATTTCCATCCGTCAATTTCCAGGAGTCCGCCTCGAGCGGACCGAATCATCATGAACAAACCACAACACTTCGTCCGTCGGGGCTTGCTCGGCGCATTCGTCGTTCTGCTGAGCGCATGCACGACGCAATCGGGCCCGACGTATACCGTCCGGGCGATCAAGGCGCCCGATCAGGCGGCGCCGGTCTTTCGCGTGACATGCGAGGGGCTGGTGTCCAGCACGCAATCGTGCGAGGCGGCCGCGCGGAAGTTCTGCGCCGGCAAGCCGGTCACGCAGCTGCAAGCGGTCGATCGCGTGCGTCGCGGCGCCGCAATGGGCGATCCGCGTGAACTGACTTTCATGTGCGGCGTGCCGCCTCAGGCGCGCGTCGAGCCGCCGGTCGCCGCGCAACCGCAACCGGTCGAGCAGCCGCAGCCGGTCGTTGCGCCGATTGCGCAGCGACAGGTGCTGCTGCAAGGCAGCGCGAACTTCGCGTTCGACAGCGCGGCGCTGACGCCGAGCGCGCGACAGGCGCTCAACCGCTTTCTGGACGTGAATCGCGATGCGCGGTTTCAGCGCGTGACGGTCACGGGCTACACCGATTCGCAGGGGGCGCACGCCCATAACGTTCGACTGTCCGAGGCGCGAGCGCGAGCGGTGGCCACGTACCTGCGCGCGGGCGGGCTGCGTGCGGACCACTTCGCGACCGTCGGCAAGGGCGCGGCAGAGCCCGTTGCGAGCAATGCGACGGCCGAGGGGCGCGCGCAGAACCGGCGCGTCGAGATCGAACTCGAGACCGCATAACGAACGGGGATCGACGGTTCCGAGGCAACCGGTGGCGGTTGCCGCGGAGCGAATATTGAACGGTCCGGATGGCTCCGGGACATCCTGGACCGATACAAGAGAGTAAAAATGGCAGAACAGAAAGCAACGACGCGCCCGTCGCGTCCGACGATCGACGCAGTGACCGACAACGTACCGCCGCATACCGGCGTGATCGAGAAAGGCGGGCTCACCAATGACCCGAGTCCGACGATGAGCGGGCGCGGCGATGTCGGATCGATCATTCATATCCTCGTGGACGGCCGCGAGGTCGGAACGGCCGTCGTCAAACCGAACGGAACCTGGAGTTTCTCGTTGCCGCAGGCGCTGTCGGACGGCGAGTATCGCCTGACGGTGCGCGCGAGCAACGACGCGGGCTGGAGTGTGCCGTCGACGTCGTATGGCATTCAGGTGGACGTGACGCCGCCGTCGCAGCCGAAGATCGAAGCGGCGACGGAGGGCACGTCGCCCATGCTGTCGGGTCGCGCGGAAGCGTATTCGACGGTGACGATCTACGACGGCACGACGCTGCTGGGTACGACGACGACAAATATCGACGGCACGTGGGCGTTCCAGCTGCCGTCCGGTTTGTCGAACGGCACGCATGCGCTGACGGTGTCGGCGATGGATCCGGCGGGAAACACGAGCGTGAGGTCGGAGGGGTTTGATGTGACGGTGGGGCCAGTGGCGCCGCCGGTGCCGACCACGAAGGCGATGCTGGACGACATGGGGCGGGACAGCGGCAACTTCAACTTCGACAGATTGACGAACGACGGCACGGCAGGGCGGTTATTGAACGGCCATCTGACGGCGGCGTTGAAGGCGGGCGAGAAGGTGCAGGTGTCGACGGACGGCGGCCGGACATGGATTGACGCGTTGATGAAGTCGGACGGCACGTGGGTGGCGATCGACCCGAATGCGCATGCGGGCAACTGGACGATCCAGACGCGGGTGGTCAATGGCGACGGCGTGGCAGGCGAGTCGACCACGTACGACGTGATGCTGGACACGAAGGCGCCCGACGCGCCGGGCAGCCTGACGTTCGATTCGGCGACGGGTGTCGTTCATGTCGGCATCACCGGAACGGGGGCGATCGCTGGCGATATCGTCAAGATCATTATCGGAAACTACACGGTGGAACATGCGCTGACGAGCAGCGAGATATCGGCTGGCGTGGTCGGCGTGACGATTCCGAAGGACGTGCAGAACGCATTGGGTGCTGACTGGAGCGGCAACGCAAGAGTCAACGCTGCCATCGTCGATCAGAGCGGAAACTCGTCGGAGTGGCGATGGGCTCAATGGGAGGCCCGGTCGCTCAATTTCGACGGCGTGAAGATGGATCTCATCTTTGTCGGAAACTCGATTACTTACGACGGCCTGAAGGTGACGAAGACCATGCATCCCAACGGCAGCACGTCGAACTCATCGACCTCAGGTGCTGGGATCTCGAACGGATATCTCTCTTTCGGTGGCGGCATCACGATCGATTTCCAGGGCTTTACCGCGCATCGATTCGATTTCGACTACAAGAATGCCCCGGTCAGTCCCACCGAAGTGATGCGTAACCCGGCGGTGATGTATTTCTTTGACAAGAACGGAAAAAGCCTGGGCAGTATGAATCTGCAGGATTTTAACTGGACGACGAAAACCTTTATTGCGCCGGAGGGGAGCGAGATCGCATCGATCAAGATTACGTCCATGAAGGCCGGAAATAGTTTCAACGGCTACAACTCGTTCTATCTTGACAATTTCGTGTTTGACAAGGGCGTGAATAATTCCAATAGCGGGGCGTGGAAGACCGGCGTGGACGCAATCCACGACCATCAGATCGTCGTCGAGCTTTCCGATGCCTATCACGGTGGCGCCGGCAACGATGTTTTCAACCTCTCCGATGTCCGGTATCTCGACAAGCCCGGTGCGGGAATCCACGGTGGAGCGGGGATCGACACGCTTGAGCTGACGGGCGCCAATCAAACGTTGGACTTGTCGAAATTGCTTGGGCAGGGCCACAGCGACAAGCTTTCTTCGATCGAGATCATCGATATCACGGGTACGGGCGACAACGTGCTGAAGCTGTCGATGCGTGATGTGCTGGAACTGGGTCACGCAGACGTGTTCCGTACCGATGGCCATACGCAGATGATGGTGAACGGCAATGCGGGCGACCGCGTCGAATTGTCGGGCATGACCGGTATCAATGACGGTCGCTGGACGAATCAGGGGATGGTGGCGATCAACGGCATGGCCTACGTCGTTTACGAGAATACGGCGCTGAACGTCGAATTGCTGGTGCAGGCGGCTGTGACGACCAGCCTGGTCTGATATGCCGGCGCTGTCCCGAAACGCACCCCGGTGCGTTTCGGGCGCTCGTTGCATTCGGTGTACCGGCGGGGCAAGCCGGATTTCCTTCGAGAGTCGTGCTTTTCTGCAAGCCTCCGGGCAGACCCGTGTTCAGCCCACATTTGAAATCGGAATTCGAACTTGTCTCTACTGGCTGGGATTTTCTTTAGGTCTTGTCCCATTTTGGCGCGCAGACACATTCCGTAAAGTTGTTTCCTTCCAATCGCGATCCCATCGATAGCAGCCGTCACACGCTTTCGGCTGGCGATGCGATCGCCGATCTGGCCGTGCCTGCGTGCTCGGCCTGTCCGTCCCGCTGTGCAAGCGCAGTAGCCGTACCTCGGCGTGCCTCCAGGGTCTCCCGTGAATTCTCGTGGCCGAACAACGGCCGCATGGTCCGTTTCGATATGAATGCTCAACCCTCCAGTGCCGATGGCGCCAACGAGGCGATTTTGCCCGACGCCATCACGCACGACAGCTTGCTCGATTCGATCGCGTGGCTTTGCGATCACTACGGTGTCGGAAGAAGCCATGCAGTCCTGACGTCCGGTCTCGCCCGGTATGGCGCGCTGACGCCGTCGCTTGCGATCGAGGCGCTGACGCAGGCCGGTCTTGCGGCGAAGCTGGTGGAGCGCTCGTTGGTGCACTTGCCCGAACACCTGCTGCCGGTCGTACTGCTACGCCGCAACGGCAGCGCGTGCGTGCTGCTCGGGTGGCGCATCGACGACTCGGGGGAGGACGACGCACGCATCCGGTATCGCGCCGTGCTGCCCGAACTCGGCGGGATGCCGGTCGAATGCACGGCCGCGGAATTGAGCGACGCCTATGCGGGCTACGCGATTCTCGTGAAGCCGGCGGCGAAGGTCGACGCACGTCCGGACGACCTGCCGGCCGAACCGGCCGGGCACTGGCTGCTGCGAACGCTGTGGCGCTATCGCAGCTATTACGCGAGTGCGGCGGTCGGGGCATTCCTGATCAACGTGCTGGGCCTCGCCAGCGTGTTCTTCACGATGAACGTCTACGATCGTGTCGTCCCGAATCAGGCGTACGTGACGCTCTGGTCACTCGCGATCGGCGTCGCGCTCGCGATGCTGATGGAGGCGGTGTCGCGGCATGTGCGCGCCCATGTCCTCGATACCGCAGGCAAGAAGGCCGATCTGGTGCTCGGCAGCCTGCTGTTCCGCCAGGCGCTGGCGATCCGGATGGAGCGCCGGCCGGCGTCGGCTGGGTCCTTCGCTCACCGTTTGCGCGAGTTCGAGTCGGTGCGCGATTTCGCGACGTCGGCGACGCTGTCGGCGGTGTCCGATCTGCCGTTCGTATTCCTGTTCGTCGGCGTGGTGTTTGCGGTCGGCGGGCCGCTCGGCTGGATTCCGCTGCTGATGATCCCGCTGATCGTCGGCCTTGGCGCGATCGTGCAGTGGCCGCTCGCGCGCGCGATGCGCGAAAACCTGCGCGAAGCGTCGCTCAAGCAGGGCGTGCTGATCGAGTCGATCGACGGGCTCGAGACACTGAAGGCCGTCGGCGGCGAAGGCGCGATGCGGCATCGCTGGGACGCGTTCAGTGCGAAGACGGCAGCCGCGTCGATGCAGTCTCGCCAGCTTTCCAGCATGGCGACCAGTTGCGTCTCGTTCCTGCAGCAGATGCAGACAGTTGTGATCGTGATTTTCGGCGTGTATCTGATCGGCGAAGGCACGCTCACCCAGGGCGCGCTGATCGGCTCCGTGATGCTGGCCGGCCGCGTGACGGCGCCGCTCAGCCAGGTGATGGGACTCGCGCTGCGTTTTCAGCAGGCGAAGACTGCCATGCATTCGCTCAACGAACTGATGGCGATGCCGGTCGAGCACGAACCGGGGCAGGATTATCTGGCGCAGCCTCCGCTCAGCGGCCACGTGAAGCTTGACGGCGTGTCGTTCGCGTATCCGGCGGCTGGCCTGCAGCAAAACGCGCCGGCGCTGGATCAGGTGTCGGTGGAGATCCGGCCCGGTGAACGCGTCGCGATCCTTGGCCGGGTCGGCAGCGGGAAATCGACGCTGCTGCGGATGATCGCACGCCTTTATCAGCCGACGGAGGGCAAGCTGCTCGCCGATGGGCTCGATGCCGCGCAGATCGCGCCGGCCGACTGGCGCCGGGCCTTCGGCTACGTCGGCCAGGACAGCCGGCTGTTCTACGGTTCACTGCGTGAGAACGTGACGATCGGCCGTCCCGACGTACCGGCCACGGAACTGCTGCGCGTGCTGCAACTGACCGGGCTCGATGCGCTGGTCGCTCGGCATCCGCTCGGTGTGAACCTGCAGGTCGGGGAAAACGGCCGCGATCTGTCGGGCGGGCAGCGCCAGCTTGTCGCGCTGGCCCGCAGCCTGATCGCGCGTCCGCGAACGCTGTTGCTCGACGAGCCGACGAGCGCGATGGACACGCAGACGGAGTCGCTCTTCATCGAGCATCTGAAACAGGCGAGCGCTGGCCAGACGCTGGTCGTGGTGACGCACCGCACCTCGCTGCTGACGCTGGTCGACCGGATCGTGATCGTCGATCAGGGCAAGGTCGTGATGGACGGAGAAAAGGCGCAGGTGCTGGCGGCGCTGTCGGGGCAGCCCGAGACAGGCGAGCGTCATGCGCCGCCCGAGTCGCAGCGAAGCCGCGCGACAAAGGTCCGCGTGGTCGAGCGGGGCGCCGGAGCCGGCGCGCCGGCCGCGAATCAAGCGGCCGCCGTTGCGCAGCCGGCGCCGGTTGCGGAGGCATCATGATGCAGCGCATTCGAGCGATCCTGAGCCGCAAGCCGGCACCACGCCTGCGGACGGGCGACGTCGCGTACATGAGCGACCTCCGCGAGGCGCTGCTCGTGCGCTCGTCCGCAGGCGCGCAGCGGATTCTCTATGTGGTCGCCGTAGTGCTCGGCGCCGGGCTGGTATGGGCGCACTTCGCACGCGTCGAGGAGGTCACGCGCAGCGACGCGACGGTCGTCTCGCCGAGCCGCGAACAATGGATCCAGAGTCTTGAGGGTGGCATCGTCCAGACCGTGGCGGTGCGTGAGGGCGACGTGGTCGAAAAGGGGCAGTTGCTCGCGAAGATCGATCCGGCTCGCGCGCAATCGAGCTATCGCGAAGCGTTGAGCAAGGCGCTGGAACTGAAGGCGAACGTGTCGCGTGCGCGCGCCGAGGCCTATGGGGGGGCGCTGGCTTTTCCGGAGGACGTGCGGCGTGAACCCGGCCTCGTCGCGCAGGCTACTGGCACCTACCGTGCGCGCCGCCAGGCGCTCGACGGGCAGGTGGCTGCGTTGACGCAGAGCCGGGCGCTGGTCCGGCGCGAGATCGCGATGGCGGAGCCGCTCGCGGCGAAGGGGCTGGTCTCGGAAGTCGAGATCCTGCGCATGCGGCGTCAGGAGACGGACATCGACGCGCAGATCGCCGAGCGCCGGAGCCGTTTCACCGCGGATGCGAGTACCGAGTTGTCGCGGCTCGAGCAGGAGCTCGCGCAAACTAACGAGGTGCTGGTCGGGCGGGCGGACGTGCTGGCGCGCACCGACGTCGTCGCGCCGATGCGCGGCGTCGTGAAGAACATCCGCATCCGTACGGCGGGCGGCGTCGTGCAGCCGGGCGAACACATCATGGAAATCGCGCCTCTCGACGGTCGTGTGCTGGTCGAAGCGCGGATCAAGCCATCCGATGTGGCGTTTCTGCGGCCGGGGTTGCCGGTGCTCGTCAAGCTGAGCGCGTACGACTTCGCGATCTACGGCGGGTTGCACGGGCACGTCGCCAGCCTGGGTCCGGATACGTTGAAGGACGATCAGAAGGCGGCGATGGGGCGTCCCGACGCGAACTACTACCGGCTCATGGTCGAGACGGATTCGGACGCGCTCGTCGCGGCGGGCACGCGTCTGCCGGTATTGCCGGGCATGCAGGCGACGGTCGATATCCGCACCGGCGAGAAGACGGTGCTCGATTACCTGCTCAAGCCGATCTTCAAGGCCCGTGAGGCCTTCAGGGAGCGTTGAGCATGAACGGATTTCGAATGGTCTGCGCGCGCATCGATGCGCGCGAATCTCGCGCGGCGCTTCGTGTCGCCGCATCGGCCGTACTGCTCGTGTTGGCGATGTGGCAACCGGCCGGGACCGCGCGCGCTGCCGATACCGTTTCGCCGCGTGGTGCGGCGGCATCGGCATCGACGGAGGGGCACGCTATGTCCGCCGGGGCCGACGGCCGCACGGGGGCATCCGCGCTGACGCAGGACGATCCCGCGTCGGCTCCGGCCCCCGGGCGCGAGATGACGGAGCGCGAATTGCGGCAGATGCTGTATGCCGCGGCGGAAGCGGCCGTCGACGTCAGTCCGCAGGTGCGGCGCCTTTACGCGGAGTACCAGGCGGCGCAGGCGGACGTCGATCAGGCGAAGGGGGCGCGTTGGCCGCAATTGCAATTGAATGGCCAGACGCGTGCCGCGCAGTTCGGCTCGAACGCCGGCAGCGCATATGATCCGGGCAACGCGCTGAGCGTGAACCTGACGACGACGCTGTTCGACTGGGGGCGCACCGAGAAAGCGATCGGCAGTCGGCGGGATCTCGCGAGCGCAGGGCAGGAGCGCTACGTCGCGCAGATGGAGGATTCCGCCTATCAGGTCGCGGCTACCCTCGTCGAGCTCTCGAAACAGCGCAACATCGCCACGTTGAGTCAGCGCTTCGTCGACCGGATGACGCGCCTCGTGCGGATGCTCGAGGAAATCGTCGCGGTCGATCGCGGTCGCGGCAGCGAGCTTACGCAGGCGAAGGCCCGTTTATTGCAGGCCGAGGCGAGTCGCGATGCGGCGCTCGCGAAATGCCGAATCGTCGAGCTGAATCTGCGCAAGCTGGTAGGTGAACGGCCGGTGCCGATTCCGATGGATGCGCACTGGCCGCTGCATCCAGGCAATCTCGACCGGCTGACGTCCGCGCTCGACGAGAATCCACGGCTGCGGCAGGCGCGTGCGGAGGCCAGCGCGGCCGAACTGAACCGGGATGCGGTGCGGGCGGCATCGAAGCCGCAACTGAACTGGGTCGTCAGCACGAATACCGGACACGACGCCATCGGGCGCCGGATGCCTTGGCAGACCATGCTTACGCTGACGTGGAACGCGTTCACGGGCGGCGCCACGACTGCGGCGACGAACGCGGCGACGTTCCGTGCATCGGCGAGCTGGCGTCAGGTCGAACAAATGCGCCTGGATCTGGAATATCAGGTGCGCAGTGCCGAGGAGGACGCGCACGCGTTCGGCGAGCGCGCGGATCAATATCGCGACCTGTCGGTGGAGTCGGCACGCGTGCGCAATGCGTTCTTCGACCAGTGGTATCACCTCGGGCGCCGCTCGTTGCTGGACGTGCTGATCGCCGAAAACGACGACTACAACAATCGCGTCAACGAGGTGGCGTACCGGTTCGACGGCTACGCCGCTACGCTACGCGGCTACGCATCGGCCGGCATGCTCGTGCAATGGCTGCGTGAAGGATGACGCGTCACGTCGTGTCCGGCACCGGCCGGGCCATGAGGGAAACCATGAATCCTGGATCGATCGAGAACTGGTTTGCAGTGCCGCCGCCGAGGGCAGCCTCCTATCTGCCAGCGCCCTATGGTGTCCGGCACAACGTCACGGATCGCTTCGCTCGCCTCTCGCCGGGGACGGTCTATCTATCGGTGGAGCGCTCGAGTCGAGGTGTAGCTGTTGCCACCGATGCGTGCGCGGCTGACTTCGGGCACGACAATCTTGCATGGAGTCGCAAGCCGCCGCCGCGTGGTCGCGCCGTGTCGGCGGCGGTCGGCGGCGCATTGCTCGGCGCGGCGTTGATGGCGCTGCTCGGTGTGATGCTGGCCGACCGCGGGGCTGAGTTCGGCCACGAGGCGCGGGGACGCCTGCCCGCGGGGAATGCGGCGCCCGCATCGGTCGTTGCGGCGGCCCCCGAGGTGGCCCCGGCGCCGCATCCAACGCCGGCTTCGGTATCAGCGCCGGTTTCTGCGTTGCCACCTGCGCCGTCCGTCAATCGGTTGGACGCATCATCCCGTCTGGCGCGCGCAGCGGACGGGCACACGGTACCGGTGTCGCGGCCGACACCGCCCCGGCGGCCCGGCATGGCGGGCACGCACAGCCGCGAACAGGACGCCGCGCGACCCGTAGCCGCGAGGGCCGCATTGCCTCTCGTGCCGGCAGCGCCTCGGCCGGAGGTGCCGGCAATTGCATCCGTATCGGCAGCGCCGGACCAATGCGGCGCCGACTGGCCTTGCGGAGAGTCATTGCGATCGTTGCAGGTCGAGCTGAAGCGCTGGGAAGCGCACCAGTTGCTACCGGCGTCGGGGGATGGCAATGCGGTGGCGGCGTCGGTTCGCCTGACCGACCATCTGCGCGTGACGGAGTGGTGATTCGCACAATGCCACCGGGTGCGAGGCCGCTTGGCCGCAACCCGTGTCACGCATTCATTGCAGGATCAGCCGCAAATGCGCGTCGGCCTGCTCGCCGGGCGATTTCTGGAACCCGCCTTTCGCGAAGCGGTGCCACCTGCCGATCACGTAGCTGACGAGCAGGCTCGCCCGTGCCGCGGGATCGTAATCGGCCGGTAGCGTGAACGGCGCCGCGCCGTCGGGCGCATTCGCTTCCGTGTGCGCAACCCTCAGGCACTGCTTGACGGTCGCTTCGATGCGGTCGAGCAACTGGTTCATGCGCTCGGTGAGGCGCTCGTCCTCGCCGACCAGCGCCTCGCCAGTCAGCACGCGTGTCATCCCGGGGTTCTTCGCGGCGAAATTGAGCATCGTCAGCGCGATCGTGCGTGCTTGCAGCACGCCGTTCGGTTCCTTCTCGACGATCTGGTTGACGAGCCCGAACAGCGACTGCTCGATGAACTCGATCAGCCCTTCGTACATCTTCGCCTTGCTCGGGAAATGGCGGTACAGCGCCGCTTCCGACACGTCGAGCCGGGCCGCGAGCGCGGCCGTCGTGATCTTCTCGCGTTTCGGCGCCTCGAGCATCGTCGCGAGCGTCTGCAGGATCATCACGCGGCGCTCGCCCGGCTTCGGGCGCGGGCGGGACGGCGTGGCCTGGTCTTCCGTTACGGCGTGGTCCTGCGGGTGAGTCGGCTGCATTTCTGTCGCCCCGATCGAGTGCCCAGTCGCAGCGATTTTAACGAATGAATCCGCTGGTCGACATAATGCGGGCGGCCGGTACCCGGCAGGTGGCCGGGAAGATGGCCGGTAATCCAGACCGTGCCGATGCCGAGGCGCTTGTAGCGCTTCAGGTGGCCGCGCGTGTCCTCGACGAGGATCGCGTCGGTCATCCGCGCATGCACGGCGCGCAGCGTTCGGCGCAGCATCATGTGGTCAGGTTTCGCGCGCCACGTGCGGCGGTCGCGCATGTGCTCGATCGCGATCACGCGCTCGAACAGCCGCTCGATGCGCAACTCGCGCAGCACCGCGCGCGCATAGTTCTCCGGTGCGTTGGTCAGCACGAACTTGCGGCCCGGCAGCGCGGCGATGATGTGCGCGAGGCCGCGCTCGGCGCGTACCATCGCGGGGAGATCGGCGAACGTATGGACCGCGCGCAGGAAGTCGTGCGGATCGATCGGATGATGGCGCGTGAGGCCGAGGAGCGCGGCGCCGTAGCGCTCGGTATAGCCGGTGCGCAAGCGGTCGGCTTCGGCGCGCTCGACCTTGAGCGCATCGATGATGTACTGCGTCATCGCACGGTTGATCTCGGGAAAGATCGCGTGCGACGCGTGGTGCAGCGTGTTGTCGAGATCGAACAGCCAGACGGGCGCGCCGGCGCGCGGCCGGCTGCGCGAGATGCGCCGGCGCCGCAGCGGGGCCGGCAGGTCGGGGCTGGCGGTCTTGCGGCGCGCGCTCAATGCGAGCGGATCATCGTGCCGAACGGTTGCTCGGTCAGGATTTCCAGCAGTACCGAGTGCTCGATCCGGCCGTCGACGATGTGCACCGACTTCACGCCGCTCTTCGCCGCGTCGAGCGCCGACGAGATCTTCGGCAGCATGCCGCCGGAGATCGTGCCGTCCTCGAACAGCGCGTCGATCTCGCGCGCGGACAAATCGGTCAGCAGGTTGCCGTCCTTGTCCATCACGCCCGGGATGTTGGTCATCATCAGCAGCTTCTCGGCGTTCAGCACGGTGGCGAGCTTGCCCGCGACGAGGTCGGCGTTGATGTTGTACGACAGGCCGTCTTCGCCGAAGCCGATCGGCGAGATCACCGGGATGAATGCGTCGTCCTGCAGCGCCTTCACGACCGCCGGATTGATCGCCTCGACTTCGCCGACCTGGCCGATGTCGATGGTCTGGCCCGGGTTGTCGCGGTCCGGCATCAGCAGCTTGCGTGCGTGGATCAGGCCGCCGTCCTTGCCCGTCAGGCCCACCGCGTGGCCGCCGAAGTGGTTGATCAGCGTCACGATGTCCTGCTGCACTTCCCCGCCCAGCACCCATTCGACGACTTCCATCGTCTCTTCGTCGGTGACGCGCATGCCCTGGATGAAGGTGCCGGCCTTGCCGATCTTCTTCAGCGCCTGATCGATCTGCGGACCGCCGCCGTGGACGATCACCGGGTTGATGCCGACCAGTTTCAGCAGGATCACGTCGCGCGCGAAGCCTTGCTTGAGCCGCTCTTCCGTCATCGCGTTGCCGCCGTATTTGATGACCACGGTCTTGCCGTGGTAACGGCGGATGTACGGCAGCGCCTCGGCGAGGATTTCTGCTTTCAGCGTGGGGGCGATCTGCGAGAGGTCGATGGGCTCGGACATGGCGGCGGCTCTGGCTGGGAACGGTTGAAACACGGCGAATTGTACAGGAGTGGCGCAGCGCAGCATCGGGTTTTTGGGCGGGCCGGAACACTGGCGGCGCGGCCCGGGCGCCGCACGCGGCGGCCCGCCGGCTATGGCGCGGCGCGATGTGCGCCGCGATACGGGCAGGGGTGCTGGCAGTGGTGCGGGCAGCGGTGTGACGGCAGTGGAGGCGGGGTGGTTCGCGAGCATTCGCGATGGCCATCGGCCGAACGGCCGGCGTGCAAAATCCGTTCGCCGCGCTATGCTTGTCGCGTAGGGCGGCTTCCCGCCCGCTCGAGCGCTTTTGCCATGACCGATTCTGCCGCCGACGCCTGTTCCGCCCCGCGCCGCGCGCGGTGCCCGCACTGCGGGCGCAGCTTCGACTGCGGCGCCCGCACGCAGCCGTTCGAATGCTGGTGCGCGTCGATGCCGGTCTTGCCCGGCGGCACACCGCCCGTCGTCGGCGCGCGTTGCCGGTGCCCCGAGTGCCTGGCCGACGAAATCGCGCAGCGGATGGCCGGCGCGGCTGGCTGACGGCATCGGCCGCGCACGCGGGGCGTCCCGTTCGCCGCCCGCCGATCCGGCCCCGCTAGAGGCGCCGCCCGCTAAACGGGTAAACTGCTTGGATGCAACGAATCACCACCACCGGGCGCGTCAACCTCAGTCACCTGTTCTGGCTCCGCAATCTCGCGATCATCGGCCAGCTGGTGACGATCGGCGTCGTGCAGACTTATTTCGGCGCGCATCTGCCGTTGCCGGCGATGCTGATGGTCATCGCGCTCGAAATCGTTTTCAACGCGTTGACCTGGGTGCGTGTGCTGCGTGCGCGGCCCGAGACCAATTTCGAGCTGCTCGGCCAGCTGTGGGTCGACCTCGGTGCGCTGTCCGCGCTGCTGTTCCTGTCGGGCGGCACGACCAATCCGTTCGTGTCGCTGTACCTGCCTTCGCTCGCGATCGCGGCGGCCGTGCTGCCGTGGCACCTGATGATCTGGCTCGCGGCGTTCGCGGTCGCGTGCTACGCGGCGCTCGGTTTCGACTCGGTGCCGCTCAACATGGACAATCCCGCGAACCTGTTCGACTACTACCGTACCGGGATGTGGGCGAACTTCATGGTCAGCGTCGGCCTGATCGCCTGGTTCGTCGCGCGCATGTCGAATGCGCTGCGCCAGCGCGATTCGGCGCTCGGCGAAGCGCAGCAGCGCCTGCTGCGCGACGAGCGGGCGGTCGCGCTCGGTGTGCAGGCCGCCACCGTCGCGCACGAGATGGGCACGCCGCTGTCGACGATCGCGATGCTCGCCGAAGAGCTGCGCGACGCTGCACGCGCCGATCCGGGGCTGGCCCGCTATGAAGCCGACCTGAAGGTGCTCGAGGAACAGATGACGCTCTGCACGTCGGCGCTCGCGCGCCTGCGCAGCCGTGCGAGCGCCCCCGCGAGCCGCCAGCCGGTGGACGACTGGCTCGACACGTTCGTCGAGCACTGGCGCCTGCGGCATCCGCACGTGCAGTTCGAGCTGCTCGGCGCGCGCCCGGCGGGCGTCGCGCTCGACGACACGGTCGCGGCCGGCCAGATCCTGACGATCCTGCTCGACAACGCCGCGCGCGCGAGCCCGCAGCGCGTGACGCTGGCCGCGAAGGTCGCGCACGCCGGCGCGGCCGACGAGATCGAATTCGAGGTATGCGACGACGGGCCCGGCATCCCGGCCTCGTTGCGTGAATCGCTCGGCGCGATGCCGGTCGACAGCACGCAGGGCGGGCACGGGGTCGGCCTGTATCTCGCGTTCAGCGCGGCCGCGCGGCTCGGCGGCGAGATCGAGCTGTCCGATGTCGTGCCGCGCGCGGCAGGCGGCAACGGGCGGGCCGGCAGTGCGGCGAATGGTCACGCCGCGGCAGGATCGGCACAGCGCGCGGGCCAGCGCCTGGTCGAACGGACAACCGGCGCACCGGACAGCCGCCCGGCCGGCACGACCGCCGCGCGCGGCACGCGGGCCGTGCTGCGGCTGCCGGCCGTGCGCGTCGCGGCGTCGGCCGCCTCAACCAACACGTAGACGGAGAAACCACATGAGCGAGAACAATTTCCTGGTGATCGACGACAACGAGGTGTTCGCGGGCACGCTCGCGCGCGGCCTCGAGCGCCGCGGTTATGCGGTCCAGCAGGCGCACGACAAGGAGGCGGCGCTCCGGCTCGCCGCAGGCGGCAAGTTCCAGTTCATCACCGTCGACCTGCATCTCGGCGAGGACTCGGGCCTGAGCCTGATCGCGCCGCTGTGCGACCTGCAGCCCGACGCGCGGATCCTGGTGCTGACCGGCTACGCGAGCATCGCGACGGCCGTGCAGGCGGTGAAGGAAGGCGCCGACAACTATCTCGCGAAGCCCGCGAACGTCGAGTCGATCCTGGCCGCGCTGCAGACCAACGCGACCGAAGTGCAGGCCGACGAAGCGCTGGAGAATCCGGTCGTGCTGTCGGTCGACCGGCTCGAATGGGAGCACATCCAGCGCGTGCTGGCCGAGAACAACAACAATATTTCGGCGACGGCGCGCGCGCTGAACATGCACCGCCGCACGCTGCAGCGCAAGCTCGCGAAGAAGCCGGTGCGTCAGTAAGCGGCGCGCCGCGACCGTCGCGGCGGGTGCGATGCCTTACGAAGGGCGTTGCGGGTTGCGATGGGCAATCGCGCATGCGGGCAGGCCGCGCCCGGCTGTCCGCCGGACGCACCAACGAAAACGGGCGACCCGCCGGGCCGCCCGTTTCGCATTCGCCGCCGCGCGCGTTACAGCACGTAGCGCGACAGGTCTTCGTCCTGCGACACTTCGCCGAGCGCCCGGTCGACATACTTCGCGTCGATCGTCACGCGCTCGCCGGCGTGATTGCCGGCCGAGAACGACACTTCCTCGAGCAGTTTCTCGATCACCGTGTACAACCGGCGTGCACCGATGTTCTCGGTCTTCTCGTTGACCGCATACGCGATCTCCGCGAGACGGCGGATGCCGTCCTGGGCGAATTCGAGCTGCACGTCCTCGGTCGCGAGCAGCGCCTGGTACTGCTTGACGAGGCTTGCGTCGGTCGCGTCGAGGATCGCCTCGAAGTCTTCCACCGACAGCGAGTCGAGCTCGACGCGGATCGGAAAGCGCCCCTGCAGTTCGGGAATCAGGTCGCTCGGCTTCGCGAGGTGGAACGCGCCGCTCGCGATGAACAGGATGTGATCGGTCTTCACCATCCCGTACTTCGTGTTGACCGTCGTGCCTTCGACGAGCGGCAGCAGGTCGCGCTGCACGCCCTGGCGCGACACTTCGCCGCCGCTGCCTTCGTTGTTGCGCGACGTGATCTTGTCGATCTCGTCGAGGAACACGATGCCGTTCTGCTCGACGTTCTGCACGGCCTTCGTCTTCACTTCCTCGTCGTTGAGCATCTTCGCCGCTTCCTCGTCGGTCAGCAGCTTCAGCGCTTCCTTGATCTTCACCTTGCGGCGCTGCTTCTTGCCGCTGCCGAGGTTCGAGAACATCGAGCGGATCTGCTCGGTCATCTCTTCCATGCCCGGCGGCGCCATGATGTCCATGCCGGCCGACGGCTGCTCGAGGTCGAGCTCGACTTCCTTGTCGTCGAGCTGGCCTTCGCGCAGGCGCTTGCGGAACGTCTGGCGCGTCGCGTTGTTGTCGTCGTTCGCGTGTTCGGCATTGCCGCCGAAGCCCACCGCGCGCGGCTGCGGCAGCAGGATGTCGAGGATGCGGTCTTCCGCCTGGTCGGTCGCCTTGCTGCGCACCTTGCGCATCTCGGATTCGCGCGTCTGCTTGACCGAGATCTCGATCAGGTCGCGCACGATGCTGTCGACGTCGCGGCCGACGTAGCCGACTTCGGTGAACTTGGTCGCTTCGATCTTGATGAACGGCGCGTCGGCGAGCTTCGCGAGGCGGCGCGCGATTTCGGTCTTGCCGACACCCGTCGGCCCGATCATCAGGATGTTCTTCGGCGTGATTTCCTGGCGCAGCGGGTCGGCGACCTGCTGGCGGCGCCAGCGGTTGCGCAGCGCGACCGCGACGGCTTTCTTCGCCTTCGCCTGGCCGATGATGTGCTTGTCGAGTTCCGAGACGATCTCGGCAGGGGTCATGGTGCTCATGGTGCGGTCCTTACTCGATCGTTTCGATGATGCGGTTGTGGTTCGTATAGATGCACATGTCGCCGGCAATCTCGAGCGACTTCTCGACGATCTCGCGCGGCGACAGCTCGGTGTTCTCCGCGAGTGCGCGGGCCGCGGCCTGCGCATAGGCGCCGCCCGAGCCGATCGCGCAGATGCCGCCTTCGGGGTCGAGCACGTCGCCGTTGCCGGTGATCACGAGCGTGGTGGTGGCATCGGCCGTAATCAGCATCGCCTCGAGGCGGCGCAGCATCCGGTCGGTGCGCCAGTCCTTCGCGAGCTCGACGGCCGCGCGGGTCAGGTTGCCCTGGTGCTTCTCGAGCTTCGCCTCGAAGCGGTCGAGCAGCGAGAACGCATCGGCGGTGCCGCCCGCGAATCCGACCAGCACCTGGTTGTTGTAGATCCGCCGCACTTTCCGCGCGCCACCCTTCATGACGATGTTGCCGAGGGTTACCTGGCCGTCGCCGCCGAGCGCGACCTTGTCGCCGCGCCGGACCGAAACGATGGTCGTGCCGTGAAATTGCTCCATCTGCGTTCCTTGAGAAAAACGGGGAAGAGTCAGGCGGCGCGAGGCGCCGCTGCGTAACTCGCAGTGCGCCGGGAAGCGGCCCGGCGCGCGTCCGGTTCATTTTAGGGCGGGCGCCGGTATATCAAGAGGCGGGAGGCAAATCGGCGGGCCGGGAACCGGTGCCGGAAAAACAAAAAGCGCGCGGCAGGCCGCGCGCTTTCGGGAAGCAGCGTGTCTGAGCGGAACGCCCGCTCGATCAGTCGCCGAACAGCTTCTGGCGCAGCTCGCGGCGCTCTTGCGCCTCGAGCGACAGCGTGGCGGTCGGACGCGCGAGCAGGCGCGGAATGCCGATCGGCTCGCCGGTTTCCTCGCACCAGCCGTAATCGCCGGAATCGATGCGGGCGAGCGACTGTTGAACCTTCTTGAGGAGCTTGCGTTCGCGATCGCGCGTGCGCAGCTCGAGCGCGTGCTCTTCCTCGATCGTCGCGCGATCGGCGGGGTCGGGCACGATCACCGTCTCGCGCAGGTTCTCGGTCGTCTGGCCTGCATTCTTGAGGATGTCCGCCTGCAACTGTTCGAGCCGATTTTTGAAGAAGGCGAGCTGATCCTCATTCATGTAATCCTTGTCGCTCATCTTCAGGATTTCGGCTTCGGTCAAGAGTTTCTTCGTCATCTGCTTGCTTCTTCAATGTGCGGCAAATCAAGAGATATTGCCTGCACTTTGGGATTACCCGCAACCGCGTTTGCATTCATTTGCGATTTGCCGCCGCGGGGCCGAAAGCCTCTGGAAAACCGGTTCTCAAATACCAGGATAGGCCTGGCGCGGAGTTGTGCGCGCTGCGAACCGGTGTGCTGCGCGGCACATCGCATCGGCCGCGGCCGGGAGGCGGATTGGCGATCCGGCGCGGTTGCGATGCCCGGAAAACTGGTTCAGCAAGAACCGGGCCTGTTTGTTGCCGTACTCCAGCGGGCACGTATTGTAACTGAATCGCAAGCGGGCGCCGTATCGGGTCGATCCCCGTCGGCTGCGCCAATATCTAGAAAATATAACGCGCAAATCGCGAAAAAGCGATGACGGCGAAACCCTGCCCGAAAAGGGCGCTCCGCGGCCGCCGCAGCCGCCTGCGAGGCGGCCGCGCGGCGGCGTGTGCGGCGGTTGCCCGCGCGCGTCAGGCGAGGCAGGCGTCGAGGCCGTCGGTGATCAGGTCCTGCGGCAGATCGACGCCGATGAACACCATCTTGTTGGTCTTCTTCTCGACCGGCAGCCACTTCGCGGCGAGGTCGCTGCCCATCATCTGGTGCACGCCCTGGAACACGACCTTGCGGTCGACGCCCTTCATGTACAGCACGCCCTTGTAGCGCAGCATCCGCTCGCCGTAGATCTGCAGGATGCCGCCGAGGAAGTCTTCCAGCTTGTTCGGGTCGAACGGGCGGTCGTTGCGGTACACGAACGACTTGATCTTGTCGTCGTGGTGCGCGTGGTGGTGATGGTGGTGGCCGTGGTCGTGATCGTGCGCGCATTGGCCGTGATCGTGGTCGCAATTGGCGTGATCGTGATCATGGCCGTGATCGTGGTGGTGGTGTGCGTGATCGTCCTCGGCGAGGAAGTCGGGGTCGATCTCGAGCTTCGCGTTCAGGTTGAAGCCGCGCAGGTCGAAGATTTCCTTGATGTCCGCTTCGCCGAAGTTCACGACCTTGATCGCGGCCTTCGGGTTCATGTGCATCAGGCGATGCTTGAGGCCGGCCACCGTCTGGTCGTCGACCAGGTCCGACTTCGTGATGAACAGGCGATCGGCGAAGCCGACCTGGCGCTGCACGACTTCGTGCTCGTCGAGCTGCGCGTTCGCGTGCTTCGCGTCGACCAGCGTGATGACCGCGTCGAGCAGGAAGTCGTCGGCGATTTCGCTGTCGATGAAGAAGGTTTGCGCGACCGGGCCCGGGTTCGCGAGGCCGGTCGTTTCGATCACGATGCGGTCGAAGTCGAGCTTGCCTTCGCGCTTCTTCGCGGCGAGATCGCCGAGCGCGCGAGCGAGGTCGCCACGGATCGTGCAGCAGATGCAGCCGTTGCTCATCTGGATGATCTGCTCGTTCGAATCCTGCACCAGGATTTCGTTGTCGATGTTCTCTTCGCCGAACTCGTTCTCGATCACGGCGATCTTCATGCCGTGCTGTTCGTTCAGGATGCGCTTGAGCAGCGTCGTCTTGCCGCTGCCGAGGAAGCCGGTGAGGATGGTGACGGGAGTGGCCATGTCAATCGCCTGTGGTTCGTGAATCGGGGTCAAAGCCAGGATGTGCGTCGCGCCCGGGGCGTTGCCAGCCGGGGCGCACAACCATCCATTGAAACATACCTGTCAAGCTCTCGCCCGTCGTCCGAACGACAGGCGGGAGCGCGGATCCGCCGGGCGCGGGGTCGCGGCCGGCGGACGGTTGCGCGCGTAGATCGGGGCGATCAGACGATTTGCAACAGCAGGCCCTTCAGATATTCGCCTTCCGGGAAGGCCGCGAGCAGCGGGTGATCGACACCCGCGCCGAGGCGCTTCAGGATGCGCGCGTCGACCTTCGCGTCGGCGGCCGCACCCGCGACGATCTTCTGGAACAGGTCCATGTCGATCGCGCCCGAGCACGAGTACGTGAACAGCAGGCCGCCCGGACGCAGCAGCTTGAAGCCGCTCAGGTTGATGTCCTTGTACGCACGCGCCGCGCGATCGACGCTGTCGCGCGTCGGCGCGAACTTCGGCGGATCGAGCACGATCAGGTCGAATCGCTCGCCTTCGTCGACGAGGCGGCGCAGCGTCTTGAATGCGTCGGCGTCGAGCCAGGTCGCGCGTTCGGCGTCGAAGCCGTTGGCGACGACGTTCTGCTGCGCGAGCGCGAGCGCGTCGCCCGACGAGTCGATCGACACGACGCGCTTCGCGCCGCCCTTGAGCGCCGCGAGCGAGAAGCCGCCCGTGTAGCAGAAGCAGTTCAGCACGTCGCGATCGGCCGCGTACTGCGCCACCAGCGCGCGGTTGTCGCGCTGGTCGACGTAGAAGCCCGTCTTGTGGCCGTTCGGCACGTCGACGTGATAGCGCACGCCGTTTTCGTTCGCGATCAGGGTCGCGGGCGGTGCGTCGCCGGCCAGCACGCCGGTCGTCTGTTCGAGCCCTTCCTTGTCGCGGATCGATACGTCCGAGCGCTCGTAGACGTTCGGGCAGCCCGTGGCGCCGACGAGCGCCTTCACGATCGCGTCCTTCCATGCGTCGACGCCCGCGGCCATGAACTGGCAGACGAGCTGGCCGCGCGGTGCGGCACCGGCTTCGGCGGTGTCCGCGACGTAGTAGTCGACGATCAGCCCCGGCAGCCCGTCGGCTTCGCCGAACACGAGCCGCACCGCGCCCGTGCCCGACACCATCGTCGTGCGGTGCGCGACCGCGCGCTGCACGCGGCGCTTGAAGAACGCGTGGTCGATCGGCTCGTTCTCGTCGAAGCTCCACACGCGCACGCGGATCTGCGATTGCGGGCTGTACGCGCCGCGCGCGAGGAAGCGGCCGTCGTGTGCGCGCACGATGACGGTCGCGCCGGGCGCGGGCTTGCCGTCGACGCGGTCGATCGCAGTGGCGTAGATCCACGGATGGCGGCGCAGCAGCGATTTGTCCTTGGACGGCTTGAGTGTGACGGTTTGCATGATGAGATCGAAATGGGCCGTGCGCGAAGCCGGCCGTGGCCGGTCGCCGCGCGCGGCGGGTAACACGGGAAGTGCGTCAGTCGCGCTTCTTCGCGCGCGGATGCGCGCTGTCGTAAATCTTCGCGAGATGCTGGAAGTCGAGCGACGTATAGACCTGCGTCGCGGAGACGCTCGCGTGGCCAAGCAGTTCCTGCACGGCGCGCAGGTCGCCGCTCGACTGCAGCACGTGCGTCGCGAACGAGTGGCGCAGCACGTGCGGATGGACGTTGGCGGGGATGCCCGCGGTGAGCGCCGCGCGTTTCACGCGCTCGCGCACGACGCCCGGCGACATCCGGTTGCCGCGCACGGACACGAACAGCGGATGCGGATCGTGCTTCACGAATTCGCCGCGCACCGCGAGCCACGCGTTCAGCGCATCGATCGCCTTGCGGCCGACCGGCACCTTGCGCTCCTTGTTGCCCTTGCCGCGCACGGTGACTTCGGCTTCCGCGAGGTCGAGCCAGCCGGCCGAGCGGTAGCCGTCGGCCTGCGTGTACATCACGTCGAGCCCGATCAGCTCGGCGAGGCGCAGCCCCGACGAATAGAACAGCTCGAGGATCGCGTGATCGCGGATGCCTTCGGTCGTGTTGGCGAGCGGCGCGTCCATCAGCGCCGATGCATCGTCGACCGACAGCGCTTTCGGCAAGGTCTTCGCGCGTTTCGGCGCGCGCACCGCGGCGACCGGGTTCGCGGGCATCTCGATGCGCTGCGCGAGCCAGCGGTAGAACGCGCGCCATGCGGACAGCCGGTGCGAGATCGACCGCGCGGACAGCCCGCCCGCATGCGCGCGCGCAACCGCGCCGCGCATGTCGGCGGCCGTCAGCGCTTCGAGCGGCCGGCCGTTCGCGAGCTTCTTCAGCTCGTCGAGTTCGTGCGTGTACGCGCGCAGCGTGTGTTCCGACAACTGCCTGACGTGCTTCAGGTTCGACAGGTAGGCGGCGATCGGATCGTCTGTCATCGCGTGCGGAAGGATCAGTGCGGCAGCAGGCGCGTGAGCGCGGCGCTCGCGAGCGTCGCGATCTGCGCGAGGAAGTCGGTGGCCATCCCGTCGTGGAAGCGGCGCGGGTCGGGCGAGCCGAGTACGAGCAGGCCGAACGCGGGCGCATCGGCGCCGGCGAGCGGCGCGCGCAGTGCGAGCAGCGCGATCGATGCGGCCGAACCGTCGCCGGCCGGCGGTGCGGCTTCCGCGCCTTCCGCCGCATTCGCGGCCGCGGCGGCGACCGCGGGCGCCAGCCACTGCGCGGCTTCGAACCCCGTGTTCGCACCACAGTACGGCGTCGACAGCCCGCTCGTGAACAGGCGCACTTCCTCGCCGACCTGGCGCGCGAAATCGGCCTGCGAGTAGGTGTCGGCGACGTCCCATACGCGCAGCGCCGTCTGCGGCACGTCGAATACTTCGGCGATGCCGTCGGCGATCGTGCGCGGCAGCGCGTACGGATCGCGTTCCGCGATCACGCGCGCGGTCCAGCGGCTGAACTTCGCGGACAGGCTGTCGTTCTCGTGGCCGTAGCGCACGAGTTCGGCGAGCCGGCGCTCGAGATGCTTGTTCTTGTCGCGCAGCATCTCCATCTGCCGCTCCTGCAGCGAGATCGCGGCCTTGCCGTGCGGGTTCGCGAGGCGGATCGTCGCGAGCAGTTCGGCGTGCTGCGCGAAGAATTCGGGATTGGCGAGCAGGTAGTCGGCGACTTCGCGATCGTTCATGTGGCTGGCGCGTTCAGTTATCAAGGACGTTGCAGGGTCAGGCGGGCAGGTCGATCTCGCCTTCGAACACGGTCGTGGCGGGCCCGGCCATCATCAGCGCGGCGGCTTCGTCGCGCGCGCCGTCCCAGCTGATCGTCAGCGTGCCGCCGTGCGTGTGCACGGTCACGGGCGAATCGAGCAGGCCGCGCCGGATCCCGGCCGCGACCGCCGCGCATGCGCCGGTGCCGCACGCGAGCGTCTCGCCCGCCGCGCGTTCGTACACGCGCAGCTTCACTTCGCTGCGCGACACGATCTGCATGAAGCCGGCGTTCACGCGCTCCGGGAAGCGCGCGTGGCGCTCGATCAGCGGGCCTTCTTCGAGCACGGGATACGCTTCGGCGTCGTCGACGACCTGCACCGCGTGCGGGTTGCCCATCGTCACCGTCGAGATCCAGCGCGTCGCACCGCCGACGTCGAGCGGCCACAGCGTGTCGCGGCCCTCGGTGCGGCCGTCGAGGCCCGCCGCGTCGAACGGCACCTGCGCCGGCACGAACACGGGCGCGCCCATGTCGACGACGACTTCGCCGTTGTCCTGCATCGTCAGCGTGATCAGGCCCTTCATCACCTGCACGCGCACGCTGCGCTTGTCGGTCAGGCCGCGGTCGCTGACGAATTTCACGAAGCAGCGCGCGCCGTTGCCGCAGTGTTCGACCTCGCCGCCGTCGCAATTGAAGATCCGGTACTTGAAATCCACGCCGTCGACGGTCGGTTTTTCGACGAGCAGCAACTGGTCGGCGCCGATGCCGAAGTGGCGGTTGGCGAGCGCACGCACCTGCGCTTCGGTGAGCGGCGGCAACGCGCGCGAATAGCCGTCGAGCACGACGAAGTCGTTGCCCGCGCCGTGCATCTTGGTGAACGAGAGTTTCACTGGGTCCGGATTTCCATGGCGAACGAGGCGGTCAGCGCGGCGCGCGCGACGCCGCGCCATGTCTGGGCGGCCTCGTTCGTCGTGCTGATCTCAACCGCAAATGATACATGCAGCCGACAGGGGCGTCCTGCGCGGGCGGGGCGATCGATGGCTCGCGCGGCAGGTTGCGTTCGACCGGTGGCGGGCACGCGCGAAAGGCGAGCCGAAGGTGGCGAGCGCGCAGGCGCGCGCGACGGCGCGCCCGCGGGTTGCGTGCGGCGGGGTCAGTAGAGGCTCGGTTCGCCGGGCGGGCGCGTCTTGAAGCGCTTGTGGACCCAGTAATACTGTTCGGGCATCAGCGGGATCTGTTCCTCGAGGAATGCGTTCATCCGCCGCGCGTCGAGATCGTCGTCGCCGGTCGGGTAGTGATCCCACGGCTTGAATACCTTCAGACGGTAGCCCTTGTAGTTCGGCAGCACCTCGCCGATGAACGGCACGACCTGCGCGCGGCCCGTCTTCGCGAGCCGGCCGACCGCCGTCAGCGTGCACGCAGGCACGCCGAAGAACGGGACGAACGTCGAGTTGCGCAGCCCGTAGTCCATGTCGGCGCCGAGCATCACCGGCTTGCGGTCGCGCAGCCAGCGCAGCACGACGCGCGCACTGTCCGCGCGCCCGACCATCTCGGCGTCGAAACGCCCGCGCGCCTGCTTCGCCGCTTCCTCGAGCACCGCGTTCGAGAACGGCTGGTAGAGCGACCCGCAGCGGCGGTGCAGCGAACGGTTCAGCCAGATCGAGCCGGCCTCGATGCCGACGAAATGCAGGCCGAGGAACAGCGTCGGCGGAAGGTCCGGATCGTCGAGGTCGACCGCGCTGTCGACCTGGATCAGCTTCGCGAGCTTTTTCTCCGAGCCGAACCACTGCACGCTGCGCTCGACATAGCTGCGGATCGCATGGCGGAAATGCTGCCCCGCGACTTCCTCGCGGCGTTCGTCGCTCCAATCAGGGAAGCAGAGTTTCAGATTGGTGTGTACGATGCGCTTTCGCCGGCTGGGGATCTTGTAGAGCAGCCAGCCGAGACCATCGCCGAACCGTGCGGTCAGGCCGTACGGCAACAGGGCGAGCAGTTTCAGCAAGCCAATGGCGAGGTGCGTGGCTAGACGACCTAGCATGCGAAACCTCCGTGGGACCGGCTGGCCGGCGCGTTGCGAACAGGGTGGTGAAACAGCGGAAGATGCAGCACGGGCGGCGCTCTGTGACAATTCAGGAAAGCCGCTATAATACGGGCTTCGCCGAGTTAACTGACAACTTGCGGGGCGAAGCCGGTTAGCGTTACACGCGCTGTCCGGTCCTGGTAATCCGCTAAAGCGTCGCCGCTTCAGGCCCAACGAAGCTGGCTACGTGAAACCAACCGTAACCACACAGGAGCCTGAAAAAGTGGCAAACGATTATCTCTTCACGTCCGAATCCGTCTCCGAAGGCCATCCGGACAAAGTCGCGGACCAAATCTCGGACGCGATCCTCGACGCCATCCTCGAGCAAGACAAGTATTCCCGCGTCGCGGCGGAAACGCTGTGCAACACGGGTCTCGTCGTCCTGGCCGGTGAAATCACCACGACGGCCAACATCGACTACATCCAGATCGCGCGCGACACGATCAAGCGCATCGGCTACGACAACACCGACTACGGCATCGACTACAAGGGTTGCGCGGTGCTCGTCGCGTACGACAAGCAGTCGCCGGACATCGCCCAGGGCGTCGATCGTGCACACGACGACAACCTCGACCAGGGCGCGGGCGACCAGGGCTTGATGTTCGGTTACGCGTGCGATGAAACGCCGGAACTGATGCCGCTGCCGATCTACCTGTCGCACCGCCTCGTCGAGCGTCAGGCCAGCCTGCGCCGCGACGGCCGCCTGCAATGGCTGCGCCCGGACGCGAAGTCGCAGGTGACGGTCCGCTACGTCGACGGCAAGCCGCATTCGATCGACACCGTCGTGCTGTCGACGCAGCACGCACCGGACATCGAGTTGCCCGCGCTGCGCGAAGCCGTGATCGAGGAAATCATCAAGCCGACGCTGCCGGCCGACCTGATCAAGGGCGACATCAAGTTCCTGGTGAACCCGACCGGCCGGTTCGTGATCGGCGGCCCGCAGGGCGACTGCGGCCTGACCGGCCGCAAGATCATCGTCGACACGTACGGTGGCGCCGCACCGCACGGCGGCGGCGCGTTCTCGGGCAAGGATCCGTCGAAGGTCGACCGTTCGGCTGCGTACGCAGGCCGCTACGTCGCGAAGAACATCGTCGCCGCCGGCCTCGCGTCGCGCGCGCTGATCCAGGTGTCGTACGCGATCGGCGTCGCCGAGCCGACCTCGGTGATGGTCAACACGTTCGGCACGGGCCGCGTGTCGGATGCGGTGATCACGAAGCTCGTGCGCGAGCATTTCGACCTGCGTCCGAAGGGCATCATCAAGATGCTCGACCTGCTGCGCCCGATCTACGAGAAGACCGCTGCTTACGGCCACTTCGGCCGCGAAGAGCCGGAATTCTCGTGGGAAGCGACCGACAAGGCGCTCGCCCTGGCCGAAGCGGCCGGCGTCGAGCCGACGGCACGCGTCGCGTAAGCGTCGTTCGCCTCAAATGAAAAACCCCGGCTTAGCCGGGGTTTTTTTATGGGTTCCGATCGCCGGGGCAATCGGACAATCGGGCAGCAGCGCGACGGCGAGCGTCGCGCACGGTGGCCGCCGGCGTGCGCTCAGCGCGCGCCGAACCCGAACCAGCCGTTGCTGGCCGCGAGGCGGCGCGGGCGGTTGATGCGGCGCTGCGGGCCGAGCGTGCGGCGCAGCGCGAGCGCGCGCAGCGACGACGGCTTCTGCAGCAGCGAGCGCAGGCCGGCGCGGCGCGAGAACGCCTGCGCGCTCATCATCGAGAAAAATGCGTGGAACCACGCACGGATACCGTCCAGCCGGCTATGTGCGGGCGCACGCTCGGCCAGCGCCCGCGTGCGTGCGCGGTGATGGCGCAGCGAGCGGGCAGGAGCGGGCGGCACAACGCGCTTCGCAGCGCGGCTGAGACGGGAAGTCAGACGGAATGGCATGTGAACGATGCTTCGCTTGTATGGATGGCGCCCTTGGGAGCGCACTGGTATGAACGGCCTCGGATGGCGCAACGGATCTTACCGAAACTCGCTGCGCGCCGCGCCCGCCAGAATTGACAGGCCGCGACAGGCTACAGGGGATTCATGACGGGCAAAAGTCGCGATAAACCCTTGTGCCGCAAGGCGTGTGCCGCATACCGCCTGTCGGTGAGGCCGGCGCCGCGCCGCACAGTTCCCTTGAGCCGGATCAAATCTACGATTGGCATGCCCCTGCGCACGATAATGGCGCTGTTCGCGGCATCCGGCGCCGATTTACAATCGTCACATTCACACAATAAACGTCTGGCATCCCATGTCGTCTCCATTGCAGTCGGAATCGATCCGCGCGCAAGTCGCGGAATTGCGCGAGCGCGGCTTCGTCGTCGCGCGTGGCCTCGTCGGCGAGGCGCAGTGCGCGGCGCTCAGGCAGGTCGCGGAGCGCCAACTGAGGGAGGCGGCCGAACCGATCGAGTTCGAGGCGGACCTGCGCTACCCGGGCGCACCCGAGTCCAAGCATGCGCCGGGCGGGCATACGGTGCGGCGGCTGCTCGATGCGTATTCACGCGATCCGGCCTTCGCCGAGCGCGCGATCGCACCCGAAATCGGTGCGTGGATGCGGGCGTATTTCGGTGAAGAGCCGGTGCTGTCGCGCGCGCATCACAACTGCATGATGACGAAGCATCCCGCGTACGGCAGCCTGACCGGCTGGCATCGCGATTTCCGCTACTGGTCGTTCGAGCGCCCGGACATGGTGTCGGTGTGGCTCGCGCTCGGGCCGGAAACGAACGAGAACGGCGCACTGTGGCTCGTACCGGGGTCGCATACGGCCGAGTTCGGGCCCGAAGCGTTCGACGATGCGAAGTTTTTCCGCGGCGACCTGCCGGAGAACCGGAAGATGATCGACGCGGCCACGTGCCCGTCGCTGCAGACGGGCGACGTCGTGTTCTTCCACTGCAACACGCTGCATTCGGCCGGGCAGAACCGTTCCGACCAGGTGAAGTTTTCGCTCGTGTATACGTACCATGGCGCGAGCAACCGGCCGGTGCCGGGCACGCGTTCGGCGTCGAAGCCGGAAGTGCAGTTCTAGGTTCGGATCGGACGGGCGGCGACACCGCCGCGGTCGCGCGATGCGGCGCATCGCGGGCGTTTGAAGCAACGGGCGGCCTGGCCGCCCGTTTCGTTTGACGTGCCCGATCGTGAACGCGGGCCATGCGTGCATCGCGCGGCTGCGCGTTCAGCGCTTGCCGCCCGGCATCGCGAGGCCGATCAGGCCGATGAACGATGCGACGGCGCCGCCCACGATCAGCAGGATCGTCTTCGTCGCGGGCGAACCGGTGAAGAAGCGCGACACGTTGTCGTTGATCGAATGGAACGACTGGCCGCCGAAATACAGCAGCACGACGCCGCCGACGAGCAGCGCAACCGAGATGACCCGGGACATACCAACCTCGCTGAAACGGTGATTCGAGACGCCGCAGTGTAGGCGACGGCCGCGGCCGCGTCCATCGCCGTCCCGCCGAGCGCGTTCCGGCCGCTTTCGCTACCATAGTCGTCGTATGACTCCTTCGCCGCCGCCGCGTCGTGTGCGCGGCCGGCGCGCGTCCCCTCTCCCGATCTCCTGACGGAACCGACTCATGGCCTACGAAGCAGCTTCCGAACGTTATGCCGACATGCAATACCGCACCTGCGGCAAATCCGGGCTCAAACTGCCCGCGCTGTCGCTCGGCCTGTGGCACAACTTCGGCGACTCGACGCCGATCGCGGTACAGCGCGACATCCTGCGCACCGCGTTCGACCTCGGCATCAACCACTTCGATCTCGCGAACAACTACGGGCCGCCGTACGGCAGCGCGGAAACCAACTTCGGCCGGCTGCTGAAGGAGGATTTCCGGCCGTATCGCGACGAGCTGCTGATTTCGACGAAGGCCGGCTGGGACATGTGGCCGGGGCCGTACGGCAGCGGCGGCGGCTCGCGCAAGTACGTGCTCGCGAGCCTCGACCAGAGCCTGCAGCGAATGGGGCTCGACTATGTCGACATCTTTTATTCGCACCGCTTCGACGCGCATACGCCGCTCGAGGAAACGGCGGGCGCGCTCGCGTCGGCCGTGCAGCAGGGCAAGGCGCTGTACATCGGCATTTCGTCGTACTCGGCGGCGAAGACGCGCGAGATGGCCGAGCTGCTCGCGCAGTACAAGGTGCCGCTGCTGATCCACCAGCCGTCGTACAACCTGCTGAACCGCTGGGTCGAAACCGAACTGCTCGGCACGCTCGACGAGATCGGCACGGGCAGCATTGCGTTCACGCCGCTCGCGCAGGGGCTGCTCACGTCGAAGTACCTGAACGGCGTGCCGGCCGATGCGCGCGTGAACAAGCCGGGCGGCGGTTCGCTGAAACAGGATCACCTGAGCGCGGACAACCTCGACCATGTGCGCAAGCTCAACGCGATCGCCGAACGGCGCGGGCAGAGCCTCGCGCAGATGGCGCTCGCATGGGTATTGCGCAACGGCCGCGTGACGTCCGCGCTGATCGGCGCGAGCCGTGCGGAGCAGGTGCGTGAAAACGTCGGCGCACTGAAGAACCTCGAATTCTCGGCGGAGGAACTCGCCGAGATCGATCGTCACGCGACGGAAGGCGGCATCAATCTGTGGGAAAAGCCGTCCACCGATCAGGCGATCTGACCGGCAGTCGATACGGCATGCGAAACATCGCGCGCCGTATCGATGGCTTGCTCGCGGCACATCGCGTCGCTGCAATGCAGCGATGCACGTCGCGCATGGGTGATGCGCCGCTAGATCAGCGCAGGCAGGCCTTCGACGAGCAATACCGCGACACCGACGCCGAGGATGACGCCCAGCACGCGCAGCAGGTTGTGGCGGAATTCGGTTGCGCACGGCACCGCGCCGAGAAACAGCGCTCCGGCCAGCGCCATCGGAATCAACAGGATGAAGTCGCCGATCGTGAAGTAGGTCGTCATGCGTGTCTCCAAGGTCGGCCGGAGTGGGCGCCTGGGCGCTTGCTCCGGCCCCATGCCGGGTGTTTCTAGTATGGATCCGACCCGATTGCGAGCGGGGCGGTCAATTCGAGTATAGGTAACCGGCAGCGCTTTTCGCTATCCGAACCATTAAAAAAACAGCGGAAAGCCCCGAGAATCGCGCATTTTTCCCGCAAGTTAGACGAACACCTTGCGCATATCTTTCCTATGTCTTTCGATTTCCGCGGAATCGTCGTATGTGTCCGGCGCGTGCCGCCGCACCCGCGGGTGCGGCGGCACGCACGCTCAAACGCGGTCGGGTTGCACGCGGGCGGCCGGCGCGCGGAACACGAGCGCGAGCCCCGCGATGATCGCGCCCATGCCGGCGAGCGCGAGCGGCTCGGGCCGGTTGCCGAGCCACACGGCATCCATCAACGTGGTGACGACAGGCACGAGATAGAACAGGCTCGTCACGTTGACGAGATCGCCGCGCTGCATCAACCGGTAGAACAGCAGTTGCGCGATCACCGAAATCACGATGCCGAGCCACAGCAGCGAGATCGCGAGTGTCCAGCTGATGTCGAACGACACCGGCCGGAACGGCACGATCGCCACGCACAGCGCGAGGCCGATCGCATTCTGCAGCGGCAGCACGTCGGCGGGCGCCGCACGGATGCGCTTTTGCAGCAGCGAGCCGCCGGTCAGCGCGATGAGCGCGGCGAGCGCGCACGCGATGCCCGCGAGCGACAGGCCGCCGTCCCCTGCGCCGCGGAACACGACGAGCGCGAGGCCGGCCAGCGACAGCGCGAGCCCCGCGACACGTACGGGCTGCCAGCGCCGCTCGACGATCGCGAGCGTGAGGATCGGCTGGACGCCGAGGATCGTCGCGAGCACGCCCGGCGCGATCCCGCGTTCGAGCGCGAGCAGGTAGAAGATCGAATAGCCGCCCATCATCAGCACGCCGGTCAGCACGGCCATGCGCCGCTCGCCGCGCGGCGGCAGCCAGCGTTTGCGCAGGAAGGCCAGCCCGACCAGCACGAGCGATGCCAGTGCGAAACGCGCAGTGAGAAAGACGAACGCGGATGCGTGACGCAGACCGAGTTCAGCGAAGATCGCGCCGCTGCTCCACAGCAGCACGAAGAGCGACGTCGCTCCATGCGCGGCGAGCGCGCGTTTGAACGAAACCATGTGAATCCACCTGTCGAACGGATCGGAACGTTCCATTCGCGCACGCGGCAACACGCCGTGCGTCACGACGCACGAATGCGGGCCTGAGGGCGAATGGAAGACGAAATGGAAGCCGGCGGGTCAGCCGGCGCGTGCCGCCGGAGGGGGCGGCGCGGCGCCGACGCGCGGCGGTGCGACAGGAGGCGGAAGGACCGACGGATGCGCGCACGCCTGCGGCCGCGAGTCGAACTGCGACCGGGATTTTGCAAGGGCGGACGTGAGCGGATGCATCGTGTCGGAATGCGCTTGAATGCGAATGAGCGTTAAAGGTACCGCACGGCCGGTATCGGACGCAACACCTGTCGGCGGCATCGGATGACGAAGGGCGATGCGTGCGCAACGGTCGTTGCGCCGGCTGCGTTCGAGGCAGGGGGGCAGGGGCAGACGATGATCGCGTCGCGTGATTCGGCAACCGCAGTCGCACGAAATGGCCAGGTGACCCGGCACCGGGCCCACGATGCGCGCACGGTGTGGGTCACGCGCGCGCCGCGGTGATGCCGGGGATTCGGCGGGCAGTCACATTCGACAGGGTATGATGGGGGTAACCGGGCGGGCAAGCGCTTGCCCGGCGCAGTGGTTGATTGGAGACATTCGACGAATTCGCGGCACTTCGCCTGCTTCTTCTTCTTTTCGCGCTTCGATAAACCGTGAACAATGGGATCACGCGCCACGCTCCGACGAGAGCGCGCGGATCGTGCATTTGCCGGCTCGCCAGCGAGCCGGGTTTCAAGATTCAAGAGTGGGGAACCATCATGCATGTCGGGTCGATTGTCTGCACTACCCATATCGCGGTGCCGAAGGGCGCGCGCGGCATCGTCCAGCGCATCCTGGGCGACATGGCCATGGTGACCTGGTACGCGGGCGTACCGGGCGAGTCGAAGGAACTCAACACCGAGCCGTTCTTTCTCGAGGATCTGATCGACACCGGCGAATCCGTGCTGCCGGCCGGCGCGGCGCTTCACTGAGCGCATACACCGCACCGGGCGCTCGTCTTTCAGCCCGGCTGGCGGCACAATGCGGGGCATGAAAGACGTCACTTCCGCTCCCGCTTCTCCCGCCGGCCCGCCGTTCGCCGGACTCACGCCCGAGTGCGTGCTCGACGCGCTCGACAGCGTGCTGATACCGGCCGGCCTGCGCACCGACGGGCGCCTGCTCGCGCTCAACAGCTACGAAAACCGCGTCTATCAGGTCGGCATCGAAGACGGCCCGCCGGTCGTCGCGAAGTTCTACCGTCCGGCTCGCTGGTCGGACGAAGCGATCCTCGAAGAGCACGCGTTCGTCGCCGAACTCGCCGCACGCGAGATTCCGGTGGTGCCTGCGCGCGCATTCGATGGCCGCACGCTGCACGCGTTCGACGGCTTCCGCTTGTCGATCTTCGAGCGGCGCGGCGGCCGCGCGCCCGATCTCGATCGCAGCGACACGCTCGAATGGCTCGGCCGCTTCATCGGCCGGATCCATGCGGTCGGCGCGACGCAGCCGTATGTCGCGCGCCCCGTGCTCGACATCAGTACGTTCGGCTACGAGCCGCGCGACTACCTGCTGGCGCACGATTTCATTCCGGACGATGTGCGGCCCGCGTACGAGACGGCCGTGACGCTCGCGCTCGAAGGCGTCGAGGCGGCGTTCGAGCGGGCGGGCGAACTCCGCCTGCTGCGCACGCACGGCGACTGTCATCCGAGCAACGTGCTGTGGACCGATGCCGGCCCGCACTTCGTCGACTTCGACGACAGCCGGATGGCGCCCGCGATCCAGGATCTGTGGCTGTTGCTGCCGGGCGATCGCGAAGGCGCGTCGCGTGCGCTGGCGGACCTGCTGGCCGGCTACGAGGATTTCTGCGAATTCGAGCCGCGCGAGCTGCATCTCGTCGAAGCGCTGCGCACGTTGCGGCTGATCCACTACGCGGCATGGCTCGCGCGACGCTGGGACGATCCCGCATTTCCGGCCGCGTTCCCGTGGTTCAACACGCATCGTTACTGGGAAGCACGCGTGCTCGAGTTGCGCGAGCAGATCGGCGCGATGCAGGAAGGGCCGCTCTGGCCCGTGTGATGGCGCGCGCGGCGCCCTCGCCGCGCGGCAGGCTTGCGCGGGCCGCGGCCCGCTCCACTCAGAACTTCAGCATCAGCTTGATCAGCGCGGCGAAGCGCTTGCCGTACGGCGGCGCGAGCAGGTTGCGCGCGTTCAGGCGCGCCTGCGTGAGCACCGGCTTCATCTTCGAGAACGTCACGAAGCCGTCGTAGCCGTGATAGGCGCCCATGCCGCTCGCACCGACCCCCCCGAACGGCAAACTGCCGCACGCGATGTGCATCAGCGTTTCGTTGATCGACACGCCGCCCGAGATCGTTTCGCGCATCACGCGGTCGATCGTGCCGCCGTCCTCGTCGAACAGGTAGAGCGCGAGCGGACGCGGGCGTGCATTCACGTAGGCGATCGCTTCGTCGAGCCGTTCGTACGGCACGAGCGGCAGCAGCGGCCCGAAGATTTCCTCCTGCATCAGTTGCGATGCGGCCGGCACCTGGGTGACCGCGCACGGCACGAAGCGGCGCGATGCGGGATCCGATTGCGCGTCGGACAGCGGATGCAGCTGCGCGCCGGCCGCCTGCGCGTCGCTCGCGAGCTGCTGGAGCCGCGCGTAGTGGCGCGGCGACACGATCGTCGTGTAGTCGCCGTTGGCCGACAGGTCGGGATACATCTTCGCGAATCGTGCGCGCGCGCGCTCGATGAACGCGGCTTCCATCCCGCGCGGCAGCAGCACGTAGTCGGGCGCGATGCAGGTCTGGCCTGCGTTCAGCGTCTTGCCCGCGACGATCGCGTCGACGGCGGCATCGAAGCGCGCGTTCGGGCCGACGATCGCCGGTGACTTGCCGCCGAGTTCGAGCGTGACGGGCGTGAGGTTGTCGGCGGCCGCGCGCATCACGTGGCGGCCGACGTGCGTCGAGCCGGTGAACAGCAGATGATCGAACGGCAGCCCGCTGAACGCGGCGCCCACTTCCGCATCGCCGTTCACGACCGCGACGTGGTCGCGTGTGAAGGTCCTGGCAATGAGCTGCTCGAACAGCGCCGACGTGCGCGGCGTCAGTTCGGACATCTTGATGATCGCGCGATTGCCGGCCGCGAGCGCGCAGATCAGCGGGCCGGCCGCGAGCAGCACCGGGTAGTTCCACGGCACGACGATGCCGACCACGCCGAGCGGCTGCGGAATCACCTTCGCGCGCGCCGGGCGCAGCCACTTGTTCATCGGTTTGCGGATCGGTTTCATCCAGCGCTTGCCGTGCTTGAGCGCGTCGTCGATCTCTTCCTTCGCCATCCAGATTTCCGACAACAGCACTTCCTGCTTCGCGCGATGACCGAAATCGGCACTGATCGCTTCGGCGAGAGCATCCGCATGGTCGATCAGCATCGTGCGCAGCGCGCGCAGGTGCTGCACGCGCGTTTCCCATGCCGGATACGGCGCGCGCAGGTAGGCTGCGCGCTGGTCGCGCAGCAGCGACGTCAGCGCATCCACCGACGGCAGGGCTTGCGGGGCCAGTTCGGGCAGGTCGTTTTTCATGTCGTCTCCTCCAGTTGGGCCAGGCTGGTCGGCCGGCCGTCACGCCGCATGCGCACGCTCGGCGAGCGCGGCGACGCGGATCGGGGTGGTGCGTGTCGCGCGGCGCGGGCCGGATGCGACGTGTGCTCGTAAACCGGTTGAAGCGTGCAGCGGGCGTCGCATCCACGCGACGGTGTGCGCATCCGGAAACCGCTTTGCGGCGCATGCGCATACGGCACGACGTGGCCGCCGACAGGCACGCGTCGCTGCGCCACGAGCGCCGGCCGGTGGACCGAAGCAGGGCGGCGCGACGTGTACGCCAAAGCGTGCCGCAGCGCATCGTGCCGCTGCGGCGACAAACCGTCCAAACGGTCGGCGACGACACGTGCCGTTCGATTCCGGTCGACTGCGCGCATGACGCCGAGCCTCTCCGCGCGGGCCGCCGTTTGAAATGAAATGCGGGCTGCGCGCAGCGCATCCGGACAACCCGGTCGGCACGCAGCCTGCAGAATCTGGCGCTGCATCGTCGTTACTCCCGTTTCGCGACGGATCGGCTTCTCGCGGCCGGCGCATCGCGCAAAGCGAATCGAGACATCTTAAATTTAGTTCACGCGGGCGTTTAGAGGAATCGCTCTTGAATCCGCACGCCGCGTGCGCGACGGCCATTCCTACAATGCCCGGACACCAGGGTCTGTATACGTATGGAACGCGTATGCGTTGCACCGAGAAGGGCCGCTCGCGACGCCGCGAATACTGACGTATTCGCATGTGCGTTCCACATGTAAACAGACCCTATAAGAGGAGACGCGGTCGCGCGGCGGTGCCGGGCGGCTTCCATGACACGACGGAGACGTGACATGCAATACGACTACATCATCGTCGGCGGCGGTTCGGGCGGGTCGAGCCTGGCAGGCCGTCTCGCCGACGCCTGCCCCGATGCGACGATCGCGCTGATCGAGGCCGGCTCGCATACCGAGCGCAACCTGCTCGTCAACATGCCGGTCGGCATCGCGGCGCTGGTGCCGTTCAAGCTCGGCACGAACTACGGCTACGAGACGGTGCCGCAGCCGGGCCTCGGCGGGCGGCGCGGCTACCAGCCGCGCGGGCGCGGAATGGGCGGCTCGAGCGCGATCAACGCGATGATCTACACGCGCGGCCACCCGGGCGACTACGACGAGTGGGCGCAACTCGGCGCGACGGGCTGGGGCTGGCAGGACGTGCTGCCGTATTTCCGCCGCGCGGAAGGCAATCAGCGCGGCGCCGACGCGTGGCACGGCGCGGACGGCCCGCTCACGGTGTCGGATCTGCGCTTTCGCAATCCGTTCTCCGAACGATTCATCCAGGCCGCGCATGCGGCCGGCTATCCGCTGAACGACGACTTCAACGGCGCGACGCAGGAAGGCGTCGGCTTCTATCAGGTCACGCATCGCGACGGCTCGCGCTGCAGCGTCGCCCGCGCGTACATCTACGGCCGCAACCGGCCGAACCTGCACGTGATCACCGATGCGACGGTGCTGCGCGTCACGTTCGACGGCAAGCGCGCGGCCGGCGTCGCGGTGGCGCGCAACGGGCGTGTCGAGACGCTCGACGCACGCGCGGAAGTGATCCTGTCGGCCGGCGCGTTCAATTCGCCGCAACTGCTGATGTGTTCGGGGATCGGCCCGGCGGAGCAACTGCGCCGGCACGGGATCGCGGTCGTGCAGGATGCGCCGGACGTCGGCGCGAACCTGATCGACCACATCGACTTCATCATCAACACGCGGGTGAATTCGTCGGAGCTGGTCGGCATCTGCCTGCGCGGGATCGCGAAGATGACCCCCGCGCTCGCGCGCTATTTCTCGAGCCGCACGGGGATGATGACGAGCAACGTCGCGGAGGCCGGCGGCTTCATCAAGAGCGATCCGTCGCTCGAGCGTCCCGACCTGCAACTGCATTTCTGCACGGCGCTCGTGGACGACCACAACCGCAAGATGCACTGGGGCTTCGGCTATTCGCTGCACGTGTGCGCGCTGCGGCCGTTCAGCCGCGGCACGGTGGCGCTCGCGAGCGGCGACGCGCGCGACGCGCCGCTGATCGATCCGCGCTTCTTCAGCGATTCGCGCGATCTCGACCTGCTCGTGCGCGGCACGCAGGCGATGCGCAAGATCCTGTCGCAGGCGCCGCTCGCGTCGCAGGGCGGGCGCGAGCTGTACACGCGGGCCGACCAGAGCGAGGCGGAGCTGCGCAAGACGATCGTCGAGCATGCCGACACGATCTACCACCCGGTCGGCACCTGCCGGATGGGTTCGGACGCGCGCGCGGTCGTCGATCCGCAACTGCGCGTGCGCGGCGTCGAGGGGTTGCGCGTGGTGGATGCGTCGGTGATGCCGACGCTGGTCGGCGGGAACACGAATGCGCCGTCGGTGATGATCGGCGAACGCGCGGCGGACTTCATCGTCGCCGCGCGCAAGGGCGCGGCGCCGCGCGGCGAGGCAGCCGCGGCGGTGCACGGCCGCTGAGCGGCGTGCACCGGGTCATGCTCAGGCAAACGTATCGACGAGGCCGGCGCGGCTCACGCTTGCGGCGGCCGGTGCGGATTGCACAACGTCGACCGGTGCATCGGCGGCTGACGATCCGCCGCTCCCGCGCCGGGACGACTGGCCGCCGGCGAAGGTTTGTTGCGGGTTCTGCTGCTGCGAGGCGAAGCCGCCGTCGCTGACGGTTGCGCTGCCGAGCCCGAGCCCGCCCGCTTCCATTGCCTCGCGCAGCTTCGGCAGCGCGGCTTCGACCGCTTCGCGCACTTGCGCGTGCTGCGACACGAACAGCGCGTGCGCGTTGTTGTCCGCGACGCGCAGCACGACCTGCAGCGGCCCGAGATCGGCCGGATTGAGCGTCAGCTCGGCGCTCTGCTGGTGCGCATTCGACAGGAACACGACCTTCTGGCTCAGCGCGTCCGTCCAGTCCGGCGTGCCGACGTGCGGCGCGAGCACGTGCGCGTTTGCCGCGGCGATCGCACTCGCGGCCGGCGACAGCTGCAGGTTCGCCTGGGCCGCGGCCGCAGCCGTGGCGCCGGCCGCGAGCGTCGCGCTGGCGGCCGGGTCCGCCGCGTCGCCGGCTGCCGCGAGCGCGTGCTGCTCGCCCGACTGCGCGTTTGCGTTGGCCTGCAGCGCTTGCGCGGTGGCTTGCACCGGCGTTTGCTGGGGAGCGAGCGCGCCCTTCGCGTCGGCGAGCGTGCGGTCGAAAGTCGGCACTTTCGGTGTCAGCGGCGCGGCGGTGCCCGTCGCTGCGGTCGAGGCGGTCGAGGCGGGTGTCGGCGCCGTCGTGCCGGCCGCGGGCATGGCGATCGCACTCGAGCCGCCCGTCAGCTTGGCGAGCGCTTCCTGCAGCGCGTCGCGGCTCGATGCCGGCGTGGCCGGCTGGGTGGCCGCGTGATCCGCCAGCGTAGCCGCGGCATCGGGTTGGCCGGACACGGCCGTCTTTTGCGCAGCGGCCGCGGCGACTGCCGCATCGGCCGGCGTCGCGTTGTCCGTGCGCGCCTGCAGTTGCGCCTGCACGGCCGCGGCAGCCGCGAGCGCGGCGGCGTCAGGGTTGGCGGCGGCGCTCGTGGTCGTATCGTCGGTCGCGTCGTCGTCATCGGTAGCGGACGGCTTCGTGCCGGCGGCCGGCTTCGACGAAGCCTGTTTCGTCGAAGCGTCCGGCACGCCGGAATCCGACGCATCGCGACGGGTGATGACGCTTTGCTTCAGCGTCTGTGCGAACGGCGCGGCGGACGTGGCGTTCGCGGCATCGTTGCCGGCGGCGCCGGACGGACCCGAGCCGCGGGCGGCCTTGAGTGCGGCGCCGGCGGTGTCGAGCAGCGCGCCGAGCAGGGGCAGGGGAGGCATGACGGTTCTCTCGTTCGAATGCGGTGGTCGGTTACGACGAACGGGCCGCATCGGCCCGCATGCGCAGGATCTTCGCGGCGTGTTCGTCGGCGTCGCGCTGTTCGCGCCGGGCGTCGCGCTTCGCTTCCTGCGCGACGCCGCGCGCCTGCAGGATTTCAAACGAACCGACGGTGCGTTTCTTCTGTTGCCAGTTCGGGCGCGCTTCGTCGATGCGGACTTCGGCCGCGGCCAGCACGCTGCGCTGCTGCGCGATCGCGGCCTCGAGCGTGTCGATGAACGCCTGGAAATTGCGCCAGTTGCCGGCCGGCATCCCGTGCTGCGCGGATTGCGAGAAGCGCGCATGGTATTCGTCGCGGTAGCGCAGCAGCGCGTCGAGCTGCTCGGCGGCCGCGGTGCGGTCGCGCTGCGCGGTGCCGAGCTGCTTCGCGGCGGAGTCGAGATCTTCCTGCGCGCGGTCGAGCAGCAACTGAAGGGGAAAGCCGTGTGCCATCTGGATCAGCCTCCGTAAGCGTCGAACAGGGCATCGAGCCCGGCAAGGCTCGACGCGAACGGCGCGCATTCGCGAAAGCCCTGCTGCAGGAACGCCTCGATGCGCGGATAGAGCGCGATCGCGCGGTCGAGCTGCGCGTCGCGGCCGGGCGCGTATGCGCCGACCGCGATCAGGTCGCGATTGCGCTGGTAGCGCGACAGCATCTGCTTGAACTGCCGGACGTGGTCGAGATGCGTTTCGTCGATCAGCGCGGTCATCGCGCGGCTGATCGACGCCTCGATGTCGATCGCCGGGTAGTGGCCGGCCTCGGCGAGCGCGCGTGACAGCACGATGTGGCCGTCGAGGATCGCGCGCGCCGAATCGGCGATCGGGTCCTGCTGGTCGTCGCCTTCGGTCAGCACCGTGTAGAACGCGGTGATCGAGCCGCCGCCTTCCGGCCCGTTGCCGGTGCGCTCGACGAGCGCGGGCAGCTTCGCGAACACCGACGGCGGGTAGCCCTTCGTCGCGGGCGGTTCGCCGATCGCCAGCGCGATCTCGCGCTGCGCCATCGCGTAGCGCGTGAGCGAATCCATCAGCAGCAGCACGTGCTTGCCCTGGTCGCGGAAATACTCGGCGAGCGACGTCGCGTAGGCCGCGCCCTGCATCCGCAGCAGCGGCGACACGTCGGCCGGCGCCGCGACGACGACCGAGCGCGCGAGCCCGTCCTCGCCGAGGATCTGTTCGATGAATTCCTTCACTTCGCGGCCGCGTTCGCCGATCAGCCCGATCACGATCACTTCCGCGCTCGTGTAGCGCGCCATCGTGCCGAGCAGCACCGACTTGCCGACGCCCGAGCCCGCGAACAGGCCCATCCGCTGCCCGCGGCCGACGGTGAGCAGCGCGTTGATCGCGCGCACGCCGACGTCGAGCACGTGGTGGATCGGTTCGCGCTCGAGCGGGTTGATCGACGGCGCCGACAGCGGCGCGTCGACCTTCGATGCGAGCGGGCCGAGGCCGTCGAGCGGGCGGCCCGACGCGTCGACGACGCGCCCGAGCATCTCCCAGCCGACCGGCAGCCGCTTCGCGCCCGCGAGCGGATCGGCGACGGGCGCGGTTTCGAGCGGCCACACGCGCGCGCCGGGCAGCACGCCCGCGACGTCGGTGGTCGGCATCAGGAACAGGCGATCGCCGGCGAAGCCGACGACTTCGGCTTGCGCGTGCGGCAGCGTGCTGCCGGGCGGCAGTTCGATCGTGCATTCGGCGCCGACCGACAGGCGCAGCCCGATCGCCTCGAGCACGAGGCCGGCCGCGCGCGTCAGGCGCCCGCACGGCCGCAGCGGCAACGCGCGGTGGCTGCGCGCGGCGAGCCCGTTCAGGTGGCTGCGCCAGTGCGCGAGATGCGGGTTGTGCGGTGCGCGCGGTGCGGCGCCGGGGGTATCGGCCGCTGCAGCGGTGGCGTGCGGGGTGGGGTGTTGTGCGGTGTCCGGCGCGGCGTCGTGCGCGTGCGGGCCGAACGACGCGAGCGCGAGTTCGCGCTCCAGCGGTGTCATGCCGTCGTGCGCGAGCGCCTCGGGCGGCCGCGTCACCACGTGCTCACCTTGCCGATCGCGGCGGCGACGCGCTGCCAGCGCGTGGGCAGCGTCGCGTCGACCTCGCCGGTCGCGGCGTGCGCGCGGCAGCCGCCGCGCTCGATCGACGCGTCGGTGCGCACGTTCCAGCCGAGCGCATCGAGATCGTCCTGCAGGTAGGCTTCGACGACGGGCAGGTCGGCCGGGTTCACCGCGAGATGCGGCGCGCCGGACAGCGCGGGTTCGGCGGCGAGCACGTCGCGCACGGCGGCAACCAGCGCGGCCGGGTCGTGCTTCACGTGCTGGCGCACGACCTGCTGTGCGATGTCGAGCGCGAGCTGCGCGATGTCGGCGGCAAGGTCGTGTTCGACGGTCGACACGGCCTCGCGGAACGACGCGGCGAGCGCCGCGAGCTGCGCGGCCTGTTCGCGTGCGTCGGCCTGGCCGGCCTCGAAACCCTGTGCGCGACCCTGCTCGAAGCCGGCCTGGTAGCCGAGCGCCTGGCCTTCGACGTGGCCGGCCGCATGGCCTTCGGCATGTGCGGCGTCGCGCACGCGCTGCAGTTCCTCGGCGAGCGCGGCGGCGGCGGCCGCCGCGTCGTCGGGCGGCGGCGGGGGCGGCGGCGGGTCGAACGACGCCATCTCCCACCGCTGGTACGCGGTGAGGGTGCCCGCGCGATCGCTCGCCGAATCAGACATACGCGTCTTCCGCCTTGCCGCCGATCGCGATCGCGCCGCTCTCGGCCAGGTTGCGCACGATCTGCAGGATGCGGCGCTGCTGCGTCTCGACGTCGGACACGCGTACCGGGCCGCGCGCGTCGAGATCCTCGGCGAGCAGTTCGGCCGCGCGCTGCGACATGTTCGCGAGGAACTTCTGGCGCAGTGCCGGCGGCGCGCCCTTCAGCGCGATGATCAGCGTTTCCGACTCGACTTCCTTGAGCACCATCTGGATCGCGCGGTCCTCGAGGTCGAGCAGGTTCTCGAACACGAACATCTGGTCGATGATCTTCTGCGCGAGTTCGGCGTCGTACTGGCGCACGCTTTCGAGCACGCCTTCCTCATGCACGCTCGTCATGAAGTTCAGGATCTCGGCCGCGGTGCGGATGCCGCCCATCGGGCTGCGCTTCAGGTTGTCGCTGCCGGACAGCAGGCCCGTCAGCACGTCGTCGAGCTCGCGCAGCGCGGCCGGCTGGATGCCGTCGAGCGTCGCGATCCGCAGGATCACGTCGTTACGCAGCCGCTCGGTGAAGCACGACGCGATTTCCGACGCCTGGTCGCGGTCGAGGTGCACAAGGATCGTCGCGATGATCTGCGGATGCTCGTTCTTGATCAGCTCGGCCACGGCGCCGGAGTCCATCCACTTCAGGCCCTCGATGCCGCTCGTGTCGCTGCCCTGCAGGATGCGGTCGATCAGCACGCCGGCCTTGTCCTCGCCGAGCGCCTTGGTCAGCACCGAGCGGATGTAGTCGCCCGAATCGAGCGACAGCGCGGTGTGCTGCTCCGCTTCCTTCGCGAATTCGTGCAGCACGTCCTCGACCTGCTCGCGCGTGACGTTCTTCAGCGCGGCCATCGCGGCGCCGATCTTCTGGACCTCGCGCGGCGCGAGGAACTTGAATACCTGCGCGGCCTCTTCCTCGCCGATCGACATCAGCAGGAGCGCGCTCTTGGTCAAGCCTTCAGCGTTCATCGGACACCCAGTTCTTCACGACGGTGGCGACGATCTTCGGATCCTGGCGGGCGATCGTGCGCGCGTAGTCGAGGTTGCGTTCGTAACGGTTCTTTTCGCTTTCGAAGCCGAGCAGCAGCGCGTCGGGTTCCTCGGCCTTTTCCGGCGCCGGCAGGCCGTCGAGCGCGACCGGATCTTCCGGCGCGGCGAGCGCCTGCGCGACCGGCTCGGGCGGCGGGAACGCGCGGCGCATCGCCGGGCGCACGAACATAAAGTAGAGCGCCGCCGCGGCCGCCGCGATGCCGAGCCACTTCGCCGCTTCCTTCGCCATCGCGATCATGTCCGGCTGGCGCCACCACGGCAGGTCGGCGTACGGGTCGCTCACGGTCGAGAACGCGCTGTTCACGACGTTCACCGAGTCGCCGCGCTTCTCGTCGTAGCCCATCGCGTCCTTCACGAGCTGTTCGACCTGCGCGAGCTTCGCGGGCGGCAGCGGCTGCATCGTCACGTGGCCCTTCGCGTCGGCGACCGGCTGATAATTGACGACGACCGCGACCGACAGCCGCTTCACGCTGCCCATCGGCTGCTCGAGATGGCGGATCGTCTTGTCGAGCTCGTAGTTGGTCGTCTGGTCCTTGCGGTCGCTCACCGGCGTCGCCTGCGGCGCGTTCGGGCCGTTGCCGGCGACGATCGGCGCGGAAGCCGGCTGCGGCGGCGTGTTCGACAGCGCGCCCGGCACGCCCGACGCGCCGCCCTGCGCGAGCTCGGTCGAGCTGCTGGTCTGCTGGCTGCGGATCGCGGCCTGCTGCGGCGCGCCGTTCGGGCCGTAGCTTTCCGACGTCTGCTCGACCTTCGAGAAATCGAGGTCCGCGCTGACCTGCGAGCGCGCGTTGCCGGCGCCGAAGATCGGCGCGAGGATCGCGTCGATGCGCTTCTGCGTGTTGTGCTCGACCTGCTGCACGTACTTGAGCTGGCTCGCGTCGAGGCCGGATGCCGACGCGGTCTGGGTCAGCAGGTTGCCGTCCTGGTCGACGATCGTCACGTTTTTCGCGGGCATGTCGGGCACGCTGGACGACACCATCCGCGTGATGGCCTGAACCTGGCCCTCGTCGAGCACGCGGCCCGGGTAGAGGTCGACGAACACCGACGCGCTCGGCGCTTCCTTGTCACGTACGAACACCGACGGCTTCGGGATCGCGAGATGCACGCGCGCGCCGCGCACGGCGTTGATCGATTCGATGGTGCGCTGCAGCTCGCCTTCGAGCGCGCGCTGGTAGTTGATCTGTTCGGCGAACTGGCTGATGCCGAATTTCTGGTTGTCCATCAGCTCGAAGCCGACCGAGCCGCCCTTGGGCAGCCCCATCGCGGCGAGCTTCAGGCGCGTTTCATGCACCTGGTTCGACGGCACGAGGATCGCGCCGCCCGCATCGGCGAACTTGTAGGGAACGTTTGCTTGCTGGAGCGCGGCGATGATCGCACCGCCGTCGCGATCCGACAGGTTGCTGTACAGCACGCGGTAGTCGGGCGCGCGGCTCCACAGCACGAGCGCGGTGATGACGGCGACCGCGAACGCGACGGCGATCAGGAACGGCAGCTTCGGGTTGCCCTTCATCCGCGAGATGCCGGGGATGCGTTCCGCGAAGCCGCCAAGCCCGAAGTCCGCGCCTGCGCCACCCGCGCCCGGCAACGCGGCGGCCGCGGCGGCGCCGGGCGCCGGGCTGGCGAGGCCCGCGCGGGCGTCTGGGTTGATCAGCGAGTTGGCCTGCGAATCCATGCGTCGAGTTTCTCCGGAGCGGGACGACTGAGCTCGCTCGGACGAGCGGGCGGACAATGACACGATGCGATTATCGTGACCCGGGCCGTCCTCCGATCGACCGAAAAGAGCGGGGTTTCCCCCGTACTTTCTCGGCTTTGACGCGCGGCGCGCTGCTATCCTTTTTCGGAATCCGGCATGGTGCGCGTGGTGCGGCGCCGGCGGATCTCCCGGTGCGTCCGGGTCTCTTCTCTCAGTTTTGGGGACAGCATGACTGCGAACGTCAGCGGAATCGGTTCGGTGTTGCAACAGATGCAGTCGATGGCCGCGCAGGCGTCCGGCGGCGTCGCGAGCCCGACGGCGGCGCTGGCCGGCTCGGGCGCGGCGACGGCCAGCACCTTCGCGAGCGCGATGAAGGCGTCGCTCGACAAGATCAGCGGCGACCAGCAGCACGCGCTCGGCGAGGCGCAGGCGTTCGAGGTCGGCGCGCCGAACGTGTCGCTGAACGACGTGATGGTCGACATGCAGAAAGCCAACATCGGCTTCCAGTTCGGGCTCCAGGTCCGCAACAAGCTGGTGAGCGCTTACAACGACATCATGCAGATGTCGGTCTGACAGGGCGGCTATCCGGGGAAAGCGCTCCGCGCACGGCCATCCGGGCGGGTCCGCAGCGCGGCCTTGCCGCGCCAGGCGGCATGTTCCGCTTGCCTAAAGCTTTCCAAATCCCTTCCGATAACTCCGGTGAAGGCCGCGTCGTGCAATGCACGGCGGCGGTTCCCGTATAGCCAACGCACAACAAGGAGAAGCGCATGTTTTCGCCAGGACACGCTGGAGCCAGTGCATACGCGCGTGTCGGCGTCGAGACGGGGGTGATGGGCGCCTCCCCGCACCGGTTGATCGCGATGCTGTACCAGGGCGCGCGGCAGGCGGTTGCGCTGGCGCGCATGCATTTGCAGCAGGGCAATGTATCCGCGCGCGGCGAAGCGATCGGCAAGGCGATCCGGATCGTCGACAGCGGGCTGAAGGCGTCGCTGAACCGCGACGCGGGCGGCGAGATCGCGGAGCGGCTGGACGCGCTGTATGCGTATATCAGCCGGCGTCTGCTCGAAGCCAATGCGCAGGCGAGCGACGCGATGCTGGTCGAGGTCGACAGGCTGCTCGCGACGCTCGAGGAAGCATGGACGGGAATCGCCCCGGAAGTCGCGCGGATGGCCGCGCAACAGGCAGTGGAAGCATCAAGATGAATCGCAAGGCCGAATACTTCGAACTTTACGAGGCGCTCGCCGCCGTGTCGGGCCGGATGCTGGGCGCCGCCCGCAGCGCCGACTGGAGCGCGTTGCCGGGGTTGCAGGCCGAATTCATGCAGCTGGTCGACGGGCTGAAGGAAGCCGATCCGGGCGTCGTGCTCGACGAATCGGATCTCGGCCGCAAGCTTGACCTGATCCGCCGCATCCTGGCCGACGACGCCGCGATCCGCGATCTCGCGAGCCCGGACGTCGCGCGGCTGTCCGCGCTGTTCGAGGCGCGGCGCTCGACCCAGGTATTGACCGATCTCTACCGCGCGCGCGGGTAGGGCCTGTTTCCGGGGAAACGGGCGCGGGGCGCACGAGCCCGGTGCGGCAGGCGCGCAGTTCCCGCGGACGGCACCGGTGTGTCGTTCCCGGATTCGCCACGATGTGGCTGAGGTGACCAGGCTCCGATCATGACCGGTATCGACTCCGTTGCGGCCGCCCTGCTGGCGAGCCGCCTGGACAGCTTGCTGACCGGCACCGTGTCGGCGCCCGCCGGCGGCGGCGCGACCTCGCAGGTCGGTACGCCGGGCACCGGCGCGCCGTCCACGCCTTCGGCCGGCAGTCCGCCTGCCGCGCCGCCCGCTTCCACCCAGACCGCGCTGTCCGAGGTCGGGCGCGTGCTCGACGCGATCTCGCGCGCGGGCGGCGATTCGACGCCGGCCATCGCCGGGCGCGCGCCGCTGCTGGCTGACCCCACCGTGCTGCTGACCGACGCGGCCGCGCCGGCCGCCTCCGATCCGGCTGCGTCTTCCACGCCGGCTTCCGCCGCGGCGTCGCCGGCTGCCGCGGCGCGCGAAGCGGCTGCGACTTTGCCGGTCGCGGCGCTGCGCGCAGCGCTCGCGCAGGCGGTGAGCGAAAGCGGCCTCTTCTATGAATCCCATCTCGCGCAGTGGCTGGCCGGCCAGCGTCCGCTCGCGGCGCTGATGCGCGAGCCGCAGGCACGCCTCGCGGACGCGCTCGCGCCGGCTGACCCGGATGCCGCACAGCACGGCTCGACCGACCTGCTCGACGAGCTGCTCGCGCAGCGCCCGCCGTTGCCGGCGACCGCGCGTGCAACAGCGCAGCCGGGCACGCCGGCCCAGGGCGGCGCGGCGGCTCGCGATCCCGCGCCGGCCTGGCCGTCGGGCGCGCGGCAAGGGGCGTCGCTGCCACCCGATACGGCCGATCTGCTCGGCGATGGGCCCGATGCGCGCTGGATGCCCGCGCGAGCCGAGCTGGCCGCCGCATCGTCCGATTCCCAGGCGCAGACGCTTGCGCCCGTGCATCCGGCCGCGGTGCCGCTCGTCAGGCAGCAGCTCGACGCGCTCGCGACCGACCAGTTCCGCTGGAGCGGCGAGGCATGGCCCGGCGCGCGGCTCGACTGGACGATCGAGCCCGACGATCCGGGCAGCCGCGCGCCGCGCGGCGACGGCGACTCGGGCGACGGCATCGCCTGGCGCACGCGCCTCACGCTCACGTTGCCGTCGCTCGGCACGGTCGACGCGGAGCTGGTGCTGAACGGCACGCAACTCGTCGCGCGGCTGCGTGCGAACCCGACGGGGGCCGACCGTCTCACCCGGCACGAGGCGGCACTGCGGCAGCGGCTCGAAGTGTCGGGGCTCAAGGTGGGCGGGCTGTCGATCCGCGCGGTCGACGGCGGCCCGGACGGCTTCGACCTGTTTGCGGCCCAGGCGGCGGCCGCCGCGTATGCGCGCGGTTCAGCGTCGGCCAGCGGCCCGACCACGCGTGCGCCGGATACCGACGACGAGGCGCTGCAATGAGCATGACGTCCCGCAAGCGCGCAGCCGCGCTCGTCTACGATCCGAAGGGCGGTGACGCGGCGCCGCGCGTGGTCGCGAAGGGCTACGGTGCGCTCGCCGAGATGATCGTCGCGCGCGCGCACGACGCGGGGTTGTACGTGCATACGGCGCCGGAGATGGTGTCCCTGCTGATGCAGGTCGACCTCGACGACCGGATTCCGCCGCAGCTCTACCAGGCGGTAGCGGATCTGCTTGCGTGGCTGTACGCGCTCGACCGTACCGAACCCGCGCCGGACGACGCCGCACCGCGCTTTCCGCTGCCGCCGCTGCGTTGAGCGGCTCGGCACCGCGCGATTTCTTACGAAATGCCGTCTTGATATTGCGAGATCATTCTGTCGATATTCAGCCGCCATCTTCCAGCATCATGAGGCAATCCGGTTGCTTCGTCTGGATTTCCGCTGTCGCGGGGCTAGCCGCCATGTAACCGGGCGGATTGAGCCGGCTATCGATTTGTGTAATGATATCCATTCTCATTTTCATGCTGCTCGGGCGGCGCGCACACTCTGCGCGCCGCCCGTTGTTTTGAACGAATGGACCCTTTCGCGTGAACGCGCCCGAAACGATCAATCCGCCGCAGACGGGTGCTGCCCGCGCGGGTGTCACCGTGCTGCACCCGGCGGCCCGCCCGCTGACCGACGACGAACTGGCCGCGCGCCGCCAGCGTTCGCGCCGCGCGACCTTCATCAAGTGGCTGCGCAAGGTGCATGGCTGGGTCGGCCTGTGGGGCGCAGTGCTCGGGCTGCTGTTCGGTGTGACGGGCGTGCTGCTCAACCACCGCGCGCCGCCGCTGAAGATCTCGACCGGCGAGCCGCAGGTCGAGGAGATGCAGATCGCGCTGCCCGATCCGGCGCCGAAGACGCCCGCCGCGATGACGAAGTGGCTGCAGCACGAACTGCATTTCGACGGCAAGCCGGGCCGCATGCGCAAGGAACCCGCGCAGCCCGTCGCGTGGGGCGACAAACGCGTGATGCAGCCGGAACACTGGCAGATGGGCCTGTTCGGCCCGCACCAGAACGTGCAGGCCGAATACTGGGTCGGCAACGGCTACGTCGCGGTGAAGCGCACGGGCAACACGTTCCTGACCACGCTGAACAACCTGCATCGCGGCGTCGGGATGAATCTCGGCTGGGTGCTGCTGATGGACACGATTGCAGGCTCGCTGATCCTGCTGTCGCTGACCGGCGTGCTGCTGTGGACCGAGCTGAACAAGCGCCGCACGGTGGGCGTCGTGCTGGTGGTCGGTTCGGTCGCCGCGGCGCTGGCCGCGGGCCTGGCCTGATCGGCGGCACGCGTCGGCCTGGCGCCGGCGCGTGCCGCTTCGCTGGTGTCGTCCGCTTCGCCCGGTGCGACCGCGTGCCGGAGCCGTTAGCGATCAGAGGCCGCAGGCCGCGCCGCTGTTCGCCGCGATTTCGCGCGCGGCCTTCGCGCCCTCGACCTGCAGGATCGTCGGCAGCGTCACGTTGTTCTTCGCGGCGGTGATCTCGGCGAGGATCGAGATCGCGATTTCCGGCGGCGTCCGGCTGCCGATGTAAATGCCGGCCGGCCCGTGCAGCCGGCCCAGTTCCGCTTCGTTCAGGTCGAATTCGCGCAGCCGTTCGCGCCGCGCCGCGTTGTTGCGCCGCGAGCCGAGCGCGCCCACGTAGAACGCGGGCGTCTTCAGCGCCTCCATCAGCGCGAGATCGTCGAGCTTCGGATCGTGCGTGAGCGCGATCACGGCCGAACGTGCATCGAGATTCATGTCGAGCACCGTATCGTCGGGCATCGTGTGCACGACACGCGTACCCGGTACATCCCACGCATCCGTGTATTCCTCGCGCGGATCGCACACCGTCACCTGGTAGTCGAGCCCGACCGCGATCTGGCACAGATAGCGCGACAACTGGCCGGCGCCGATCACGAGCATTCGATAGCGCGGCCCGTGGATCGTCACGAGCCGCTCGCCGTCGAACGCGAGCCCGTCGGACGCCTGCGCGGGCGACAGCGATGCGCGGCCCGTCGCGAGCGTCATCGTGCGCGTGACGAGGCGGCCGGCCTCGACTTCCGCGCACAGCGCGGCAATCCCGCTGTCGCGCGTGAGCGGCTCGAGCACGAGCTGGATCGTGCCGCCGCATGGCAGCCCGAAGCGGTGCGCCTCCTCGGCCGTCACGCCGTACTTGAGCGCTTCCGGGCGCGCGTCGGCCGCGATCCCGCTCGCGTGCACGCGGGCGATCAGGTCGTCCTCGATACACCCGCCGGACACGGAGCCGACCACGAGCCCGTCCTCGCGCACCGCGAGCATCGCGCCTTCGGGGCGGGGCGACGAGCCCCACGTCTTCACGACCGTCACCAGCAGCACGCGGCGCCCTTCTTCGAGCCAGCGCGCGCTGGATTTCAATACATCGAGATCGACGCTTTCCATCATCTTCTTCCTGTTGCCGGGCGACACCGCCGATGCGGGCCGCCGTTCGATGGCGCGATTATGAACCGGTCGCGGCAAGCGTGCATGCGACGGGGAACGCGCAAAACGGGGAAGGGGGAGACGGAGCAGCGAGGAAGGCGGGCAGGGCGGCCCGGGACGGGCCGCCGGTGGGGCGCTCCGTCAGAGCGAGCCCAGGTACTGCGTCAGCGCGCGGATGTTGTTGTCATACGCGTTCGACGTGCCAAGCTCGACGCCGCCGCTGCGCACGTAGTACTCGAACGGCACGGAGCGGGTGCCGAAGAACGGCAGGAAATTGTCCGGTTGCAGCGTCGTGCCGTTCAGGCCGATCGCCCAGTTCCTCGACTTGTACAGCTCGAGCTCGCGGATCGTCGCCTGGACCAGGTTCGTCTCCGACGCGCGAATCGCGGCGATGCGCTGCGTCAGCGTCTCGATGTTCGCCTGGTACGCGCTCGGCTCGCCGACCGAGACGCCACGTGCGCGGACGTAGTAGCTGAACGGCAGGTTGCGCTCGGTGAAGAACGTCAGGAAACCGTCCGGCGCCAGCGTATCCCCGTTCAGCCCGATCGCCCAGTTCTTGCTTTGATAATCCCTGAGCCCCGCGATCGTCTGGTTGGCCGCGTTGATTTCGACCTTCGCCGTGACGTTGACCAATGTATTGCTCATGACAGACCTCTCTGGTTCTTGTTGAACTTCGGACAGGTGCAGCGACATGCCTCCGGACGGAGGCAATACAATACCCGCGACCGGATTATCCGGTTTTGATTGTGATTAATTAAAAAGATGCTGAAAATTCGTTTATGAATGAACGGTGAATTTATGTTTAACGGAAATGCGTCTCGATGAAATCGATTGCATCCCGTAGCGCTCATGCTGCGGCACAATCCCCATCTGGTATGGGCTCGGCAGGTTAGTGCGGTCAGCCGACCTGAATACTAGTTTGGCGGATGCAAGAGTTCAATGTCGGTTGCGCGATTATTTTGTGCTATTCATATTAAATTCAATCGCATTGCGTTTTTAATCGATTAATTCTCTGATCTGAATCGAATATGCCGGCATTCGAAAAACAGCCAATGGGAACGGGAATTGACGCGCGGATCGTTGCAGGAAAAGCAACGTGGCGGCGTGACGCGTGAAGGAAGGGCGGGGAGGGGGCGGGGCCGGTATCCGGCCCCGCGGGTGCGCACCGTGCCGCGTGCGGCACGGCGGCGCTCAGTGCGCGTCGTGGTGACCGTGCGCGAGCTTCGAGTGGTGGCGCGAGTACACGAAGTAGATCGCGAGGCCGATCACGAGCCAGATGCCGAACGCGGCCCACGTGATGGGTTGCAGGTTCAGCATCAGGAACAGGCACGACGCGACCGCGAGGATCGGCACCACGGGTACGCCGGGGCAGCGGAACGCACGCGGCAGGTCGGGGTGCGTGCGACGCAGCACGAGCACGGCGATCGACACCATCGAGAACGCCGCGAGCGTGCCGATGTTGATCAGTTCGGCGAGCACGTTGAGCGGCACGAGCGCGGCGATCAGCCCGAAGAATAGGCCGACGAGCCAGGTCGTCAGGAACGGCGTCGCATAGCGCGGGTGCACGCGCGACAACGCCGCGGGCAGCAGCCCGTCGCGCGACATCGCGAAGATCACGCGCGTCTGGCCGTAGCTCATCACGAGGATCACGGTCAGCATGCCGAGCACGGCGCCGAGATCGATGAAGCCCGCGACCCACGTCTCGCCGGCCATCTGCAGCGCGTACGAGATCGGGTGCGAGATGTTCGCGTACTGGGCCGATGGCACGATGCCGGTCGCGACCGCGGCGACCGTCACGTACAGCACCGCGCACACCGCGAGCGACGCGATGATGCCGATCGGCAGGTCGCGTTTCGGATTCTTCACTTCCTCGGCGGCGGACGACACCGCGTCGAAGCCGATGAACGCGAAGAACATCACGGCCGCCGCGCCGAACACGCCGTTCCAGCCGTGCGGCATGAACGGCTTCCAGTTCGCGGGCGTCACGTGGAACAGGCCGACCGCGATCACGAGCAGCACGACCGACACCTTGATGAACACCATGATGTTGTTGATGCGGGTCGACTCGCGGATGCCGATCGACAGCAGCGTCGTGATCACGATCATCACGAGGAACGCGGGCAGGTTGAACCACGTGACGACGCCCGGCACCGCGCCGGGCGCCGCCGTCAGCACGGCGGGCAGCGACAGCCCGAAGCCCTGCAGCAGCGACTGCAGGTAGCCCGACCAGCCGACCGACACGGCCGACGACGCGAGGCCGTATTCGAGCATCAGGTCCCAGCCGATGATCCACGCGACGAGCTCGCCGAGGGTGGCGTACGAATACGTGTAGATCGAGCCGGCGACGGGGATCGTCGACGCGAATTCCGCGTACGACAGCGCCGCGAGGCCGCACGCGATCGCGGCGATCACGAACGACAGCATCAGCGCGGGGCCGGCCTGCACGGCGCCGGTACCGGTCAGCACGAAGATGCCGGTGCCGATGATCGCGCCGATGCCGAGGAAGGTGAGGTCGATCGCGCCGAGCGCTTTCTTGAGCCCGGCGGCATGCGCGCCGGCGATCATGCGATCGACGTTTTTCTTGCGGAAGAGTGACATTGCGGATGGATCGCCAGCGCGCGCGGGCGCGGTAGCACTGACTGAGTGAAAACCGGCGATTTTAGCCGATTTGGCGCGCAAAACCCGCCGCGGTGCAGCGGTGCCTCGAGAAATCGTCCAATAAAACAAGCGCTTGCGCGCCCGACGGGCGGCAGCGGGCGGCGGCGCGGCATGCGCCGCGTCGCCGGGCCGGACGAACCGGGCAGGGCGGCGAACTCAGGCGCCGGCCGTGGGCGCCATGTCGACGAGCCGGTTGCTCATCACGTAGAACGTGAGCTCCGCATTGTTCGACAGCCGCATCTTCTCGAGCAGCCGCGACCGGTACACGCTCACCGTCTTCACGGACAGCGACAGCGTGTTCGCGATGTCGGTGAGCCGCTTGCCCGACGCGAGCATGCAGAGCGTCTGGTATTCGCGGTCGGACAGCTTCTCGTGCGGCAGCGGCTCGTTCTCGAACGACACGTATTCGGCGAGCGCCTCGGCCATCGCGGGGCTCACGTACTTGCGGCCGGCCGCGACCTGCTGGATCGCGCAGATCATCTGCGCGGCGTTGACCGTCTTCGACAGATAGCCGGCGGCGCCGGCCTTCAGCGCGCGTACCGCGTACTGATCCTCGCGGTACATCGAGAACATCAGCACCGGCGTGCGCGGCAGCTTGCGCTTGAGGCGCTTGAGCACTTCGATGCCGTTCGTGTCCGGCAGCGAGATGTCGAGCAGGATCACGTCGAATTCCTGCTTGTCGACGGCGGCCATGGCGTCGCCGCCGTTCTCGGCCTCGGTGACGTCGCGTGCGACGCCACGGTCGATCAGCAACTGGCGGATCCCTTGCCGGACGATCGCGTGATCGTCCACGAGCAGGATGTTCAGGCTCATGACGACCTCACGAAAGCAACGCGCGGCGGGCCGCAACGGGCACCGCGAGCAGCGAATCCCAAGCGAAGCGCGCGGTGACGCGCGTGCCGTGGCCGGTTTCCGGCGTGGCCGTCTCGAAGCTGCCGCCGAACGCCTCGCAGCGGGCGCGCATGCCGGCGAGACCGTAGCCGGGGCGGCGGCGCCGGGAGAAACCGGTCCCATCGTCGGAGACAATCAGTGACAGGTGCGTGCGATCGGTGGCGATCCGCACGTCGACCGACGTCGCGCGTGCGTGCTTCGCGACGTTCGACAACGCTTCCTGCGCGACGCGGAACACCGCGAGCGCGCTGGCGCCGGCGATCTGCGTCAGGCGCGCGTCGGCCGCACAGACGAAGCTGGTGTGCAGGCCCGTGCGTGCCGCGTGGGTGTCGGCCCACGACGACAGCGCGCCGACCACGCCTGCGTCGAGCGCCGGCGTGTCGCGCTCGTCGATCAGCCGGCGATTCGCGTCGGTCGCGGCGTCGAGCGCCTGCTGCGCAAGGGCCAGCGCGCGCAGGCAACCCTCCGGCGCATCGGCCGGCAGCCACGCTTGAACGTTTGCGAGCGCGAAACGCGCGGCGGTGAGTTCGGCACCGAGCCCGTCGTGCAATTCGCCGGCCAGGTGACGGCGGGCCGCCTCGTCGGCGGCGAGCAACTGGGTAGACAGCGCTGCGATCCGCGCGGCGCAGGCGTCGCGTGTCGACGCGGCGTCGGTAGTGGGCGGAGTCGCGGCGCAGCCCGGCACGCGCTGTTGCGACGGGAACGGGGCGTGGGCGCCCAAGGGCGCGTTAAGCGACGTATCCATGACTCTCCCTGCTGTCAGAAGCGGTTCAGACACCGGCTGGTTGCGTGGATCGGCTGCCGTTTTGATGACGGTCGCCGCCAGAGAATCGCCCCCTGCCGAGGTAACAAAAGTTACGTCTTGTAACACTTGCATCCGACCCTTTCACTGTCATCCCAACGGTAACCACGCGCGGCGAATAATATCTCAAAATTTCTGAAAAGGTCATGTCGGGCGGACATTTAAGGGTAAATGTGAACAATCGGAATGAACGTGTTGTAGGAAAAACACTGACACCCGAGCACCGGACGATGACGTATCCAAATGTAACTATTTGAGATGAGATGATCCCAACTTGTTACGAATTCGCCAAGTAGGGACGAAAAAAAACCGGAGCTTTCGCTCCGGTTCTTGATGACGCGCAAATATGGGGATCGATCAGTCCACGAACGCGCGCTCGATCACGTAGTGGCCCGGCGCGCTGTTCTTGCCTTCGACGAGGCCGGCCTGCTTCAGCAGGTCGGTCGTGTCCTTCAGCATCGCGGTACTGCCGCACAGCATCACGCGGTCGTTTTCCGGCGAGAACGGCGGGACGTCGAGATCCGTGAACAGCTTGCCCGTTGCGATCAGGTCGGTGATCCGGCCTTCGTTGTCGAACGCTTCGCGCGTGACCGTCGGGTAGTAGACGAGCTTTTGCTTGATGATGTCGCCAAGGTACTCGTGGCCCGGCAGGTCATGCTTGATGTAGTCCATGTACGCGAGCTCGCCCTTCAGGCGGCACGTGTGCGTCAGGATCACCTTGTCGAAGCGCTCGTAGATGTCCGGATCGCGGATGATCGACATGAACGGCGCGAGGCCCGTGCCCGTCGACAGCATCCACAGCGTCTTGCCCGGCAGCAGGTTGTCGGCGACCAGCGTGCCCGTCGGCTTCTTGCCGATCAGCACCGTGTCGCCCACCTTCAGGTGCTGCAGGCGCGACGTCAGCGGGCCGTCCTGCACCTTGATGCTGAAGAATTCGAGATGCTCTTCGTAGTTCGGGCTGACGATCGAGTAGGCGCGCGCGAGCGGCTTGCCGTCGACCTCGAGGCCGACCATCGTGAATTCGCCGTTGTTGAAGCGCAGGCTCGCCTCACGGGTGCAGGTGAAGCTGAACAGCGTGTCGGTCCAGTGATGGACGGATTGGACGGTGGCGGTGTCGTATTTGCTCATGGCTTTGAAAACGGACGCGCGTAGCGAACGCGAGTAACGGGCCCAAAAACGGGCAAAAAACCGAGTGCGACGGCCCGATCGCGGATCGGCCGGCCGGCGCGTCGGACACGCGCCTTCTCGATGACAGACGATTGAGGAACTCGTTATTTTACCCTGTTGACGCGGATCGCGGGCTTGACCCGCGTGGCCGCGCGGATTTGGCGCAACGAATCATTTCAATCGGCTTTCGGTTTTTTCAGCGTTCGGCCGCGAGTTTCGCGCCGAGGCCGACGAGCGCCACGCCGCACAGCGCGTCGAGCGGGCGCCGCACGCGCCGGTAGCCGCGTTGCGCGCGCGGGCTCGCGAACAGGTAGGCGACGCACGAATACCAGCCGGCCGACAGCATGCCGATCGTCACCAGCACCGCGCCGTTGAACCACAGCGGCACGTGCGCGGGCAGCATCGCCGCGAACACGCTGGTCCAGAACGCGCACGATTTTGGGTTGGTCAGGCACGTGAACAGCCCGCTGCGATAGGCGCGCAGGTAGTCGCGCGCGTGCGGCGCGGCCAGCGGCGCGCGTTCGTCGGGCGCGTCGGCCGACGCCGTATCGCGGCGCACGCCCGAGCGCAGCAGCTTGAAGCCGAAATACACGAGGTACACGGCGCCGCCGATCCGGATTGCCTCGTACAGCCATTCGACCTGGTGCAGCACGGCCGCGAGGCCGAGCATCGCGAGCGTCGCCCACGCGACCGACGCGGTGCCGACGCCGAGCGCCGATGCGGCACCGAGGCTGCGCCGGCCCGCGAGCGACAGTTGCGAAATCATGAAGAAATTCGGGCCGGGGGTGATCGCCGCGACGAGATAGACGGCGGCGATTTGCAGCAGGATCGGCAGGTAGGTCATGGCGGCGCGGCCCGGCGGCGGGGCCTAGCGGAATGGGCAAGGCGTTAATGTAGCGCGCGCCGTGCCGCCGCGCTTTGGCGGTGCGCAATCCGGCCGATCGCGGGCCGAGGCCGGGACCGTTATTGCGGATCGAGGCGCAGGCGCGCGATGTACGGCAGGTGGTCCGACAGCCACGCGGCCTCGCCGGACGGGGCGCGCCATTCGAGCGGCGTCAGCCCGCGCACGAACATCTTGTCGAGCGCGAGCGCCGGCGAGAACGCGGGGAACGTGCGGCCCGATTCGCCGAGCAGCGTCGCGACCTCGGACAGCCCGATCTCGCCGAACAGCGCGACCGAGTCGTTGCGCCAGTCGTTGAAGTCGCCGGCGAGCATCAACGGGCCGTCGCCTGCGTTGCGCACGATCCAGTGCGCGATCCAGTGCATCTGGCGCAGCCGCGCGGCGCGCGTGAGCGCGAGGTGCGCGCACAGCAGCGTGACCGGGCGCGCGCCCGCGAGCGTCGCGCGCGCGACCAGCAGCCCGCGCCGCTCGAAGCGGTGCGCGGAGATGTCCCAGCGGCCGCCGAGGTCGAGCGGGTGCGGCGACAGGATCGCATTGCCGTGCCGCCACGACGGCTTGAACACGTTCGGCCCGAGCGCGATTTGCCAGTCGAGCGCATGCGCGATCTCGGTGGCCTGGCAGTGCCAGACGTCGTCGACCGCGTCGTCCATCGGCGCGCCGAAGCCGGGCGCCAGCACCGGGCGCGGCATGCGGCGCGCCATCGCTTCCTGCAGGAAATACACGTCGGCGTGCGTCGACTGCATCCAGTTGCGCATCGCGTTCCACGCGGTGAAGCCGAGCGGCGAGCGACCCTTGTGCAGGTTCCAGCTCACCGCGGTGATTTCGTCGGGTGCGGCGTGCGGTTCGGCGAACGGCAGGGACAGGGCATCGGCGGGCATGACGCTCAATCCTTCGCGACGTGCGCACGCACGCGGTACACGAGGTGCGGATGCTGTTCGACGAGCGTCCAGTCGGTCCACGCGTCGCTGCCGACCGTCAGGCCCGGGTGGCTCGCGATGATTTGCCGCGGCGACGCGGGCACGCACGGATCGGCCGGCTTCGCGCCTTCGTCGTCGATCGTTTCCTGCACGTCGAGCGCGAGCGACATCGTGTTCGCGCCGGCATCGACGGCGAGCGGCGCGACCGTCACCGAGCGCGAGCGCTCGGTCGGCACGACGCGCGCGGCATTGCCGCAGCCGACCGGCACGGCGGACGGATAGCGATGGGTATCGGTACGGGTCTGACCCACGGTGGTGCGCTGCTGGAACGTGTCGATGGTCTGACCGTCGCGCACGACCTGGATCTCCCACGCGACGGAGGCCGGCGCGGGGCTCTGCGCATGGGCGGCGAGCGCGATGCTCGCGAGCAGGATGGCCAGGCCGTGTTTCAGCATGAAACGTCTCCGGAAACGCGGAACAGCGGGGAACGGACGCACATCTTACGCCCGATCGATTTCGATCGCGATGCGACAGGACGCGCCGCGGCAGGTTCGCCGCACGATGTGGTCCTGTTCGAAAGGTAGGGTCGCGTCATGCGTTTTCAAGCGAAAAAGCGCGTGAACTCGGCGACCGGCGCGCGCTCGGTGACGAGGCGGTTCTCGATCGCGTCGGGGTCCGCATGGCCGAGCGACATGCCGCAGACCAGCTGTTCGTTGGCGGGAATGCCGAGGTGCTCGCTGACGATCCGGTGAAACGGCACGAACGCGGCCTGCGGGCAGGTATCGAGCCCGCGTGCACGTGCGGCCGTCATCACGCCCTGCAGGAACATCCCGCAGTCGAGCCATGCGCCGTAGGTCATCACGCGGTCGAGCGTGAAGAACAGTGCGACCGGTGCATCGAAGAAGCGGAAGTTGCGTGCGTGCTGCGCATGCATGCGCGCCTTCTCGTCGCGGCCGATGTTCAACAGGCCGTACAGGTCCCAGCCGACCTTGCGGCGCCGGTCGATATACGGCGACACCCATTCGCGCGGATAGTAGTCGTACTCGGCGACATATTTTTCGTCGCGCGCGGGATCGTCGTGGGCCGCGGTAAGCGCGGCGGCGAGCGCATCGCGCGTGGCGCCGGTCGCGACGTACACGCGCCACGGCTGGATGTTGGTGCCCGACGGCGCGCGACTCGCGGTTTCGAGGATCGCCTCGATCGTGTCGCGCGGCACGGGTGTCGGTAGGAATGCGCGGATCGCGCGGCGCGACGTGAGCGCCGCGTCGACGGCGTCGATCGTATCGGCATCGACGCGCGGGAAAGCAGTGGGGACGGACATCGGCATACCTTCGGGACGGGCCGACGCGCCGCGCGGGCGCCGTCGGCGAGGCCGGTGCGGCGGGTGGGTGAACCGACGATCATACGCCGCGGCGCGCCGGCATGCAGCGCGCGCGGGTGTTAGCAGCAGACGCGCGCGGCTGCTTGCTTGCGCGGGGATGCGGGATCGCTACACTGAAATCGTAAGGGTCTGATGGTCATGTGACGGCAAGCGGCAGCGAGGTTGGTATGACGACGGCGATGGTGAAACAGGAACTGGCGGTGGCGTCCTTCAGCACGGTGTACGACCTCGAGCAGGTCGAGACGGCGCTGAGCGACCTGAACGAGAGCGCGAGCGACGCACTGCGCGCCACCTACGAAAAGATGCTCAAGACGGGTAACCTGCGCTTCTGCGTGAAGCCGAACCGGATGCCGTCGTTCGACGCGCTCGGCGAGACATTGCCCAATTTCGCCGAGCCGCTCGACGACGTGCGCAAGCAGGTCGCGCTGTGCCTCGAAACGGACGACCGGCTCGAACTGATGCCGATCCTGCTGCTCGGGCCCCCGGGCATCGGCAAGACGCACTTCGCGAAGGCGCTCGCGCAACTGCTCGGCACCGCGTACCACTACGTACCGATGAGTTCGCTGACGGCCGGCTGGATCCTGTCGGGTGCATCGTCGCAATGGAAGAACGCGAAGCCCGGCAAGGTGTTCGATGCGCTCGTGAACGGCAGCTACGCGAACCCGGTGATCGCGGTCGACGAGATCGACAAGGCCGGCAGCGATGCGCAGTACGATCCGCTTGGCGCGCTGTACGCGTTGCTCGAGCACGACACCGCGCGTGCGTTCGTCGACGAATTCGCGGAAGTGCCGATCGATGCGGGCAACGTGATCTGGGTCGCGACCGCGAACGACGCCCACGCGATTCCGGAGCCGCTGCTGAACCGGATGAACGTGTACGAGATCGAGCCGCCCGATGCGGCCGGCGCGCGCCGGATCGCGCAGACGATCTACGACGAGATCCGCACGTCGCATGCGTGGGGGCGGCGCTTCCCGGACACCCTCGGCGACGATGCGCTCGACGTGCTGGCCGCGACCCCGCCGCGCACGATGCGCCGCGCGCTGCTGCACGCATTCGGCGCCGCGCGGCTCGACGGCCGCGATGCAATCGGGCCGCGCGACATCCGCGCCGACGAGGGAGCCGCGAAGCGCCGGCCGATCGGCTTCTGAGCGAGCGGCGCGCGCACGGTGGCAGCAGGCGCGCGCCGTGCCGTGCGTCGTACGTCATGCACGGCGTCGTCGTGATACGCCGCACGACCTTCGGCAAGCGGATGAACCGGGACGTACAATTCTCTTCTCTCCCCTCGACGCGCTAGCGGCGCGAAACGTCATGGAGCAGATGGATTGTGTCGTGATCGGCGCGGGTGTCGTCGGTCTTGCGATTGCGCGCGAACTGGCCGCGCGCGGGCGCGAAACGCTCGTGCTCGAGGCTGCCGATGCAATCGGCACCGGTACGAGTTCGCGCAACAGCGAAGTGATCCATGCGGGGCTCTACTATCCGCGCGGGTCGCTGAAGGCGACGTCGTGCGTGCACGGGCGCGACCTGCTGTACGAATTCTGCGAGACGCATCACGTGCCGCACCGGCGTGCCGGCAAGCTGCTCGTCGCCACGAGCGCCGCGCAGGTGAAGCAGTTGAAGGCAATCGCCGCACGCGCGGCCGAAAACGGCGTGCTCGACCTGATGCCGCTCACGCGCGCCGAGGCGCAGACGCTCGAGCCCGCGCTCGAATGCGTCGAGGCGCTGTTCTCGCCGTCCACCGGCATCGTCGACAGCCACCAGCTGATGCTCGCGCTGCTCGGCGACGCGGAGCGCGACGGCGCGGTGTGTGCGCTGAAATCCCCGGTCGAATCGATCGACGTGCTGCGCGGCGGGCGCTTCGTCGTGCGCACGGGCGGCGACGCGCCGACCGAGATCGAGGCCGCCTGCGTGATCAACAGCGCGGGCCTCGGCGCCCAGGCGCTGGCGCGCCGCACGCGCGGCCTCGACCCGCGCTGGGTGCCGCCCCTCTATCTCGCGCGCGGCAACTACTTCAGCCTGTCGGGGCGCGCACCGTTTTCGCACCTGATCTACCCGATGCCCGACCGCGCGGGGCTCGGCGTGCACCTGACGCTCGATCTCGGCGGGCAGGCACGCTTCGGCCCGGACGTCGAATGGGTCGATACGCTGCGCTACGAAGTCGATCCCGCGCGCGCGACCGCGTTCTACGCGTCGATTCGCGCATTCTGGCCGGGCTTGCCCGACGACGCGCTGCAGCCGGCATACGCGGGCATCCGGCCGAAAGTCGCGGGGCCCGGCGAGCCGCCGGCCGATTTCATCGTGCAGGGCGCCGCGCAGCATGGCGTGCGCGGTCTCGTGAACCTGTTCGGCATCGAGTCGCCGGGGCTCACCGCGTCGCTGGCGCTTGCACAGCGCGTGGGCGACATGGCGGCCTACCGCTGACGCGGCGCGCACTCGCCCGGCGTGTCGAATTTCTTATCCATGACATTTCGGCGCGCACAACCATTCGCTTGAGCGTTATTCTGTCGAACGGCTGTCGCCAGAACAGCTTTCAAACCGATAACGTTGGAGCGAGTCCCCCATGAAAACATCCCGTCGGAGTTTCCTGATCACGAGCATTGGTGCCGTGTCCGCGCTGGCGCTGTCGCGCGAAGCGCTGGCTGATGCGCCGATGCTCACGGAGAGCGACCCGACCGCGACGGCACTCGGCTACAAGGCCGATGCCACGAAGGTCGACAAGGCGAAGTACCCGAAATACGCGGCAGGCCAGGATTGCGCGGCCTGCATGCTGTACCAGGGCAAGAAGGGCTCGGCCTCGGGCCCGTGCGGCGCCTTCCCCGGCAAGCAGGTGTCGGCGAAGGGCTGGTGCAGCGCCTTCTCGAAGATGGGTTGAGGGCCATGCGGCATCGTGCGATGCCGCATTGTGGCGAAAACCGCAAAACGCCCGCCGTCGATGGATGGCGGGCGTTTTTTATTGCTTGAAAACGGTTCCGTCGCTTTCTACACTCGCTGCAAACCAGCGCGCCGCGGGCACCCTGCGCGCCGCGCAGCCCGACACGGCGAACCGACGAGAACGAGGCACGCATGGCGACGATTGCGAATTCAACGAAAACGACGCGGCCCGAGCGTGCGCTGAACCGGCGAGCGGTCGCGGCCGCCGTGATCGGCAACGCGCTCGAGTGGTACGACTTCACGGTGTTCGGCTTCATGACGGTCGTGATCGCCGAGCTGTTTTTCCCGACCTCCAGCGAATATTCGTCGCTGCTGCTGACCACCGCGACGTTCGGCGTCGCGTTCTTCATGCGCCCGATCGGCGGCATCGTGTTCGGGCTGTACGCGGATCGCGCCGGCCGCAAGGCCGCGCTGTCGCTCGTGATCCTGCTGATGACGGCCGGCATCTTCCTGCTCGCGGTCGCGCCGCCGTATGCGGCGATCGGCATCGGCGGACCGATCCTGATCGTGCTCGGCCGTCTGCTGCAGGGCTTCTCCGCGGGCGGCGAATTCGGCAGCGCGACGGCGCTGCTGATCGAGGCTGCGCCATTCTCGAAACGCGGCTTCTACGGCAGCTGGCAGATGGCGAGCCAGGCGGCCGCGCTGCTGATCGGCGCGCTCGTCGGCGCGGCCGTCACGCGCGGGCTGTCGCACGACGCGCTGCGCAGCTGGGGCTGGCGCGTGCCGTTCATCCTCGGGCTCGTGATCGGCCCGATCGGTTTCTACATCCGCCGCCATCTCGCCGATTCCGAAGCGTTCCTGCATGCGCAGCAAAGCGCGCGCCGCGCGACGCTCGGTGAAGTGTTCACGCGCCACCCGCGCGAAGTGCTGTGCGGGCTCGGCTCGGTGATCGCGCTGACCGTGACGATCTACGTGCTGATCAGCTATCTGCCGACCTTCGCGGTGAAGCAGCTGAAGCTGCCCTACGCGGAATCGTTCTACGCGGTGATCGTCGGCAACCTGCTGCTGATGGTGCTGTCGCCGATCGCAGGCGCGTGGTCGGATCGCATCGGCCGCAAGGGGCTGTCGCTGTGGTCGCTGGTGCTGACGCTCGCGCTGATGTATCCGCTGTTCGCCTGGCTCGACGCGGCGCCGAGCATCGCGCGGCTGATCGCGGTGCAGGCCGTGCTGTCGGTCACGCTCGCGGGCTACTACGGGCCGTTCGGCGCGATGATCGCCGAGCTGTTTCCGGCCAACGTGCGCTCGACCGGGCTGTCGATCGCGTACAACGTCGCGGTGATGCTGTTCGGCGGCTTCGGGCAGTTCATCGTCACGTGGCTCATCAAGGTCACGGGCACGCCGCTCGCGCCGACCTACTATGTGATGGCCGGGATCGCGCTGTCGATCGTCGCGGTCGCGTTCGTGCCCGCGCGCAGCGCCGATCTCGACGCGCCGGCGTGACGATTTGAAGACGATCGACGGATCGTTTCGTAAAACGCAATGCTGTGCTGCGGAACATGGGAAAACGGTGCATCGAGCCTTCGTGTTCGCGCCCGAATTGTTTAGTTGTCGAACGAAACTTGCGCGAGATGAACGGAATTGTCGCTCGCGCGCGTTGTCGCATTTTTTACCCACACTAAACATCCGCAAAAACCCGTGCGGGCATCTAGAAGAGTTTTTTCTCCAGCTTGTTGCCACATCGTTAGCTCAAGTAATATCCGCGTACACCGGCCCCGGGCGGGCCGGTTCCGATCTGGAGACCTGGAGGAAACATGGAATACAACCGTCTGTTGCACACCCTGCGTGTTACCGCCATGGCAGGCGTGGCAGCGGCATCGCTCGGCGTCGCGGGCTCTGCATTCGCACAGATCCCGAACAAAACGCTCGTCTACTGCTCAGAAGGCAGCCCGGCGGGTTTCGATTCCGCGCAATTCACGACCGGCGTCGATTTCACCGCCGCCACGTTCACCGTCTACAACCGCCTCGTCGAATTCGAGCGCGGCGGCACGAAGGTCGAGCCGGGGCTCGCCGAGAAGTGGGACGTATCGCCGGACGGCAAGGTGTACACGTTCCACCTGCGCCACGGCGTGAAGTTCCACACGACCGACTTTTTCAAGCCGACGCGTGAATTCAACGCGGACGACGTGGTGTTCACGTTCCAGCGCATGCTCGATCCGAACCAGGCGTTCCGCAAGGCGTACCCGGTGTCGTTCCCATACTTCACCGACATGGGCCTCGACAAGCTGATCACGAAGGTCGAGAAGGTCGATCCGTACACCGTGAAGTTCACGCTCGCCGAGCCGAATGCGCCGTTCATCCAGAACATGGCGATGGAATTCGCGTCGATCCTGTCGGCCGAATACGGCGACCAGCTGATGAAGGCCGGCAAGGCCGCCGACATCAACCAGAAGCCGATCGGCACGGGCCCGTTCATCTTCCGCAGCTACACGAAGGACGCGACGATCCGATTCGATGGCAATCCTGATTACTGGAAGAAGGGCGAGGTGAAGATCTCGAAGCTGATCTTCTCGATCACGCCCGATCCGGGCGTGCGCGTGCAGAAGATCAAGCGTAACGAATGCCAGGTGATGACCTATCCGCGTCCGGCCGACATCGCGACGCTGAAGGCCGATGCGGGCGTCGACATGCCGTCGCAGGCAGGCTTCAACCTCGGCTATCTCGCGTACAACGTCGAGCACAAGCCGGTCGACAAGCTCGAGGTGCGTCAGGCACTCGACATGGCGATCAACAAGAAGGCGATCCTCGAGTCCGTCTACCAGGGCGCCGGTCAGGCTGCTTCCGCGCCGATGCCGCCGACCCAATGGTCGTACGACAAGAACCTGAAGATGCCCGCGTACGACACCGCGAAGGCGAAGGCGCTGCTCGCGAAGGCAGGCTTCCCGAACGGTTTCGAGATCACGCTGTGGGCGATGCCCGTGCAGCGCGCGTACAACCCGAACGCCCGCCTGATGGCCGAGATGATCCAGGCCGACTGGGCGAAGATCGGCGTGAAAGCGAAGATCGTCACGTACGAGTGGGGCGAGTACATCAAGCGCGCGCACTCGGGCGAGCAGGACACGATGCTGATCGGCTGGACCGGCGACAACGGCGATCCGGACAACTGGCTCGGCACGCTGCTCGGCTGCGAGGCGATCAAGGGCAACAACTTCTCGCACTGGTGCTACAAGCCGTTCGACGAGCTGATCCAGAAGGGCCGCACGACGACGGGCCAGGATGCGCGGACGAAGCTCTACACGCAGGCTCAGCAGATCTTCGCGCAACAGCTGCCGTTCTCGCCGATCGCGAACTCGACGGTCTACCAGCCGGTTCGCAAGAACGTGGTCGACATGCGTATCGAGCCGCTTGGCTATGTCCGCTTCGACGGTGTTGGCGTGAAGTAACACGCCTGTCGTAAGCTGTCGCGAAGACCGGCTAATTCATCCGGCGGCGGGAGGCCAAAAGCTTCCCGTCGCCGGTCGCACATTTCCCACAAGAAAATACGAGACGCATCATGTTCACATTCGTGTTGCGCCGCGTGGGCATGGTGATCCCGACCTTCATCGGCATCACCATCCTGGCGTTTGCGCTGATTCACCTGATACCGGGCGACCCCATCGAAGTGATGATGGGCGAGCGCGGCGTCGATCCCGCGATGCACGCGGAGGCGATGAAACGCCTCGGGCTCGACCAGCCGCTGCCCATGCAGTACCTCCACTACATCGGCCGGGCGCTGCATGGCGACCTCGGCACGTCGATCATCACCAACACGAGCGTGGCGGGCGAGTTCTTCGCGCGCTTCCCGGCGACCGTCGAGCTGTCGCTGTGCGCACTCGTGTTTGCGCTCGCGGTCGGGCTGCCGGCCGGCGTGATCGCCGCGTTGCGGCGCGGCTCGGTCGTCGACCATGGCGTGATGGGCACCGCGCTCACCGGCTACTCGATGCCGATCTTCTGGTGGGGGCTGATCCTCATCATGGTGTTTTCGTCATACCTCGGCTGGACGCCCGTGTCGGGGCGCATCGCCGTCGAGTACGACTTCCCGCACCCGACGGGCTTCATGCTGATCGACGCGCTGCTCGCGCCGGATGAGGGTTCGTTCAAGTCGGCGGTCAGTCACCTGATCCTGCCCGCGATCGTGCTCGGCACGATCCCGCTCGCGGTGATCGCGCGGATGACGCGCTCGTCGATGCTCGAAGTGCTGCGCGAGGACTACATCCGCACCGCGCGCGCGAAGGGGCTGTCGCCCGCGCGCGTGGTCGTCGTGCATGCGCTGCGCAACGCGCTGATCCCGGTCGTCACCGTGATCGGCCTGCAGATCGGCACGCTGCTCGCGGGCGCCGTGCTGACCGAGACGCTCTTTTCGTGGCCCGGTGTCGGCAAGTGGCTGATCGATGCGATCGGCCGCCGCGACTATCCGGTCGTGCAGGGCGGCATCCTGCTGATCGCGACGCTCGTGATCGTCGTGAACCTGGTCGTCGACCTGCTGTACGGCGTGCTGAATCCGCGCATCCGCCACACGAGGTAATCCCATGAGCAATCTGCAAAATACCCTGCCGACCGAATCCGCGCCGGCCGGCGGCCGTGCGCTCGCGCTGCGCGAGTTCTGGGCCAACTTCTCGCGCAACCGCGGCGCCGTCGGCGCCGGCATCGTCGTGCTCGTGCTGATCCTGGTCGCGCTGCTTGCCCCGCTGCTCGCGCCGCACAGCCCGGTCGAGCAATACCGCGACTTCGTGAAGATCCCGCCCGCGTGGCTCGAAGGCGGCAACTGGAGATTCATCCTCGGCACCGACGAAGCGGGCCGCGACATTCTTTCGCGCCTGATGTACGGCGCACGGATGTCGTTCTGGATCGGCTTCGTATCGGTCGTGCTCGCGCTGATCCCCGGCATCGTGCTCGGGCTCGTCGCCGCGTTCTTCCAGAAGTGGGCCGACACGCCCGTGATGCGCATCATGGACGTGCTGCTCGCGCTGCCGTCGCTGCTGCTCGCGGTCGCGGTCGTCGCGATCATCGGCCCGGGCCTCACCAACACGATGTTCGCGATCGCGATCGTCGCGCTGCCGGCCTACGTGCGCCTCACGCGCGCGTCGGCGCTCGGCGAGCTGCAGAAGGAGTACGTGACGGCGTCGCGCGTGGCCGGCGCCGGCACGCTGCGCCTGATGTTCTCGCAGGTGCTGCCGAACTGCACGGCGCCGCTGATCGTGCAGGCGACGCTCGGCTTCTCGTCGGCGATCCTCGACGCGGCCGCGCTCGGCTTCCTCGGCCTCGGCGTGCAACCGCCGACCGCCGAGTGGGGCGCGATGCTGGCTTCCGCGCGCGACTACATCGACAACGCGTGGTGGATCGTGACGATGCCGGGCCTGTCGATCCTGATTTCGGTGCTCGCGATCAACCTGCTCGGCGACGGGCTGCGTGACGCGCTCGACCCCAAGCTGAAACGGATGGCGTGACCATGAACAATCTTCTGACCATCCGCAATCTCGCGGTGAACTTCAACGGCCTGCCCGCGGTCGACCGGATCAACCTGTCGATCGCGCCGGGCGAGGTGGTGGGCGTCGTCGGCGAATCGGGCTCGGGCAAGAGCGTGACGATGATGGCGCTGATGGGCCTGATCGACGCGCCGGGCAAGGTGACGGCCGACGAGGTCACGTTCAACGGTGTCGACCTGCTGAAGGCGTCGCCGAAAGCGCGCCGCAAGATCGTCGGCAAGGACATCGCGATGGTGTTCCAGGACGCGCTGACGAGCCTGAACCCGAGCTATACGGTCGGCTACCAGATCAAGGAAGTGCTGAAGCTGCACGAGGGCCTGCGCGGCGACGCGCTGCACCGGCGCGCGCTCGAGCTGCTCGACCAGGTCGGCATTCCCGATGCGAAGAACCGCATCGCGTCGTTCCCGCACCAGATGTCGGGCGGGATGAACCAGCGCGTGATGATCGCGATGGCGGTGGCGTGCAACCCGAAGCTCCTGATCGCCGACGAGCCGACCACCGCGCTCGACGTGACGATCCAGGCGCAGATCATGGACCTGCTCGTGAAGCTGCAGAAGGAGCGCGGGATGGCGCTCGTGCTGATCTCGCACGACCTGGCCGTGGTGTCGGAGGTCGCGCAGCGCGTGGCGGTAATGTACGCGGGCGAGGTGATCGAAACCAACCGCGTGCCCGACATCTTCCGCGCGCCGCATCATCCGTACACCGAAGCGCTGCTCGCGGCGATTCCCGAGCACAATAAGGGGGCGCGTCGCCTTGCCGCATTGCCCGGCATGGTGCCGGGCCGCGATGATCGCCCGTCCGGGTGCCTGTTCGCGCCGCGCTGCAAGTACGTCGTCGACGACTGCCGCAAGGCGCGGCCGGCGCTCGACACGCTGGTGTCCGGCAACGATGCGATGCGCGTACGCTGCATCAAGCCGCTCAACGTTTCCAACCTCGACCTGACGGGAGGCGCACGATGAATGCAGTCAATCAAACGCGTGCCACGCCGCACGACGAGGAAGCCGTGCTGGTGGCCGACGGACTCGCGAAACACTATTCGGTGAAGCGCGGGATGTTCGGGCAGGGCACGGTGAAGGCGCTGAACGGCGTGTCGTTCTCGCTCAAGCGCGGCAAGACGCTCGCCGTCGTCGGCGAATCGGGCTGCGGGAAGTCGACGCTCGCCCGCCAGCTGACGATGATCGAAACGCCGACGTCGGGCAGCCTGACGATCGACGGCAAGAACGTGGCCGGCGCAAGCCGCGAGACGGTCGCCGACCTGCGCCGCCGCGTGCAGATGGTGTTCCAGAACCCGTTCGCGTCGCTCAACCCGCGCAAGACCGTCGAACAGACGCTTTCCGAGCCGCTCGAGATCAACGCGAACCTGACGGCCGCCGAACGCGCGCAGCGCATCGCGCAGATCATGCGCACGGTCGGCCTGCGGCCCGAGCACGCGAAGCGTTATCCGCACATGTTCTCGGGCGGCCAGCGCCAGCGTGTCGCGATCGCGCGCGCGATGATCCTCGATCCGCGCATCGTCGTCGCCGACGAGCCGGTGTCCGCGCTCGACGTATCGATCCAGGCGCAGATCCTGAACCTGTTCATGGATCTGCAGGAGCAGTTCAAGACGAGCTACGTGTTCATCTCGCACAACCTGTCGGTGGTCGAGCACGTTGCGGACGACGTGATGGTGATGTACTTCGGCAGCGTCGCGGAGCTGGGCGACAAGGCAACGATCTACGCCCGGCCGCGTCATCCGTACACGCGCGCGCTGATGTCGGCGACGCCGGCGATCTTCGAGGAAGACCGCCGCGTGCAGATCAAGCTGCAGGGCGAACTGCCGTCGCCGCTCAATCCGCCGTCAGGCTGCGCGTTCCACCAGCGCTGCCCGTATGCGGTCGAGCGCTGCCGTGCGGAGGAGCCGCAGTTGCGCGAGGTCGACGGCCGGTGCGTAGCCTGCCATCGGGCCGAGGAGGTAGGGGAGGCGAATGCCTGAAGCGTTGGCGGCGCGCGCGTCCGGCGTGCGCCGTGCGGGGGCAAGCAGCGCACGCGTGATGCGCGCGTACCGCTACGCGCGGCGCTGGAGCGTGCGTACCGTCACGGGCGCGGCGCTGGCCGGCGCGTGCGTGGCGGCCAGCGTCGTGGTTCCCGTCGAATCCGCGCGCGCCGAAGGGCGCGCGCCGGCCACTTCACCGATCCATCCGTCGCAAGTCCCGCCGCCCGGCATGAGCCTGCCGGGCTTCCACGCGCCCGCCGTGTCGGACGGCACGGTGTCGCGCGGCACCGTGCGCGTGCAGCCCGCGCGCATGCCGTTTTACGTGGCGACCAAGGGCAAGGTCACGCTCTACGTGCTCGGCACGCTGCACACGGGCGACCCGTCCGATTACCCGAGCGCGCAGCCGTTCCGGCCGCGCATCCTCGCCGCGCTCGCCGCGTCGCCGACGCTCGCGCTCGAGCTGTCGCCCGACGACCTGCTCGAATCGCAGGACGACGTGTCGAAGTACGGCGTATGCCGCTACCCGTGCCTGCAGCGCCTGCTGCCCGAGCCGCTGTGGCAGCGGCTCGCGGCGCGCCTGCGCGGCAATCCGGCCGCGCTCGCCGAGATCCGCAAGATGCGGCCATGGCTCGCGGCGCTCGTCGTCGAGACCTACGATTCGCTGTCGGCCGGCCTGCAGACCGAGTACGGCACCGAGTCGCAGTTGCAGAACGTGTTCCTGAAGAAGAAGGGCGGCCGCGTGATCGGGCTCGAGACGCTCGCCGAACAGATGCGCGCGTTCACCGGCCTGACGCTTGCCGAGCAGCGCGAGATGCTCGCGCAGGACATGGTGCAGACGCCCGCGCAGAACGCCGACGACATCAAGGCGCTGCACCGACTGTGGCGAATTGGCGACGCCGACGCGATCTCGGCGTGGGCGGTCGCGAAGAGCGAACGGCTCGCGCGTTCGAAGGCGTTGTCGGCGTCGATCGACAACAAGATCGTGTACGAGCGCAACCGCCGCTTCGTTGCACGCATGACGGCAATCGCCGCACCGAACCGGCCGCTGTTCGTCGCGATCGGCGCGCTGCACCTGGGCGGCCCGCGCGGCGTGCTCGAATTGTTGCGTCAACAAGGTTACAGCGTCGACGCGAACTGAGCGCCGCCGCCGCGCCCGAACCGATCCTCCCCTGTTTGATCGACATCGTGCGCACGGCTTAAACGCCTGTATGGGCACGCCGTTCGATAAGGAAAACCCTCAAATCATCAGAAAATAGCGTTTCAAACGATTGACATCCCGATCTGCCAATATCTATCCTTCGATCCACAAGTTGAAAAAATGAAAAGAATAGAAAAAGTTCTACGGGGTAGCAGAAAATAAAGCGCGGGGTTAGCGCGTTGCCGGCACGTGATGCACGTGCCGGCCGCGGAAGTGTCTGCATGTACGGCGGGGCCAATCATCGTCGGACAACAACAAGGCATGCAGGCCGACTTGCGGGATAATCGACGTTCCGTCGTCCCACCGGGGAAAGGCAGTAATCGGGCGGCGGCGGACGTTTTCCGATCCGGAATATTTATCCGGTCACCGTCGCAAGACGGTTTCGGGGGGCGAATCGACAGACGGCGAAGCCGCAGCGATTGCGCCAACGGAAAAGCGCCACGAGGGCGCTTTTTTCTTTTGTACGACGGATGGTGCGCCCGCTTGCGCGACCGGCCGGATCACGCGCGTTCGTCGGCCTGCAGCATGCTGGGCGCGACCACGTCGACACCCATTGCCTCGAGTGCGGCGCGAATCCGTTTCGCAAATGCCAGCGCATGCGGCCCGTCGCCGTGCAGGCAGACGGTCTGCGCATTGAGCATCACCCATTCGCCGCCGATCGCACGCACCTGCCGGCTGCGCACCATGTCCAGCGTGCGCGCGATCATCGTGTCCTCGTCGTCGATCAGTGCGCCGGGCTGGCTGCGCGGCACGAGCGAGCCGTCCGCGCGGTAGCCGCGATCGGCGAACACTTCCTCCACCGCGGCAAGCCCAGCGTGCCGCGCGGCCGCGATGAACACGCTGTTCGCGAGCCCGAACACCGCGAGCGACGGATCGAAATCGCGGATCGCGGACACCACCGCGTCGGCGATCATCGGGTCGCGCGCGGCCTGGTTGTACAGCGCGCCGTGCGGTTTCACGTGCGCGATGCGCCCGCCTTCGGCCTGCGCGATCGCCGACAGCGCGCCGAGCTGGTACAGCACGCCCGCGTAGATGTCGCTGGCCGGCAGCTGCATTTCCTTGCGGCCGAAATTCTCCGGATCGTGAAAGCTCGGGTGCGCGCCGATCGCCACGCCTTTCTGCACGGCCCAGCGCACGCAATCGCGCATCGCGTTCGCACCGCCCGCATGCCACCCGCATGCGATGTTCGCGGACGTCACGAGGTCGAGCAGCGCCTCGTCCGAACCGCATCCTTCGCCGAGATCGGCATTCAGATCGATTTCCATGATGTTCCTCGTCCACGGATTGCGTGGCCCGTCCTCTCTACTGCTACTGCGTTCGGTATTGCTACCGCTATTGTCACGCCGCACGCGACTGGGCGCGGCGGCGCGCTTCCTCGCGCATGTCGATCGCGACGTCGATCTGCCGCAGATAGGCACGTTCCGCGACCAGCGCGGCGCGCGCGGCGTCGGGTGTCGTGCGCACGAAGCGGATCGGCAGGTTGAGCCGCGCCTGCGCGAGTTTCCACAGGTCCGCACGGATCACCGTGCCGATCTTCGGGTAGCCGCCGGTGGTCTGCGCATCGTGCATCAGCACGATCGGCTGGCCGTTCGGCGGCACCTGGATCGTGCCGGGCAGCACCGCGTGCGACAGCAGCTCGGCCGGCCGCTCGCGTGCGAGTTCGACGCCGGCAAGCCGATAGCCCATGCGGTTGCTGTTGGCCGTGACAAGCCATTCCTCGTCCCAGAACGCCTGCTGCGAATCGGCGTCGAACGACGCGTAGTCGGGGCCCGGCAACACGCGCACCGGCATCGCCCACGGCGCATGCGCATGCGCAGGGCGGTGGCGGCGCGGCGGCTCGTCGACGCGCACGAACGCGCACCACGCCGGCGCCTTGACGCCGAATTCGGGTGCGTCGGCCGCGAGGCAACCCATCCCGGCCGGAAGCACGCCGACCGGGAGGCGATCGCCGTCGCGCAGCGCGCGGCCGCCGAGGCCCCCGAAGCGCGATGCGAGATCGGTGCTGCGCGAGCCGAGCATCGGCAGCACGTCGATGCCGCCGGCGATGCACAGGTAGCCGCGCATCCCGCGTTTCGCGGCGGGCAGCACGAGCGTCTGCCCGGCCTCGACCGGCAGGCTCCACCATGAATATACGCGTCGGCCGTCGAGCGTTGCACCGAACTCGGTGCCGGTGATCGCGACGCGGGTCGCGCGCGTGAAGCGGAAGGCGGCCGGACCGATCGTGATCTCGATGGCCGCCGCGTCGGGGCGGTTGCCGACCAGCCGGTTGCCGACTTCGAGCGCGAGGCCGTCGAGCGCGCCGCCCTGCGCGACGCCGAGATGGCGCGCGCCGCGGCGCCCGAGATCCTGCACGGTGCTCAGCGGGCCGGCTCGCACCACCTCGATGGTGCCCGGTGCGTTGCTCTGGGTCATCGTGCGTCGACTCCCGCAATGGTGAAGCGGACCCGGTCGCCGGGCAGCAGCAGCGTCGGCTGCGGCCGAGCCGGATCGAACAGCACGTGCGACGTGCGGCCGATCAGTTGCCAGCCGCCGGGCGACGTGGCCGGGTAGATGCCCGTCTGCGCACCGCCGATGCCGACCGAGCCGGCCGGCACCTCGAGGCGCGGCGCCGCGCGGCGCGGCGTGTGCAGCGCGGCGTCGAGCCCGCCGAGATACGCGAAGCCCGGCTGGAAGCCGACGAAGAACACGACGTAGGCGCCGGCTGCGTGGCGCGCGACGACCTCGTCGGCCGACAGGCCGGTATGGGCGGCGACGACCGGCAGATCGGGGCCGGCGGCGCCGCCGTACTCGACCGGGATCTCGATCTCGCGGCCGTCCGCGTGTTCGACGTCGGCGGTCTCCCACGCGTCGCGCAGCGCCGGCGTGAGCGACCCGGCCGTCGTGGCGAGCGGGTCGAATACGATCGTCAGGTTGTTCATGCCGGGCACGACGTCGATCACGTCGGGCCACGCGCGCGCGGCCTCCGCAACGGCCCAGACGCGGCGCTGGCAATCGAGTGTGGCGGGCGGCGGCACCTCGCAGACGAGGGCGGCATCGCCGAGCGGATAAATGCGGGGTTGCGTCATCGGACTGGCACGGTTCGGACGGCAATGTTAGCGCACATTGTCAATAAAATATCGACAACTTCCCAATAAGCGTTTTCGCCTAGCCCGTATGCCGGGGCTTCTGGCGTACACTCGGCACACCCTGTCAACCGGCTTGCTCCGCCTTTCCATGAAGCGTCCTGCGACCAAGATCGTGTCATCCGAACACCTCGTTTCCGATTCGAGCGCGGAGCTGTCGGAGCTCGAATACGGGCTCATCATGGCAGGCAACGCGTTCAACCGGTGGATGGTGCGCTGCATGTCGGCGGCCGGCGCGAAGGACATGACGGCGGTCGAGGTGTCGCTGCTGCATCACGTCAGCCATCGCGAACGCAAGAAGAAGCTCGCCGACATTTGCTTCGTGCTCAACATCGAGGATACGCACGTCGCGACCTATGCGCTGAAAAAACTGATCGCCCGCGGCTATGTGAAGAGCGAGAAGAACGGCAAGGAAGTGTTCTTCTTCGCGACCGACGCGGGCCGCGACCTGTGCCTGAAGTACCGCGAGGTGCGCGAGCACTGCCTGATCGAGACGCTGAAGGACAGCGGGCTCACCAACGAGCAGATCGGCGACGCGGCGCAGTTGCTGCGCCACGCGTCGGGCCTGTACGACACGGCCGCGCGCGCGGCGGCGTCGCTGTAAACGGTTGCGCCGGGGGCGGCGCGCGGCGGTGCGCTGACGGGCGGGGCGACGACCGATGCGGCGCCGCCCGCCGTATCATCCGGCGGCCGGGTACAGCGCGCCGTCGGTCACGATCCAGCGCAGCGCGAGATCGTGCGCTTCGGCCGGCAGCGCATCGACCCGGCACGCTTCATAGGCGATGCCGACCGTCACGGGCGGCTCGCTGCCCGGCCATGCGGCGAGCGTGCGGTCGTAGTAGCCGCCGCCATAGCCGAGCCGGTAGCGCTGCAGATCGAATCCCACGCAGGGAATCAGCAAAAGGTCGGGCACGACGACGATTCCCGACGCCGGTTCCGGAATCCGGTGATGACCTTCGCGCATCGGCGTGTGCGCGTCCCACGCATGGAACTCGAGCGGCGTGTGCCGCCCATCGATCACGGGCAGCGCGGCCAGCCTGCCGGCACCGGCCGCGCACCAGGCGAGCACCGCATCGCGCGCATCGAATTCGCCCGGCAGCGGCCAGTAGAACCCGACCGTGCGCGGCGCGAGCCGTTCGAGCAGCGTGCGCAGCCGCCCGTCGAGCGCGGCGTTCGCGGCGGGTTGCGATGCGGCGTCGCGCCGCGCGCCGGACAGCGTTTTGCGTAGCGCAACCTTCGGGTTTGGCACAGGGTTGCGTGCTATGCTTTCGCTCACTTCGTGCTCCATTCAAATCGATGTCGAACAGCCTTTTCCGAGTATATCGCGCGGTCGCGCTGACGCTTTCGGCCGCCGCGCTCGTCGCGGGCACGGCCGCGTGCGCCGCGCCGAACGACGATACGGTCGCCGGGGACGACCAGACCTTTGTGCAGCTTCGTGAAGCCGCGCGTCGCAACGACGCTGCGAAAGCCGCGCAGCTCGCGTCGATGATCCCGAACTATCCGGTACCGTCCTACGTCGAGTATTTCCAGATCAAGCCGCAGCTGTTCGATTCGACGGGCCGCGCGCGCGTGGACGCGCCGGACGCGCCCGTGCAGTCGTTCCTGCAGCGCTACGACGGCCAGGCGATCGCCGACCGCCTGCGCAACGACTACCTGCTCGTGCTCGGCGCGCGCCACGACTGGCGCAACTTCGACGAGCAATACAAGCGCTTCGTGCTCGACGACGACACGCAGGTCAAGTGCTATGCGCTCGAATCGCGCGCGGCGCGCGGCGAGAACGTCGCCGATGCGGCACGCGCGCTGCTCGTCGAGCCGAAGAATTACGGCGACGCGTGCGTCGACCTGATCACCGCGCTGACGGTCAACCAGCAGTTCACGAGCGACGACGTGTGGCAGCAGGCGCGCCTCGCGTACGAGCAGAACTACACGACGCTCGGCGGCAAGATCGTCGATGCGCTCGGCCCGCGCCCGGTCGGCTTCGACCAGGCGACGAGCGCGCCGCCGCTGTACCTCGCGCGCGGCGTCGGCCCCGACGCGGCCTCGCACCAGCTCGCGCTGATCGCGCTCGGCCGCATGGCGCGCAACGATCCGGACGCGGCAGCCGGGATGCTGACGTCGGTCGCCGCGTCGCTGACCAAGCAGGAGCAGGCGATCGCGTGGGGCGCGATCGGCTACCAGGGCGCGATCAAGCGCTCGCCGCTCGCATCGGTCTGGTATGCGAAATCCGCGAATGCGCCGCTGTCGAACCCGGGCTACGAATGGCGCACGCGCGCCGCGCTGCTCGCCGGCAACTGGCCGATGGTGCGCTGGTCGATCGAGCAGATGCCGCCGTCGCTGCGCGACGATCCGGCCTGGATCTACTGGCATGCGCGCGCGCTCAAGCAGAGCGGCGACACGCTGCAGGCGAACCAGGAATTCGAGCAGGTGGCGGGCCAGTTCAACTTCTACGGGCAGCTCGCCGGCGAAGAGCTCGGCCAGCGCACGACGATCCCGCCGCGCACGAAGGTGAGCGACGCCGAGATCGACGCGATGAGCAAGATTCCGGGCTTCGCGCTTGCGCAGCGTTTCTATGCGCTGAACCTGCGCCTCGAAGGCAACCGCGAATGGAACTGGCCGCTGCGCGGGATGACCGATCGCCAGCTGCTGGCCGCGGCCGAATACGGCAAGCGCGTCGACCTGCTCGACCGCACGGTCAACACGGCCGACCGCACGAAAGCCGAGCACGACTTCACGCTGCGCTACCCGTCGCCGTACCGCAATATCGTCGAACGCTACGCGCAGTCGACGGGCCTCGACACCGAATGGGCGTACGGGCTGATCCGCCAGGAGTCGCGCTTCATCACGAGCGCGCGTTCGTCGGTGGGCGCGGGCGGCCTGATGCAGCTGATGCCGGCCACCGCGCAGATGGTCGCGAAAAAGCTCGGCCTGGGCACGATCTCGCGCACGCAGATGCACGACATCGATACCAACATCCAGCTCGGCACCTGGTATCTGGCGGACATCTACAACAACTTCGACAGCTCGCCGGTGCTCGCCACGGCCGGCTACAACGCGGGCCCGGGCCGGCCGCGCCAGTGGCGCCAGGTGTTGACGCAGCCGGTCGAAGGCGCGATCTTCGCAGAAACGATTCCGTTCAACGAGACGCGCGACTACGTGAAGAACGTGCTGTCGAACACCGTCTACTACGCGGCGCTCTTCGAGGGCAAGCCGCAGTCGTTGAAGAAACGTCTAGGCATGATCTCGCCCTGATACGCAACTTCACACTGCCGCGCGAGACGCGGCAGTGTTCTTTCGAGGCCTCGAACATGGATCGCCAGACCGTCGCGCTGCTGGGCGGCACCGGCTTCATCGGCAGCCGGCTCGTCAATGCGCTGATCGAATCCGGCAAGCAGGTACGGATCGGCACGCGCCGGCGGGACCACGCGCGCCACCTGCAGATGCTGCCGGTCGAAATCGTCGAACTCGAAGCGCTCGACACGCGCACGCTCGCGCGCTTCGTCGCCGGTGCGCACGCGGCGATCAACCTGGTCGGCGTGCTGCACGGCGGCCGCGGCACGCCGTACGGTCCCGGCTTCGAGCGCGCGCACGTCACGCTGCCGGCCGCGCTCGCGACCGCCTGCACCGAGGTAGGCGTGCAGCGCGTGCTGCACATGAGCGCGCTCGGCGCCGATTCGTGCGGCGCGAGCATGTACCAGCGCTCGAAGGGCGACGGCGAGGCCGCGCTGCATGCGATCGCGGCGACCGATTCGCTCGCGCTGACGATCTTCCGCCCGTCGGTCGTGTTCGGCCCCGGCGATGCGTTCCTCAACACGTTCGCGAACCTGCAGCGCACCGTGCCCGTGCTGCCGCTCGCGATGCCCGACGCGCGCTTCCAGCCCGTCTTCGTCGGCGATGTCGTGCGCGCGTTCGTCAACACGCTCGATCTCGCGGCCGCATACGGCAAGACCTACGAACTCGGCGGCCCGACCGTCTACACGCTCGAGCAACTGGTGCGCTATTGCGGCACGCTGGTCGGCCGGCAGGCACGCATCGTACGGCTGCCCGACGCGCTCGCGCGGCTGCAGGCGAGCGTGTTCGAATGCCTGCCCGGCGAGCCGGTGCTCACGCGCGACAATCTCGCGACGATGTCGGTGCCGAACGTGCTGTCGGGGCCGCTCGCGCCGGAGCTCGGGATCTCGCCCGCGAGTCTCGAAAGCATCGCGCCCGCGTATCTCGGGCAGGCCGCACAGCGCTCCCGGTTCGACTGGTTCCGCTCGCGCCGCTAGGCCGGCAGCGTCTTCCTTTCCACCTTCGCGTTTTCCGGAACACCGTCATGAAACTCGTCATTGGAGACAAGAACTATTCGTCGTGGTCGATGCGCCCGTGGCTGCTGCTTGCGCATTTCGGCATCCCGTTCGACGAGATCGCGATCGAGCTGCGCCGCGATGACACGGCCGCACGCATCCGCGAGTATTCGCCGTCCGGCAAGGTGCCGTGCCTGGTCGACGACCACGGCGTCGCGATCTGGGATTCGCTCGCGATCGCCGAGACGCTCGCCGAACGCTATCCGCAGTTTCCGATGTGGCCGGCCGACCCGCTCGAGCGCGCGCATGCGCGCTGCGTCGCGGCCGAGATGCATTCGGGTTTCGCGGCGCTGCGCACGCAGATGGGCATGAACGTGCGCGCGTCGATGCCGGGGCGCGGTGCGACGCCCGAGGCGCTCGCCGATGTCGCACGCATCGATGCGCTGTGGAGCGCGTGTCTCGAGGCGTCGGGCGGGCCGTTCCTGTTCGGCGAATTCGGGATCGCCGATGCCATGTACGCGCCCGTCGTGATGCGCTTCAATACGTATGCGCCGGGCCTGTCGCCGGAAGCGGCCGGTTATGCGGCCCGCGTGACGGCGCTGCCGGCCGTCCAGCGCTGGATCGACGCCGCGCGCCGCGAAACGAACGTGATTGCCGAGTACGAGCCGACGCCATGAATATCTACGCTGTAGGCGGCGCCATCCGCGACGCATTGCTCGGCATGCCCGTGCAGGACCGCGACTACGTGGTGGTGGGCGCGACCCCCGAGCAGATGGCCGCGCAGGGTTTCCGGCCGGTCGGCAAGGATTTCCCGGTATTCCTGCATCCGCGGACGCAGGAGGAGTACGCGCTCGCGCGTACCGAGCGCAAGACGGCGGCCGGCTATCACGGCTTCCAGTTTCACTACGCGCCGGACGTGACGCTCGACGAGGATCTCGCGCGGCGCGACCTGACGATCAACGCGATGGCGCGCGAGGTGAGCCCGGAGGGCGAACTGGTCGGGCCGGTGATCGATCCGTTCGACGGGCAGGCCGACCTGCGCGCGCGCGTGTTCCGGCATGTGAGCGATGCGTTCGTCGAGGATCCGGTGCGGATCCTGCGCATCGCGCGCTTCGCCGCGCGGTTCGCGGATTTCACGGTCGCGGATGAAACGCTCGCGCTGATGCGGCGGATGGTCGAAGCGGGCGAGGTCGACGCGCTCGTGCCCGAGCGCGTGTGGCAGGAAATCGCGCGCGGGCTGATGGAGGCGAAGCCGTCGCGGATGTTCGCGGTGCTGCGCGCATGCGGCGCGCTCGCGCGCGTGCTGCCCGAAGTCGATGCGTTGTGGGGCGTGCCGCAGCGCGCCGACTACCACCCGGAGGTCGACACCGGCGTGCACGTGATGATGGTGGTGGACCATGCGGCGAAGCAGGGTTATTCGCTGCCGGTGCGCTTCGCGGCGCTCACGCACGATCTCGGCAAGGCGACGACGCCCGCCGACGTGCTGCCGCGCCACATCGGCCACGAGGGCCGCAGCGTCGACCTGCTCAAGCCGTTGTGCGAGCGGCTGCGCGTGCCGAACGAATGCCGCGATCTCGCGCTCGTGGTCGCGCGCGAGCACGGCAACCTGCATCGCGTGATGGAGATGGGCGCGGCCGCGCTGGTGCGGCTGTTCGAGCGCAGCGACGCACTGCGCAAGCCGGCGCGTTTCGCCGAGATGCTGCAGGCATGCGAATCGGATGCGCGCGGGCGGCTCGGGCTCGAAGCCCAGCCGTATCCGCAGGCCGAGCGGCTGCGCGTCGCGCTCGCGGCCGCGCGCAGCGTCGATGCCGGCGCAATCGCGCGCGGCATCGGCAATGACACGGAGAAGATCCGGGACGCCGTGCATCGCGCGCGGATCGAGGCCGTCGCGCAGGCGCTCGAGATCGGCGAATAGGGGTGACGGGAAGGGGGCGCATCGCGCGCCTTCCTCACGCCGACCGTTTCGACTTCTTCTTGCTCGCCGGCTTGGCGGCCGCCGGACGTTTGCCGGCGGATGCGCGCGGCTTGGCCGCCGCCTTCTTGTCTTTTCCTGCCGCGCCGGCGTCACGATCGCGCTCCGCCCGCTTGGGCGCCGGCACGCGGCGGCTCGCGCGCGGCTCGCCCGGCGTCGCGCGCGCGACGGGCGCCGGTTTCCCGAGGTCCATCGTCGCGGACACGAACCCGGCGCCACGGTCGTCGAACAGCGGCAGCGTGCCGACCGCGATCACCTCGGCCGGCCCGTCGCCCACGTTGGCGACCCGGTGCCGCTTGCGCGCGTCGAAGTGCAGCGAGTCGCCGGGCGACAGCGGGTAATCCTTCTTTCCGACCGTGTAGCAGATCCGGCCGGCCAGCACGTACACGAATTCGTCGCCGGCGTGCGCGACCCATTCCGATCGGTAGCCTTCCATCATCTGCACCTTGAGCGCGTTGATCTGGCTGCCGTCGAACGTGGTGGAGAGGCGTTCGTACCACTGCGACGAGGCGTCGAGCGCGTACGGCCTGCGGCGGCCTTCGTGCGAATCGGGCTGGGCCTGGCGCGGCTGGTCGATCAGCGCGCCGAGCGGCACGTCAAGTGCCTTCGCGACGTTGACGAGCGACGTCAGCGAGATGCCCGTAAGGTGGCGCTCGACCTGGGACAGGAACCCGACCGAGAGTTTCGCTTCGGTCGCGACTTCCAGCAGCGTCTTCTTCGCTTCCCGGCGCAGGCGGCGAATGCGCTGGCCGATACGCATGATGTCTGAATCCATGAATCTCTTTCGTGACAACGAGTCGGGAGGCGGGCGGACGGGCGGTGCAGTCGCCGGACGGTGATTTCCGCGCATCGCACGAAGCACGGCCGTCGGGACGGCGATGCCGACGAATTGTACCGCGCAGTGTCGCCGGAAGAAGGCTCGTTGTGCCGGGATGCGCAGGCGCCGCGCCGATTTTAGCCCTACGAAAATTTTAGCTTGACCTCAATTTCGGCGTGCTCTAGATTCTGTCGCGAATGTCAAAAAAAGTTAAGTGAGACGAAATTTTTTTCAGGGGCCTGCTGCCGGAACGGCACGGCGGCACGGCACCGTGCCGGGCCGAGCGTCCATCCGCAGCGGCGCCGTGCCGCGTCAGGCCTGCCTCGGGCCTGCTCCCCGCCGCGTCACCGCCGGCCGCCGACAACAATGCATAACGGGCTTCCGATGATCGATCGACTGAAATACAGCTTCTCCGGCCTGCCACCGTACGACGCATCCGTCGCCGACACGCAGGCGGGCCTGTCGCGCCTGCTCGATGCCGCGCGGCTCGACGCGGTGCTGGTCACGTCGCAGGACGAATACGTGACCGAGTACCTGCCGCTCGCCAACAATCCGCGCTACGCGGTATCGGGGTTCGACGGCTCGGCCGGTTGCGGGATCTTCCTGAGCACGGCGACCGCGCAGGCGCTCGATCTGCCCCCGTTCGTGCTGTTCGTCGACGGCCGCTATCACCTGCAGGCCGAACAGCAGTGCGATCCGGCGCGGGTGCGTATCGAGAAGCTCGGGATGAACGTGACGATCTGGCAGGCGATGGCCGACTGGCTGCTCGCGCACGGCAGCCGGCTCGCCCGGGTCGGCTACGACGCGCGGCGGATCAGCGTCGCGCAGCGCGATCGCCTGTTCGAACGGACGCAGGCCGCGTCGCTCGACTGGACGAGCCTCGCCGACCGGGAAATCGATCGTGCGATCGCGTTGCCGGGCTGGGTCGTCGAGCGGCCGATCTTCGAAGTGCCGGAAGCGGCGACCGGCCTGAGCGTCGCGCAGAACCTCGACACGCTGAACCGCAAGCTCGCCGCGCATACCGGCGCGCCGGACGGCAAGACCGCGTTCTTCACCTGCGCGTCGGACGATCTTGCGTATCTGCTGAACAGCCGCGGCTATCACATCCCGAATGCGTCGTCGCACCTCGGCTTCCTGTTCGCGGTGGGCGCTCAGGTGGCGTTGTTCCTGCCGGAAGGCTGCGACCGCTGCGAGGTCACGCTCGAGTCGTATCCGGCGCTCCACGTGATCCGGCGCGATGTCGCGGCGCTCGAGCGCTTCCTTGCCCGGTTCGACGTCGAGCACGTGTGCTACGGCTTCGAATCGGTGAACTGCGCGCTCGTCGACGCGGTGAGGCGGGTGTGGCCGCAGGCGCGGCATGCCGACTTCAACCCGGTCGAGGCGATGCGGGCCGGCAAGACGCCGGCGGTGCTCGACCGGTTCCGCGACGCGTTCGCGCGCAGTTCCGCGGCGATCGCCGAGACGATGCGCTGGGCGAAGACCGGCGAGCCGGGCACGCGCCACACCGAATACGATCTGGCGCGCACGATCAACGATGCGTACGGCGCGCGTTCGGCGGTTGCGCTGACGTTTCCGTCGATCGCGGCGAACGGCGCGAACAGCGCGTTCGCGCATTACACGGCGGCGAGCGCCGACGTCGAGCTGACGGAAGGCGAACTCGTGCTGCTCGACAGCGGCGCCTACTACGAAGCCGGCTTCGCGACGGACTGCACGCGCGTGGTGCTGCGCCGGACCCGGCCGGATACGGTCGCGCAGCCGTGGCAGCGCGAGATCTACACGGTCGCGCTGAAGGCCTGCATCAAGGGGCTCGTCACGCGCTTCCCGAGCACCGCCAAGGGCGGCGACGTCGATGCGCTCGTGCGGCAGGTATGCCGCGACCACGGCCACGACTTCGGCCACGGCACCGGGCACGGCGTCGGGATTCACGTGCACGAGGGCGGCGTGCGGTTCGCGCCGGGTGCGAAGTACGGGCTCGTGCCGAATGCGGTGATTTCGATCGAGCCGGGCATCTACGTGCCGGGCAAGGGCGGCGTGCGGATCGAGAACATCGTGATCATCCGCCAGGACGACGCGCAGCCGGATACCGTCACGTTCGAGAACATCGTGACGGTCGGCTACGACTGGGACCTGATCGATCTCGACCTGCTCGACGACGACGAGCGCGCGTACCTGCGCGACTACGAGCGGCTGTGCGTGGCGCGCGGCACGCAGGTCACCGCGTGTCCGCTGCTGTAAGCGCCGCCGCCCGCGCCGGTCAGTTCAGCAGGCGTGCACGCACGAACGGCGCGATCCGCTCGGCGAGCCACGCGTGCGTGCGCGTGGTCGGGTGCAGCGTGTCCCAGAACACGAAGCGCGCCGGATCGCGGCAGTCCGCACGCGGTGTCTGGGCGCTCAGGTAGGTGAGCGACGACGGCTTCGGGATGTCGAGGCACGAACGCTTCGCGTCGTCGAAGCCGTACTGGGCCGGATGGCTCAGCAGGTCGTCGAACAGCGCGGACGCATCGAAGACCTCGAGCCGCAGCGTCGCGCCGTAGCGGGCGCGCAGCGCGGCGGCCGCGTCGGCGAGGCGCCGGTTGTAGTCCTTGACCTGCGCGGCGACGCTCGCGGTGTCGGTGCGGGTCGCGAACACCGGCGCGCGCGACACGTCCGGCAGCGTGACGAGCATGATCCGCGTCGCGCCGGCCGCGGCGAGCCGCTCGAGGCTGTCGCGCACCGCATTCGCCGCCTGCTCGGGGGAGCGCCCGTAGTTCACCAGGTCGTTGCCGCCCGCGAACACCGCGAACAGCGTGTTGGCGGGCCGGTAGTCCGGCGCGCGATCCATGTATTCGCGCCACGAATCGACCTGCTGCACGAGGCCCGGCACGACGAGGTACTGGTCGGTCGCCGCGCCGCCGATCGCCCAGTTGTAGAACGGCAGCCGCAGCGCGTTCGCGAGATATTCGGCCCACACCGGGCCGTTGCTGAAGCGTCCCGCCTGCCAGCTCGTGCCGTTCGGCAGCTTCCACTGGCTCGCGTTGAACATGTTCTGCGTGTCGGACAGGCTGTCGCCGAACACGATCAGCTTGTTGACGCGCGGGTCCTGCTGCGCGGCGTCGATGGTCCACACCGTGTAGTTGAACGACAGCGCGTTGTTGGCCGCGACCGCCTGCACGAGGTCGGTCCTGATGCCTTTCGCGGTGAGCGTCTTGCGGCACACGTCGGCGAGCGTGTCCTGCGTCGTCGTGCTGTAGAACATGTTCTTCCACTGCGTGATGCCGTCCGCCCACCAGTAGCCGGACACGCGATACCAGTCGCCGCCGGCGGGGTTGCGCGCCCATTCGTAGGTCGCGGCCGGCTTCAGCGGATCGGCGTCGATCCGGTACCAGCAGCGCAAGTACGTGTAGGTGTCGGAGCCGCGGCGCGAGGCGCGCGGCGCGGCGTCCGGCGGGGTCGATGCGGCCGGCGGCACGATGTCGGGGCCGGCCGGCGACAGCGACATGTCGCCCGTCGGCGTGGGCAGCGGCGCGGGGCCGGCGGCCTGCGCGACGGGGAGCGTCAATGCGGCGCCGAGCGCCGCGGCAGCGGCAGCGGCGGTGACGCGGGATGAAAACGGAATGCGGAAAACTGGCATGCGGCCCTCTTCTGATTGTCGTGACGGGACGGCGGCGCGGCTGCGCGGCCGTGTATCGGAAGGGACCGTGAGTGCCGGGTTCGGGCCCGGTCTGTCGAAACGTGAGGTGCCGCGCATGGCGGCGAGAGGCGGAACGTACGGTGGCGGCGCTGCCGCCGGTCAGTCAGTGCTTCAGCGCGTGAGTGCCGACACGCGCCCGTCGGGGCCGTAGACGCCGGCCGGTGCGGGGGCCGAGCGCAGTACCGCGAGCGCGCGCTCGTTGTAGTCCATCCGGATCCGGATCAGCATCCCGTTGTTCGCATTGGCCTGGCGCGCGCGTTCGGCGGACTGCTGCAGCAACTGCCAGCGGCCGGCGAGGCGGGCATCGCGCTCGGCGGCCTGGTCCATCCCCTTCTTGCCGGCCGGAAAGCCGAGTGCGGAAAGCTGCGTGTCGCGCGTGCGTTCGAGCTGCGCGAGCCGGTCGATCAGCTCGCTTTTCCTTTCGACGATCCCGGGCAGCATCTCGAGCGGCTGGGCCATCGTGAGCGCCTTTTCCTCGTAGGCGAGCAGGGACGCGAACGCCTCGACCGTCGCGTGTTCGTCGTTGACCGTGGCCAGCAGCTCTTCTCTCATCGCGTCATGCTCGTCGCGCCGGCGCGGGTGGACGCGCCGGCAAACCGGGGGACCGGCCTGGGCCGGCTTCAGCTGCCCGGGCGCTGCTGCTGCAGCAGCTCGCGGGCGGTATTCAGTACGCCGTCGGCGATCTTGTTCGCATCGATCGTCAGCGTGCCGTTGTTCAGCGCGTCCTTGATCGACTGGACCAGGCCCGTGTCGATATCGCCGTTGGCGGACGCGGAGACCGAACGCAACTGGCCGGACAGACCCGACAGGTTCACGGTCGTGTCGCCGCCGGTCGACCCCGCGTCGGCCGCCTGCGCGGACGAGGACGAGGCCGCGCCGGATTGCGCACGGGTCGCGCCGTTGCCGGTCGGCGCCAGGGGGCTCGGGTTCGGAGTGGAATCGATCTTCACGATGGGTTTCCTGTTCGGTTTGACCCAGATAACGGCCGGGTCGGCCCGAACTTTAGCATCGCGAGCCCGAAATGCTCCGAATAAACAATTCTTTACATTCTTGCCGAGAGAGCCGGCCCTACAGCGGAATCTCCACGGTCCCGGCGTCCTTGACGATCGCCGTGACGATCTGGCCCGCCGCCATCCGCACCCGCACCGACTGGCCGGGCGCCGCATTCGCCAGCGCGCTGCCCTCGGCCGAAATCGTGAAGCCGGCCCCGGCCGCGACCACCCGCACCGTCTGGCCGGCCGACACCGATGCCGCGCTCTTCAGCATGTCCTGCCGCAGCGGCAGCCCGGCCGAGATGCGCGCGAGCGCGGTCGCGCCGATCGCCTGCGCCGGATCGGTGACCGCCGCGAGCGGCAGCACCGTCAGGTCGCCGTCGCGGGCGACCAGGTCGGCCGCGGAGAGCGGCTCGCCGGGCGCGATCTGGCGCGCGGCGACGTAATAGGTGGCCTGCACGGTGACTTTCGCCTGCAGGTAGACGGTCCACGGGCGCTCGCCTGCGCAGCGCACGCCGACCGTCGTGCGGCCCCACAGGCGCGCGCCCGTCGGCAGGAACGGTTCGAGCGTCGTGCACGCGGCGAGCCCGCGCGGAAACGCGGTCGTGACCGTGGCGGTGGTCTTGCCGGGGAGCCCCGCGATCTGCTGCTGCAGGAACGCGAGGGCCGTGCGGCGGATCGACTCGGGATCCTGCTGGCCGGGCGGCGTCACGGGCTGGGCCGCGTTGGCGGCATTGACCGCGGCCGGGTTCGCGGAAACCGGTGCGGCGCGCGGCGCCGGCGCGGCGGACGCGGCGCGGGCCGCCGCCAGGCGCGCGGCCATGGCCGGCTGCGGGCTCGGCCTTACGGGATTTGACGCGGGTTCGGCCGTGCCGGCGACGACCGTTGCGATCGCGTTCGGATCGGCCGCGCGCGGCGCGCCATATCCGGTTCCGGCGTTCGTGCGGGCGGCTGCGTAGACGGGGCGAGGCGCGGGGGCCGGGGCGGGAGCCGGCGGCGGGACGGTCGTCACGACCATCGTGCCCGCCGGTTGCGCCGCGTAGCCGGTGCCGGGCACGCCGGCGGCGGCGCCCGTGCTGCTCGCTGCGCGCCCCGTGTCCGGCGCCAGGCCCGAACCCGGCGCCATCGCCGCCTGCCCGCCGAACTGCCCGCCGCTTGCCGCATTGGCATGCGCGAGCGCGGTTTCGGCCGTCTCGCCGCGTCCCGGAATCACGATCATTCCGTCGTCCGCGTGCGCGGCCGGGGCGGCGATCCACAGCGCCGCGGCGAGCGCAAACGCACGCCGGACGTGCGTGAGCCGCCCGTTCCTTCCGCGAAGTGCGCTGCCAGTCATCGCCGTATCCCCGATCCGTTGCCCCGCTTTGCATTCTAGGGAGCCGGGCCGTCGCGCAAACGATGAATAGAGGGGGCCTTTGCCGCGTTATTCGCCCGATTGCCGGTTGCGTCCGACGCCTACCATCGCTGTCATGGAAAAAAGCCTCTCGGGTCGCCATCCGGCGCGAGGGGCGTGCAGCGCTTCATACGGAGAGACGCACACATGCTGGACAAACTCGATGCGGAATTCGCGTTCGGCCGCCAGGCGCTGGACGTGCGCGCCTACCGGCAGGAACTGCTGTCGTCGAACATCGCGAACTCCGACACGCCCGGCTACCAGGCCCGCGACGTCGATTTCGCGTCGACGCTCGCACGCTCGCTGAAGCAGGCGGGCGGCGGCCTCGCGCCGAGCAACGCGGCGCAACTGCCGATGACGCAGCCGGCCGGCGTGACGAGCGGGATGTCGATGGTGTCGACGGCGGCGGGCCACATGGCCGGCACCGCGAAGCTGATCCCGACGGGCGGCCCGTCGGACGACTACGGCCGTGCGCAATACCGGATGCCGCTGCAGCCGGCGCTCGACGGCAACACGGTCGATCTCGACGTCGAGCGCGTGCAGTTCGCGGACAACGCGCTGCACTACCAGACCGGGATGACCGTGATGACCCAGCAGATCAAGGCGATGATCGCCGCGATCACGACGAACCAGTGACGGCGCGCGCCGCCTCCGAATCCGAGCAAAAGGAGCTTCCATGCCTTCGTTGATGAACATCTTCGGCGTCGCCGGTTCGGCGCTGTCCGCGCAGTCGCAGCGCCTGAACGTCACCGCGTCGAACCTCGCGAACGCCGACAGCGCGACCGGCCCCGACGGCAAGCCGTACAAGGCCAAGCAGGTCGTGTTCGCGACCGACCCGATCGGCGGTGCGCGCACCGCGTCCGGCCAGGGCGTGGGCGGCGTGCGCGTGACGAAGGTGATGGACGATCCGTCACCGATGAAGTCGACCTACGATCCGTCGAACCCGGCCGCCGACGCGAACGGCTACGTGCAGATGCCGAACGTCGATCCGGTGCAGGAGATGGTGAACATGATCTCGGCGTCGCGCTCGTACCAGGCCAACGTCGAGACGCTGAACACCGCGAAGACGCTGATGCTCAAGACGCTGACGATCGGCTCGTGAGCCGCGCGCCGACCGACCTTACAGACCCGACAGTTCCGACAGAAGGCCACCCAGGATGACTTCCTCCAGCACGACGATCGGCAGCAACGGCACGACCGTGTCGAACCTGCCCACCGACACGATGAACACCAACAACGTGTCGAACACCAACGGCACGTCGGCGAGCGACCTGCAGGCGACGTTCCTGAAGCTGCTTGTCACGCAGTTGCAGAACCAGGATCCGACCAGCCCGGTCGACAGCTCGCAGATGACGTCGCAGCTCGCGCAGATCAACACGGTGAGCGGCATCGCGCAGCTGAACACGTCGCTCACGTCGCTGTCGACGCAGCTCACGGCCGGCCAGCAGACGCAGGCCGCGATGCTGATCGGCTCGAACGTGCTCGCGCCGGGCAACGCGGTCGCGGTGAAGGGCGGCGCGGCGTCGCCGTTCGGCGTGTCGCTGACGAGCGCGGTGTCGAACCTGACGATCACCGTGAAGAACTCGGCGGGCACCGTCGTGAACACGATCAACGCGGGCGCGCAGTCGGCCGGCACCGTGCCGTTCAACTGGACGCCGACCGACTCGGCGGGCAACACGCTGCCGGACGGCACGTACACCGTCACCGCGTCGTACACCGACAGCACCGGCACGCCGCAGCCCGCCACGACGCTCGCGGCGTCGACGGTGCAGAGCGTGATCAAGCAGGCGGACGGCACGGCAGGGCTCGTGCTGTCGAACGGCACGACGGTGGGGCTCACTCAGGTCGCGTCGATTTTCCCGAACACGACGTCGACCGCGTCGTCTTCGTCCGGCAGCGGCACCACCTCCAACTGATACTGATCGAGCAATTTCGAAACGGAGACCGAAATGGGTTATCAACAGGGTCTGAGCGGCCTCGCCGGCGCATCGAACGCGCTGGACGTGATCGGCAACAACATCGCGAACGCGAATACGGTCGGCTTCAAGTCGAGCACCGCGCAGTTCGCCGACATGTACGCGAACTCGGTCGCGACGTCGACCAACACGCAGATCGGCATCGGCACCGCGCTGAACGCGGTTGAGCAGAACTTCGGGCAGGGCATGATCAACGCGACGAGCTCGTCGCTCGACGTCGCGATCAACGGCAACGGCTTCTTCCAGATGTCGAACAACGGCGTGACGACGTATTCGCGCGACGGCACGTTCCAGCGCGACAAGAACGGCTACATCGTCGACTCGCAAGGCCGCAACCTGATGGGCTACGCAGCCAACGCGGGCGGCGTGATCAACACCGCGCAGACCGTGCCGCTGCAGGCGCCGACGACCAACATCGCGCCGAGCGCGACGACCAAGATCTCGGCCCAGTTCAACCTGAACTCGCAGGACACGGCGCCGGCCACGACGCCGTTCAGCGCGACCGACAACACGACCTACAACTACTCGACGTCGATCCAGGTGTACGACTCGCTCGGCGGTTCGCAGGCGGTCAACATGTACTTCGTGAAGTCGGCGACCGCGTCCGGCACGTGGGAAGCGTATGCGGGCGTGCAGGGCGGCGCCACGACCGATCTCGGCACGGTCACGTTCAACACGTCGGGCGGAATCCAGAGCACGACGACGGGCACGCCGGCGACACCGACCGCGTCGCTCGGCCAGTTCCAGTTCACCGTGCCGAACACCGACGGCTCGGCGACGCCGCAGACCCTCACGCTCGACCTGACCGGCACCACGCAGTACGGCGGCAAGGACGGCGTGAACAACCTCGCGCAGGACGGCTTCGCGAGCGGCACGCTGACGACCTACACGATCGGCACCGACGGCAAGCTGACCGGCAACTACTCGAACGGCCAGACCGCCGTGCTCGGCCAGATCGCGCTCGCGAACTTCAACAACCCGAACGGGCTGGTGAACCTCGGCGGCAACCAGTATGCGGAAAGCTCCGCGTCGGGCGTGCCGCAGATCTCGGCGCCGGGCAGCACGAACCACGGCACGCTGCAGGGCAGCGCGCTGGAAAACTCGAACGTCGACCTCACGTCGGAGCTCGTGAACCTGATCACCGCGCAGCGCAACTACCAGGCGAACGCGCAGACGATCAAGACGCAGCAGACCGTCGACCAGACGCTCATCAACCTGTAAGCGCGGATAACGGGCAGCCATGGACCGACTGATCTACACGGCGATGACGGGTGCGTCGCAGTCGCTCGACCAGCAGGCGATCGTCGCGAACAACCTCGCGAACGCGTCGACGACCGGCTTTCGCGCGCAACTCGCGACGTATCGCGCGGTGCCGATGAATTTCGGCGACGGCAGCACGATCGACCCGACGACGACGCGCACCTACGTGCTCGCGTCGACGCCCGGCGCCGATTACGCGCCGGGTCCGATCACGCGCACCGGCAACCCGCTCGACGTCGCCGTGCAGGGCGCCGGCTGGCTGTCCGTACAGGCGGCCGACGGCAGCGAGGCGTACACGCGCGCCGGCAACCTGCACGTCGACGAGAACGGCCAGCTCGTCAACGCGAGCAACCTGCCGGTGGTCGGCAATGGCGGCCCGATCTCGGTGCCGCCGAACGCGGAAGTGACGATCGGCAAGGACGGCACGATTTCCGCGCTGATGCCGGGCGACCCGCCGACGGCGGTCGCGATCGTCGACCAGATGAAGCTCGTCAATCCCGATCCGGCCACGCTCACGCGCGGCAACGACGGGTTGTTCCGTACCGCCGACGGCAATCCGGCCGATGCCGACCCGAACGTGGTCGTCACGCCGAATTCGCTCGAAGGCAGCAACGTCAACCCGGTGACCGCGATGGTCGCGATGATCGACAACGCGCGCGCGTTCCAGCTTCAGTCGAAGCTGATCCAGACGGCCGACCAGAACGAGCAGTCGGCGAACCAGCTGCTCAATTTCAGCTGAGCGCCCGCGCCAGCCCACGCAGGAGACCTTACAAGTGAACCGTTCGCTCTACATCGCCGCCACCGGCATGAATGCGCAGCAGGCGCAGATGGACGTGATTTCGAACAACCTCGCGAACACCAGCACGAACGGCTTCAAGGCGTCGCGCGCGGTGTTCGAGGATCTGCTGTACCAGACCATCCGCCAGCCCGGCGCGAACTCGACGCAGCAGACCGAGCTGCCGTCGGGCCTGCAGCTCGGCACCGGCGTGCAGCAGGTCGCCACCGAGCGCCTGTACACGCAGGGCGGCCTCACGCAGACCGGTAACTCGAAGGACGTCGCGATCAACGGCGCGGGCTTTTTCCAGGTGCTGATGCCGGACGGCACGAATGCCTATACGCGCGACGGCTCGTTCCAGACCAACGCGCAGGGCCAGCTCGTCACGTCGAGCGGCTACCAGGTGATCCCGGCGATCACGATCCCGGCGACCGCGACGTCGCTGACGATCGGCAAGGACGGCGTCGTCACGGTCACCCAGCCGGGTTCGTCGAATTCGGTGCAGATCGGCGCGCTGCAGGTTGCGACCTTCATCAACCCGGCCGGCCTCGAGGCGAAGGGCGAGAACCTGTTCGCGGAGACGACCTCGTCGGGCGCGCCGAACGTGTCGCAGCCGGGCCTGAACGGCGCGGGCACGCTCAGCCAGAACTACGTCGAATCGTCGAACGTGAACGTCGTGCAGGAGCTCGTCAACATGATCCAGACGCAGCGTGCCTACGAGATCAACAGCAAGGCCGTGACGACGTCCGACCAGATGCTGCAGACCGTCACGCAGATGAAGAGCTAACCGGAACACCCGTCGTCGCCATGAAGCAGGTTCGCCTCCTCCCGTCAGCCACCGTCCGCGCCGCATGCGCGGTCGCGGTGGCGGCGTTCGCCGCCGGTTGCGCGCAGATTCCGCGCGATCCGATCATCCAGCAGCCGATGACGGCGCAGCCGCCGATGCCGATGTCGATGCAGGCGCCCGGCTCGATCTACAACCCCGGCTTCGCGGGGCGGCCGCTCTTCGAGGATCAGCGGCCGCGCAACATCGGCGACATCCTGACGATCATGATCGCGGAGAACATCAACGCGACCAAGTCGTCGGGCGCGAACACGAACCGGCAGGGCAACACCGACTTCAACGTGCCGACGGCCGGCTTCCTCGGCGGGCTGTTCGCGAAGGCGAACCTGTCGGCGACCGGCGACAACAAGTTCGCCGCGACCGGCGGCGCGAGCGCGGCGAACACGTTCAACGGCACGATCACGGTGACGGTCACCAACGTGCTGCCGAACGGCAATCTCGTGGTCAGCGGCGAGAAGCAGATGCTGATCAACCAGGGCAACGAATTCGTGCGCTTCTCGGGCGTGGTCAACCCGAACACGATCTCGGGCGCGAACTCCGTCTACTCGACGCAGGTCGCCGACGCGAAGATCGAATACTCGGCGAAGGGCTACATCAACGAAGCCGAGACGATGGGCTGGCTGCAGCGCTTCTTCCTCAACATCGCGCCGTGGTGATGACGATGCAGAAGACGCTTCTCGACCGCCTGTCGGCCCGCGCGCATGCCGTCGCGCGGCTCGCCGTCACGTTCATGGCCTTGGCCTGCGTGCTCGGCGCGGCGCCCGCGCACGCGGAACGCCTGAAGGATCTCGCGCAGATCCAGGGCGTGCGCGACAACCCGCTGATCGGCTATGGCCTCGTCGTCGGCCTCGACGGCACGGGCGACCAGACGATGCAGACCCCGTTCACGACGCAGACGCTCGCGAACATGCTCGCGAACCTCGGCATCTCGATCAACAACGGCTCGGCCAACGGCGGCGCGTCGCAGCTGAGCAACATGCAGCTGAAGAACGTCGCGGCCGTGATGGTGACCGCCACGCTGCCGCCGTTCGCGCGGCCGGGCGAGGCGCTCGACGTCACCGTGTCGTCGCTCGGCAACGCGAAGAGCCTGCGCGGCGGCACGCTGCTGCTGACGCCGCTGAAAGGCGCGGACGGCCAGGTCTATGCGCTCGCGCAGGGCAACATGGCGGTCGGCGGCGCCGGCGCCAGCGCGAACGGCAGCCGCGTGCAGGTGAACCAGCTCGCGGCCGGCCGGATCGTCGGTGGTGCGATCGTCGAGCGTTCGGTGCCGAACGCGATCGCGCAGATGAACGGCGTGCTGCAGCTGCAACTGAACGACATGGACTACGGCACCGCGCAGCGGATCGTGTCCGCGGTCAATTCGAGCTTCGGCCCGGGCACCGCGACGGCGCTCGACGGCCGCACGATCCAGCTTGCCGCGCCGGCCGATTCGGCGCAGCAGGTCGCGTTCATGGCGCGCCTGCAGAACCTCGACGTCAGCCCCGACAAGGCCGCGGCGAAGGTGATCCTGAACGCGCGCACCGGCTCGATCGTGATGAACCAGATGGTGACGCTGCAGAGCTGCGCGGTCGCGCACGGCAACCTGTCGGTCGTCGTCAACACGCAGCCGGTCGTGTCGCAGCCGGGCCCGTTCTCGAACGGGCAGACGGTGGTGGCGCAGCAGTCGCAGATCCAGCTGAAGCAGGACAACGGCGCGCTGAAGATGGTGACGGCCGGCGCGAATCTCGCCGACGTCGTGAAGGCGCTGAACACGCTCGGCGCAACGCCCGCGGACCTGATGTCGATCCTGCAGGCGATGAAGGCCGCCGGCGCGCTGCGCGCCGACCTGGAGATCATCTAAATGACAGCCAGTCTCCCGAACGCGAACGACCTCACGCAGCGCTTTGCGCTCGACGTGCAGGGTTTCGACGCACTGCGCGCGCAGGCGAGGCAGTCGCCGCAGGCCGGCGCGAAGGCGGTCGCCGGCCAGTTCGACGCGATGTTCACGCAGATGATGCTCAAGAGCATGCGCGACGCGTCGCCCGACGGCGGGCTGTTCGATTCGCATACGTCGAAGATGTACACGTCGATGCTCGACCAGCAGCTCGCGCAGCAGATGTCGAAGCGCGGGATCGGCGTCGCCGACGCACTGATGAAGCAGCTGCTGCGCAACGCGGGGCAGGGCGCGGGCAGCGACACGGCGGCCGACGTCGGCGCGGCCGGGCTGGGCGCGGACGGCTTCGGCGCGTCCGGCAACGAAGGCGGCCTCGCCGCGATGAACGCGATGGCGAAGGCCTACGCGAACGCGGCGAACAACGGCGGGCTTGCCGGCACGCGCGGCTATTCGGCCGGCAGCGCGCTGACGCCGCCGCTGAAGGGCGCGAGCGGCGTGCAGGACGCCGACGCGTTCGTCGACCGGCTCGCGGGCCCCGCGCAGGCGGCCAGCGCGTCGACCGGCATCCCGGCGCGCTTCATCGTCGGCCAGGCCGCGCTCGAATCGGGCTGGGGCAAGCGCGAGATCCGCGCGGGCGACGGCTCGACGAGCTACAACGTGTTCGGCATCAAGGCGACCAAGGGCTGGACCGGCCGCACGGTGTCCGCGCTGACGACGGAATACGTGAACGGCACGCCGCGCCGCGTGGTCGCGAAGTTCCGCGCGTACGATTCGTACGAGCACGCGATGACCGATTACGCGAACCTGCTGAAGAACAATCCGCGCTACGCGGGCGTGCTGAGCGCGAGCCGCAGCGTCGAAGGCTTCGCGCACGGGATGCAGAAGGCCGGCTACGCGACCGACCCGAACTACGCGAAGAAGCTGATTTCGATCATGCAGCAGATCGGCTGACCGACCCGTCGGCTACCGCTGTCGTACCCTCTGGACCGCGCCCGGCAGCCCGCCGCGCGCGGTTTCAACGTTTGCGCGAAAAAAATCCCCGATTCGATCTAAACTTTCGGTCAGCACTGCCGCTAAGTGTGAGAGACCTGCGACCGGGCCCCGTTCTGGCCCGGTTTTATTGCGCACCGGTTGCCCGGGCGCCCATGAGAAGAATGACCGGCTAGCCATGAATATCGAAACGTCGACGGACCCCAGCCTGGATGCAGGCCACTCCGGGCCCGACTATGCCCGCCGCAATCCGTTGGAAATCGGCGTGCAGCTGCGCAACCTCGTCAATCGCGGCGATTTCCTGACCGTCCAGTATCCGGGTGGCCAGCTCGTCACGCGCCTGCTGGAGGTGGATGTGGGTGCGCGGACGTTCACGTTCGACTGGGGTGCGCTGGCCGAGCAGAACGCGGGCATCCTCGGCGCGTCGCACTGCACGTTCGCGGCCGCGCCGGAGGGCGTGCGCGTCGAATTCACCACGGGCACGCCGCGCGAGACGCGCTTCGAGGGGCTGCCCGCGTTCGTCGCCGATTTCCCCGACGTGCTGATGTGCATCCAGCGCCGGGAGTATTTCCGCGTCGATGCGCCGATCGTCGATCCGTTCCTGTGCCGCGGCAAGCTGCCGGACGGCGAGAGCTTCCTGTTCGAGGTGCACAACCTGTCGCTCGGCGGCGTGGGGCTGCGCACGGCCGACGAACGCGTCGAGGCGCTCGAGGTCGGCACGCTGCTGCCCGACGTCGAGCTCGACCTGACCGGCCACGGCAAGCTGTCGCTCGACCTGCAGCTCGTGTCGCAGCGTTCGACGCAGATGCCGAACGGGTCGCGGCGCTACCAGCTCGGCTTCCGCTACATGTCGCTGCCGGGCAGCGCGGAGAACACGCTGCAGCGGCTGATCACGCAGCTCGAAATGAAGCGCCGCTCGCTCGCGCGGGCCTGACGCGCAAGCGGCGGCCGGCCCCGCCCGGGGCGGCCCGCGCGGCGTTTGCGGCACCCCTCGGCCGCACGCTCGAACCGGCGGCGCGCGAGTGCGCGTCGCGCATGCATTTTTTCCTCAATTTTCTGAAATCGCGGCCGATATACCGGGAGTCACGCAACCCGGCGGCCGCAGCGCGGCCGGCTCATCAGGATCGCGCATGTCCAACACACTCATGAACCTCGGCGTCAGCGGCCTGAATGCCGCGCTCTGGGGCCTCACGACGACCGGCAACAACATCAGCAACTCGGCGACGCCCGGCTATTCGGTCGAACGCCCCGTCTATGCCGAGGCGAGCGGCCAGTACACGGCCAGCGGCTACATGCCGCAAGGCGTGAACACCGTCACCGTGCAGCGGCAGTACAGCCAGTACCTGAGCGACCAGCTGAACGGCGCGCAGACGCAGAGCGGCGCGCTGTCGACGTGGTATTCGCTCGTCACGCAGCTGAACAACTACGTCGGCAGCCCGACGTCCGGCATCTCGAGCGCGATCACGAGCTACTTCACCGGGCTGCAGAACGTCGCGAACAGCGCGGCCGACTCGTCGGTGCGGCAGACCGCGATGAGCAATGCGCAGACGCTCGCGAACCAGATCACGGCGGCCGGCCAGCAATACGACGCGCTGCGCCAGAGCGTCAATACGCAGCTCACGAGCACCGTCACGCAGATCAACGCCTACACCACGCAGATCGCGCAGCTGAACCAGCAGATCGCCGCCGCGAGCGGCCAGGGCCAGCCGCCGAACCAGCTGATGGACCAGCGCGACCTCGCGGTGTCGAACCTGTCGAACCTCGTGGGCGTGCAGGTCGTCAGCAACAGCGACGGCTACAGCGTGTTTCTCGCGGGCGGCACGCCGCTCGTCGTCTCGAACGCCAGCTACCAGCTCGCGGCAGTCACGTCGCCGTCCGATCCGAGCGAGCTCACCGTCGTGTCGCAGGGCATCGCCGGCGCGAACCCGCAGGGGCCGAACCAGTCCCTGTCCAGCGCGTCGCTGCAGGGCGGCACGCTTGGCGGCCTGCTCGCGTTCCGCAGCCAGACGCTCGACCCGGCCGAAGCGCAGCTCGGCGCGATCGCGACCAGCTTCGCCGCGCAGGTCAACGCGCAGAACGCGCTCGGCATCGACCTGTCGGGCAACGTCGGCGGCAACCTGTTTACGACCGGCGCGCCGGTCACGTACGCGAACGCGGGCAACACCGGCACCGCGACGCTGTCCGTGTCGTTCGCGAACGCGTCGCAGCCGACCACGAGCGACTACACGCTGTCGTTCGACGGCACGAACTACACGCTGACCGACAGCGCCAGCGGCGCGGTGGTTGGCCAGTCGACCTCGATGCCGGCCACGATCGGCGGCCTGAACTTCTCGTTCTCGTCCGGCGCGATGAACGCCGGCGACAAGTTCACCGTGCAGCCGACCCGCGGTGCGCTGAACGGCTTCGGCCTCGCGACGTCGAACGGCTCGGCGATCGCGGCGGCGGCGCCGTTCGTGCCGTCGGCGACCACGACGAACACGGGCACCGGCACGATCGGCGGGCTGTCGGTCACGAGCGCGACGGCCGCGGCCAACCCGCACAACTACACGATCACGATGAGCAGCACGGGCGGTACTCTGCAGTACACGGTTACCGACAACGCCGCCAACCCGGTGACCACGAGCGCGCCGCAGAATTACCAGTCCGGCTCGCCGATCACGCTGACGGCCGGCGTCACGGTCACGGTGTCGGGCGCGCCGTCAGCGGGCGACACGTTCACGGTCGCGCCGAACACGGGCGGCACGAACGACGGCAGCAACGCGCTCGCGTTGGCGCAGCTCGTCAACGCGAAAGCGTTCGGCAACGGTTCGACCACGCTGACGGGCGCCTATGCGAACTACGTGAACGGCATCGGCAACACGACGAGCCAGCTGAAGTCGTCGAGCGCCGCGCAGACCTCGCTGGTCGGCCAGATCACGCAAGCGCAGCAGTCGGTGTCGGGCGTGAACCAGAACGAGGAAGCGGCCAACCTGATGCAGTACCAGCAGCTCTACCAGGCGAACGCGAAGGTCATCCAGACCGCGTCGACGCTGTTCCAGACCGTGCTGGGCCTGTTCAACTGATTTCGGGGATCGAAGCGATGCGGATTTCCACCACGCAGTTCTACCAGATGAACGTCGCGCAGATGAACGATCAGCAGGCGCAGCTCTCGCAGCTGTACCAGCAGATCTCGAGCGGCGTGAGCCTGTCGACCCCGGCCGACAACCCGCTCGGCGCCGCGCAGGCGGTGCAGCTGTCGATGACGTCGGCCACGCTGTCGCAGTATTCGTCGAACCAGAACACCGCGCTGTCGTCGCTGCAGGCGGAGGACCAGACGCTCATCAGCGTCAACAACCTGCTGAACAGCATTCATACGGTCGTGATCCAGGCCGGCGACGGCTCGCTGTCCGACAGCGACCGCTCGGCGCTGTCGACGCAGCTGCAGGGCTATCGCAACCAGCTGCTGACGCTCGCGAACTCGACGGACGGCGCGGGCAACTACCTGTTCGCGGGTTTCCAGACGGCCACGGCGCCGTTCTCGAACGCGCCGGGGGGCGGCGTGACCTACAGCGGCGACACGGGGTCGCGGCAGGTGCAGATCGCCGACACGCGCTCGATCTCGCAGGGCGACAACGGCGTGAGCGTGTTCCTGTCGGTGCCGATGCTCGGCAGCCAGCCGGTGCCGGTCGCCGGCGCGGGCAACACGGGAACGGGCACGATCGGCTCGGTGTCGATCACGAGCCCGTCGGCCGCGACCAACACGCACCAGTTCACGATCACGTTCGGCGGCACGGCCGCCGCGCCGACCTATACCGTTACCGACAACACCGTCGTGCCGCCGACCACGACCGCCGCGCAGCCGTATTCGGCCGGCGCCGGGATCGCGCTCGGCAACGGCCTGTCGGTGCCGGTGTCGGGAACGCCGGCCGCTGGTGACACGTTCACGGTCACGCCGGCGCCGCAGGCCGGCACCGACGTGTTCGCCGCGCTCGACTCGATGATCGCCGCGCTGAAGGTGCCGGTCAGCAGCAACACGTCTGCCGCCGCCGCGCTCCAGAACGCGATGACCACCGGCACGACGAAGCTGAACAACATGATGACGAACGTCCTCACCGTGCAGGCGTCGGTCGGCGGCCGCGAGCAGGAAATCAAGGCGATGCAGACGGTGAACCAGACCAATACGCTGCAGGTCAGCAGCAACCTGGCCGACCTGACGAGCACCAACATGGTGTCGACGATCAGCCAGTTCCTGCAGATGCAGAACGCGCTGACGGGCTCGCAGAAGGCTTACGCGCAGTTGCAGAACCTGTCGCTGTTCCAGTACATCAATCCCTGATGCACGACGCGCCGGCCGCGACGTGAGCGCACGCTCGGCGTCGCGGCCGGTGTCGATCACCGCCCGCGCATGTCCCCGCGCGGACGGGCGCTGCACCGGGTCGCGCCATCGCGCCCCATTCATCCAGCCCCGTTCCACCCACGCGGCAAGCCGCGCTTCGGCCTTGCCGGCCCCGCTCGCCGGCCCGCATCGGCCCGCTCGCCAGTCCGCTTGCCAGCCCCATTTCCGCTCCGTAAACTCGCGCCAGATTCCAGACCGGCGCATCCTCCGCAGCCGGCGACCGACCGACAGGAGCCCTTTTCCCCATGTCCGATTCCTACTTCCCGCGCTGGCGGGTGCAATCGACCGGCGCGGCGTCGCGCGTGGTCGGCCCCGACGAGCGCCTCGCGTGGCCGCAGATGGTCGCGATGGGCGTGCAGCACGTCGTCGCGATGTTCGGCTCGACCGTGCTCGCGCCGCTGCTGATGGGCTTCGACCCGAACCTGTGCATCTTCATGTCGGGCATCGGCACGCTGCTGTTCTTCGTGCTGGTCGGCGGCCGCGTGCCGAGCTACCTCGGCTCGAGCTTCGCGTTCATCGGCCTCGTGATCGCGGTGACCGGCTACGGCGGCAGCGGCCCGAACCCGAACATCCCGGTCGCGCTCGGCGGGATCGTCACGTGCGGCGTCGTCTACGTCGCGATCGGCGCGCTGGTGCAGGCGATCGGCACGAACTGGATCGAGACGCTGATGCCGCCCGTCGTGACCGGCGCGGTGGTCGCGGTGATCGGGCTGAACCTGGCGCCGATCGCGGTCAAGGGCGTGTCCGGGTCGACCTTCGAATCGGTGATGGCGCTCGTCACGGTGCTGTGCGTCGGCGGCGTCGCGGTGTTCTCGCGCGGGATGGTGCAGCGCTTGCTGATCCTGGTCGGGCTGGTGATCGCCTACGCGATCTACGCGGTCGCGACCAACGGGATGGGGCTCGGCAAGCCGATCGATTTCTCGATCGTCGGGCAGGCGGCCTGGTTCGGGGTGCCGGGCTTCCGCGCGCCGGTGTTCGATCCGCACGCGATGCTGATGCTGGCGCCGATCGCGGTGATCCTGGTTGCGGAAAACCTCGGCCACGTCAAGGCCGTCAGCGCGATGACGGGCGCGAGCCTCGATCGCTACGTGGGCCGCGCGTTCATCGGCGACGGGCTCGCGACGATCGTGTCGGGCAGCGTCGGCGGCACGGGCGTGACGACCTACGCGGAGAACATCGGCGTGATGGCCGTCACGCGGATCTACTCGACGCTCGTGTTCGCGGTCGCCGCGCTGATCGCGATCGTGCTCGGCTTCTCGCCGAAGTTCGGCGCGGTGATCCAGACGATTCCGGGCCCCGTGCTCGGCGGCGTGTCGATCGTCGTGTTCGGGCTGATCGCGGTGACGGGCGCGCGGATCTGGGTCGTCAACAAGGTCGACTTCTCCGACAACCGCAACCTGATCGTCGCGGCCGTCACGCTGGTGCTCGGCGCCGGCGACTTCTCGCTGAAGATCGGCGGCTTCGGGCTCGGCGGGATCGGCACCGCGACGTTCGGCGCGATCATCCTGTACGCGATCCTGCGCAAGGAGAAGGAACCGGGCCCGGTGGTCTGAAGCCCCGGCGGGCAGTGTGTTGCCGCCCGCGTCATCCTTCGCGTCGAACGTCGACGCGCTACGCGCCGACGTTCGACTGAGTTTGCAGCCACGCGCAGAACTGCGCGACGAGCGGATCGTCGGCCGGTGCGCGCGGCGCGATCCACCAGTAGCTGCGCGTCGCGATGCGCGGCCCCTCCAGCGGCATCACGAGCCGGCCGCTCGCGAGCTCGTCGTCGATCAGCGGCAACGGGCCGAGTGCGACGCCGAGCCCGTCGACGGCCGCCTGCAGCGCCAGGTAGAAGTGGTCGAACGACTGCCGCTTGCGCCCCTTCATCGCCACGCCGGCCGCCGCGAACCAGTCGCGCCAGCCTTCCGGCCGCGTATCCGAATGCAGCAGCACATGGCGCGCGAGATCGTCCGCGCGCGCGATCGGCACGCGCTTGAGCAGCGCGGGGCTGCAGACGGGAATCACGCTTTCGTCGAGGAAGTGGCCGCTCGTGCAGTTCGGCCAGTGGCCGGGGCCACGGCGGATCGCGACATCGAAGCCGTCGAGCGTGTCGAGCGGCGCATTCGACGTCGACAGCTTCAGCTCGACGTTCGGCACGTCGCGCTGGAATCGCGACAGGCGCGGCAGCAGCCATTTCATCGCGAAGGTCGGCAGCGCATTGATGCGCAGCACGCGCGCCGCGCCGGTGTTGCGCAGCTGCTCGGTCGCGAGCGCGATGCTGTCGAACGCCGCGCGCACGGTGTCCAGGTAGCGGCGGCCTTCGTCGGTGAGCTTCACGCGCTTGCCGTAGCGGTGGAACACCGGCTTGCCGAGCCAGGCCTCGAACCCGGCAATCTGCCGGCTGATGGCACCGTGAGTCACATGCAGCTCGTCGCCGGCTGCGCTGAAGCTTTCATGTCGTGCCGCAGCTTCAAAGGCCCGAAGCGCGGAAAAGGGCGGGAGATCGCGTGCCATGCTTGTGATTCTAGATCACAAAGGCGCGCCGATAAAATCGTTTTGCCGGCATGCCGAACGGCGGTAACCTCGGGTCACCGTTTGATAAGGAACCCCATGCAATCCGCTTCTCCGCCTGCCGCACCGCCGCCGGCCGCATCATCCCGCAGCGTCGGCCTTGCCGAGCTGTTCACCGGTTTCCTGTCGCTTGGCCTCATGTCGTTCGGCGGCGCGCTGCCGTTCGCGCGGCGCACCATCGTGGAAGAGCGCAAGTGGCTTTCCTCCGACGAATTCACCGATCTGCTCGGGCTGTGCCAGTTCCTGCCGGGCGGCAACGTGATCAACCTGTCGGTGGCCGTCGGCATGCGCTTTCGCGGTGTCGCCGGCGCGTTCGCCGGCATTCTCGGGCTGATCGCGGGCCCGACGCTCGTCGTCGTCGCGCTCGGCGTGCTGTACGCGAAGACGCAGAACGATCCGCGCGTGCAGCACCTGTTCGCGGGGCTCGCCGCGGCGGCGGCCGGGCTGCTCGTCGCGATGGCCGTGAAGGTCTTGAAGCCGCTGCGGCACGCGCGTGCGGCGGCCGGCATCGCGGCGCTCGCGTTCGTCGCGATCGCGGTGCTGCGCATCCCGCTGCTGACCGCGATGCTCGTGCTGACGCCGCTCAGCATCTGGCTCGCGTCGCGGCGCCGCGGCGCGGACTCGCCGCAGCCGGCGCCGGCCGCGGCGCGCGACGCGCAGCCAGGGGGCCGGCCATGAACGACACGCTGATCGCCATCGCGACGATCTTCAGCCAGTTGTCGCTGCTCGCGTTCGGCGGCGGCAACACGATCCTGCCGGAGATGCAGCGGCAGGTCGTCGACGTCCATCGCTGGATGAGCGCGCACGAGTTCACCGCGCTGTTCGCGCTGGCCCAGGCGGCGCCCGGGCCGAACATGATGATCGTGTCGCTGGTCGGCTGGCATGTGGCCGGCTGGAGCGGGCTGCTGGTCGCGTCGCTCGCGAAGTTCGGGCCGTCGTCGATCGTCACCGTGCTCGCGCTGCATGCGTGGGAGCGCTTTCGTGACCGGCCGTGGCGCCGCTACGTGCAGCAGGGGATGATGCCCGTCACCGCCGGGCTCGTTGCGGCAAGCGCGGTGCTGATCTCCGAGGCGTCGAACCGCACGGCGATCCAGTGGGGCATCACGGCCGCGTGCGCGGTGCTCGCGTGGCGCACGCGCATCCATCCGCTGTGGCTGCTCGCGGGCGGCGCGCTGATCGGGCTCACGGGCATCGGGCAGTGACCCGCGCACACTGACCGCCCGTGCGCCATACTGGCGCGAATCTTCACGGGAGGCTCGATGGATCTCGACGGCGCCAGCCGCAATCTCACTGTCGCCGCGTTGCTGACGCTGTCCGGCGGCTACCTCGACGCGTACACGTATGTCGGCCACGGCCACGTGTTCGCGAACACGATGACCGGCAACGTCGCGCTGCTCGGCATCAACCTGTCCGCCGGCGAATGGGCCGCCGCGCTGCATCACGTGCCGCCGCTCGTCGGCTTCGTGATCGCGGTATTCGTCGCGCACCTGCTCGGCCTCGCCGCGCAGCGCGGCTGGATGAAGCACACGGCGTTCGCGTGCCTGCTCGTCGAGATCGCCTTTCTCGGCGTCGCCGCGAGCGGCCTCGTCGGCGCGTCGAGCGCCTGGCTGATTCCGGGCATTTCGTTCGTCGCGACGCTGCAGACGCTGTCGTTCACCCATCTCGAGGAACTGTCGTACACGTCGGTGATGACCACCGGCAACCTGCGGCGCGCCGCGCAGAAGCTGTTCGTCGGGCTGATCCCGCGCTACGACGCGGGCGCGCTGCACGACTCGGCGCTGCTCGCGACGATCAGCTTCTGCTTCCTGGCCGGCGCGGTGGGGGGCGGCCTCGTGACTCGGCTCGTGCCGGAAGGCGCGCTGTGGGGCGCCGTGCTGCTGCTCGTCGGCGCGTTCGCGGAAATCGTGCGGCGCGCATGGCGCCGGCACACGGCCGACGGCGGGCCGGCGGCGGCATAGCCGCGCATCCCGCGGACGCACCGCCGCGTGCGCCCCGGGCCTGCGTCCGATCCGCGGCGCCTGCCGCGCGATCCTTACAGATCCGACATGCCGTAAGCCGCGCGAGCGATCGCTGCCGTGCGGCGCCCGACGCCCGCCGGGCAAGCCTCGCGCGCGCGGCGTTGTGCGCGGGCGACAGTTCCGCCGTTACCGCGCATTTCAATTTCTTTCAGCGATTGCACTCGTCATATGATTCAGCCCACATCGCGCGCGCCAGGAGCGTGAGCGATCGCCACCCGGCTGCGCACGCGGCCGGCCATGAACGGAGACACCTACAAAAAAGGAAAGCTCGTGAAGCAGACCACCCGACTCGCAGCCATCGCAGGGGGCGCCGCGCTCGCATTTGCCAGCCAGTACGCGGCCGCACAAAGTTCCGTGACGCTCTGGGGCGTCGCTGACGCCAGCATCCGCTACCTGACCAACGCCAACGCCAAGAACGACGGCCTGCTGTCGATGACCAACGGCGCGATCACGAACAGCCGCTTCGGCATCTACGGCACGGAAGACCTCGGCGGCGGCCTGAAGGCCGTGTTCAACCTCGAGAGCGGCGTGAACCTGCAGAACGGCGCATTCGCCGACAGCGGCCGCCTGTTCAACCGCGCAGCGTACGTCGGCCTGCAGAGCCCGTACGGCACGGTGACCCTCGGCCGCCAGAAGACGCCGCTGTTCGACCTGCTGTCGGACACCTACGATCCGCTGACGGTCGGCAACTACCTCGAAAACGCGTGGCTGCCGGTCGCACTCGGCGGCGGCCTGTATGCGGACAACCAGATCAAGTACACGGGCAAGTTCGACGGGCTGACCGCGAAGGCGATGTACTCGACCGGCACCAACTACGAATCGACCGGCGCCGGCGGCTTCTCGGGCCAGATCCCGGGTTCGCTCGGCAAGGGCAATGCGTGGGGCGTGTCGCTGTCGTATGTGATGGGTCCGCTCAGCATCGCGGCCGGCGCGCAGCAGAACAGCGACAACTCGGCGCGCAAGCAGACGATCTACCACGCGAACGTCGTGTATGCGTTCAGCAAGGCGAAGATCTACGCGGGCTACCTGCGCTCGAAGGACGATACGGGCTTCGTCGACAGCCTGCTCGCGCAGCAGACGATTCCGGTCGCGAAGGGCACCGGCCGGATCGATGACGGTCCGTTCGCGGGCGTGAGCTGGCAGGTCAGCGCGCCGCTGACGCTGACGGGCGCGTTCTACTACGACCACATGCGCAATGCGATGACCGCGAACGGCACGCTCGCGAGCGGCAACCGCTACGCGGTCGTCGGCATCGCCGAGTACGCACTCAGCAAGCGCACGGAAGTCTACGGCACCGTCGACTTCAACAAGACGAACGGCGCGGCGAACGTCGAGCTGCCGGGCCGCAGCAACCAGACCGGCATCGCGATCGGCCTGCGCAATATCTTCTGACGAACGTCGGAACGCATGCGCCGGCAGTCGTCCGGCAGGCATCGAAGGGGCGCCGCCAGGCGCCTCTTTTTTTCGTCACGCGACCTTCATACGCGCGCACGACTATTCGGCGAATGCTTCATCACGAGACCCCCGCGCCGTAAGGGTTCCGTCGGCAATCCAGAACATACTTTTACAGTACGCGCGAAGCGTTTCCGCTACGCTGCGTGCATCGCCCGTTGCGTGCCGTCAGGCGCGCGCGTGCGTCGTTCCGGTTGCGCTCGTCGAGTGCGGCCGGCCTGGGGCGTAACTTGTGTATCCGGTGATGACAATCGCGGTCCGCCGGCTTTTTTCGTGGGACGATGCGCTCACGATTTTCTTGAAAGGGGATGACGATGGGTATCCTGAACACCGTGGGTGAAATCGCTGGCGCAGTCGCGGCTGTCGAAGGCGCGGAAAAGCTGGATCCGGATGCGGGCCTGCTGACCAAGGCGGCAGCCGCCGTCGCCGGCTTCAAGGGTGCGGAAGCGGTCGAAGGCATGCTCGAGAAGAAGGAAGAGCAGCCGCAGCAGGCAGACGACACGCAGGCGACGGACGGCAGCGACACGTCGCAGGCATGAGCATGGCGGCTGGTCCGGCCGTGGGCGCGCCCTTCGCGCGCCCGGGCGGACCGGTGCCGCGCGGCCGGCAGGTCGGGCATGCGGTCGATCGGTGACGCATGGCACACCCGGCAACCGGTTTGACCGGCGAGAGGCGACGTCTCTCGCCGTTTTTTATTGGGCGCGCGTGGCGGCGCCGTGCGCCGCAGGAATTCCGGAATCTTGCTATCGTGCCTTCATCCGAACCGCGATGAGGGGATGCGATGGATTTCGATTACGACCTGTTCGTCATCGGCGCCGGCTCGGGCGGCGTGCGGCTTGCGCGCATGTCCGCGTCTTACGGCGCGCGCGTCGGCATAGCGGAACAAGAGCAGATCGGCGGCACCTGCGTGCTGCGCGGCTGCATTCCGAAGAAGCTGCTCGTCTACGCATCGCACTACCCGCATGAAGTCGAGGACGCGAAGGGCTTCGGCTGGACCTTCGGCGCCGGCGCGCTCGACTGGCCCGCGCTGATCGCCGCGAAGGATCGCGAGATCAACCGGCTCAGCGACATCTACATCAACCTGCTGCGGCAATCGGGCGTCGAGATGCACGCGGGGCGCGCGACGCTCGTCGATGCGCACACGGTCGCGATCGGCGAACGCACGATCCGCGCGCGCCACATCGCGATCGCGACCGGTTCGCGCCCGTCGCTGCCGGCGCGGCCCGGCATCGAGCATGCGATCACGTCGCGCGAGGCGCTGTCGCTTGCCGCGTTGCCCGAACGCATCGCGGTGGTCGGCGGCGGTTATATCGCGGTCGAGTTCGCGGGCATCTTCAACGGCTTCGGCAGCCACGTCGACCTGTTCTATCGCGGCGAAAAGATCCTGCGCGGCTTCGACGACGACGTGCGCCAGTTCCTGACCGACGAGATGACGAAGCAGGGCGTCACGATCCATGCGCGCGCGGTGGTCGAGTCGATCGAGCGCGCGGATGACGGCACGCTGAGCGTGCGCGTCGGCGCTGCGCGGCACGGGCCGTACGACGCAGTGCTTTATGCGACCGGCCGCGTGCCGAACGTCGACGGGCTCGGGCTCGAACAGGCGGGGGTGGCGCTCGACGCGCGCGGCGCGATTGCTGTCGATGCGTATTCGGCGACGTCGGTGCCTTCGATCCATGCGATCGGCGACGTCACGTCGCGGCCGCAGCTCACGCCTGTCGCGACGCGCGACGGCGGGTTGCTCGCGCGCACGTTGTTCGGCGGGTCGCGCGTCGCGGCCGATCACGAATGGGTGCCGTCGGCGGTGTTCAGCCAGCCCGAGGTTGCGACGGTCGGCCTCTCCGAGTCGACCGCGCGCGACCTGTACGATGGCGACGTCGACATCTACCGCACGTCGTTCATGGCGCTGCGCCATACGCTGTCGGGCCGCGACGAGCGCACGCTGATGAAGCTCGTCGTCGCGCGCGACAGCCAGCGCGTGGTCGGCGCGCACATGGTCGGCCGCGACGCGGGCGAGATCATCCAGGGGATCGCGATCGCGATTCGCGCGGGTGCGACGAAGGCGCAGTTCGACGACACGATCGGCATTCACCCGACCGCGGCCGAGGAGTTTGTGACGATGCGGCAGAAGGTGGCCGGCTAGCAGGAGCGGGCACGCGCGGGTTTGCGCGCGCGTGCGCGGGATTGCCGGATCGGGAATGCGCCGACGAGCCCTTTGCTGGCGCGATAAAGCCGGATCATTCTCGACGATTGTTTTCAATGCATTCGCAATTCGGACGAGCGTCGCCGGCAATATGCGTCGATATCGTCGGGCCGGCGCGCGATGCGCCGTGGCGAAAGCGAGCAGTCAGGGTGCTCCGTTCCGATGTCGGAAAGGCATTGTCCGGCAAGGTTTCAGGGCGGAGCTGCAGGCGTTATTCATATAAATGCAAGAAAATCGTCAATTATTATCAAGACACCTCGTCTCGATAACAAGGCTTGATATGATCGCGAAAAATCATATCCGGGGCCGGCCATGCGCGATCAACAGCGCAGTAACCAGAATCAAGACATGGCGCACGTACGCGAATCAGTCGCGTATCGCGTCGCCCATCCGCTTGGTGCCGCAACACGTCCGTTGCACGCACCTGCCTGTCACCTGACACGATCGCCAGCCCGGCGATGAATGCGCGCGCGTCGCACCGATGCGCGCATCCCCGTTCGCACCGTAGCCGTTTCGACCGCCGGATCGTCCGCGAGCCGGCGCGCCCGCTCAGGGCCATCTTTCCATGCAAGGAGACCAGCAGTGAACATTCAGACACGACGCACCGTTCTCGTGGCGGCAGCGGTCGTCGCAGCGCTGTCCGGCTGCGCGACCGAATCATCGCGCACGCTCGACGTGCCGCCCGTCAGCAGCGCGCAGAAGCCGTATGCGGGCAAGCCTGTCGCGATCGCCGTCGGCAAGTTCGACAACCGCTCGAGCTACATGCGCGGCATCTTCTCGGACGGCATCGACCGCCTGGGCGGGCAGGCGAAGACGATCCTCGTCACGCGCCTGCAGCAGAGCCGGCGCTTCAACGTGCTCGATCGCGAGAATCTCGACGAGATCAAGCAGGAAGCCGGCTTCATGAAGAAGGCGCAGGCCGTGAAGGGCGCGAACTACGTGGTGACGGGCGACGTGACCGAGTTCGGCCGCAAGGACGTCGGCGATCACCAGCTGTTCGGCATTCTCGGCCGCGGCAAGACGCAGGTCGCATACGCGAAGGTCAACCTGAACATCGTCGACACGACGACGTCGGAAGTCATCGCATCGAGCCAGGGCGCGGGCGAATTCAGCCTGTCGAACCGCGAGGTGATCGGTTTCGGCGGCACGGCCGGCTACGACTCGACGCTGAACGGCAAGGTGCTGGACCTCGCGATCCAGGAAGCCGTGAACCATCTCGTCGACCAGGTCGACGCCGGTGCGCTGAAGGCGGCGCAGTAACGGGCGCGTGCAGTACGGCCCGAACTCATCATCACATCAACCAGAAGAGACAAGACCATGAAACGGGGAATCTGGCTGCCGGCGACGGCGGCCGTCATGCTGTTCGCGGGCTGCGCGGCGCCGACCACGCCGCCGCTGTATCAATGGACCGGCTATCAGCCGCAGGTGTACGAATACTTCAAGGGGCAGAAGTCGCCGCAGGAGCAGATCGACGCACTCGAAAAGGCGCTGCAGGAGATTCGCGCGAAGGGCCATACGCCGCCGCCGGGGTTCCATGCGCATCTCGGGATGCTGTATGCGAGCGTCGGCAACATGCAGCAGGCGGGACAGGAGCTGCAGGCCGAGAAGCAACTGTTCCCGGAATCCGCGCCGTACATGGATTTCCTGCTGAAGAACAAGGCCGGTGACTCCAAAGCTGCGAATCCGACGGCCGCCGGCCAGACGGTCGCCGCCCGGAAGAACGCCGATTCGAACCCCGCCAAACAGTGACGCGCCCGCCATGTTCAAGACACTTTCATTCAAGCTGTTGTCCGTGCTGTCGATTGCCGCACTGTTGAGCGCGTGCGCGCAACCGGTGAAGCGCCCCGATTACACGGCGTTCAAGAAGAGCCAGCCGCGCTCGATTCTCGTGCTGCCGCCCGTGAACGAGACCACCGACGTCGGCGCGACCTACGGCGTGCTGTCGCAAATGACGCAGCCGCTTGCGGAGTCGGGCTATTACGTCGTGCCGGTCGCGGTGATGGACGAGACGTTCAAGCAGAACGGCCTGACGAATGCGACCGATATCCAGAGCACGTCGCCCGCGAAGCTGCGCGAAATCTTCGGCGCGGACGCCGCGCTGTATTCGAAGGTCACGCAGTATGGCTCCGTCTATCAGCTGGTCGACAGTACGACGATCGTCTCCGCATCGGCGAAGCTCGTCGACCTGAAGACCGGCGACGTCCTGTGGCAAGGCGACGGTCGCGCGACCGGCAAGGAAGTCGGCAACAACATGAGCGTCAATGCGTTCGGGGTCGTCGGGGCGCTGGTGCAGGCGGCCGTCAAGCAGGTCGCGCATTCGCTGACCGATGAAGCGCATGACGTGGCCGGGCTGACAAGCAGCCGGTTGTTGTCGGCCGGGCCGCCGAACGGGTTGCTGTACGGGCCCCGCTCACCGAAGTACGGCACCGACTGATACGCGGCCGACGCGTCGAAGTCCAGCCATCGGCTCGAACAGCCGCGCAAATGCGCGGCTGTTTTGCATTTGCGCATCGACGTATCGACGTGTCGTCATGCTCAATGCACGCCGAACGCGTCGAGGAGCCGGTACCAGCTCATCGCGAGCACGAGCGCCGGCGTGCGCAATGCCTCGCCGCCCGGGAAGTCGCGATGGCGGATCTTGTCGAACAGGTCGAAGCGGCTCGCCTGTCCGTCGATCGCCTCGGCGATCAGCTTGCCGGCGAGCGCGGTCGTGTTCACGCCGTGCCCCGAGAACCCCTGCGCGAAATACGTCGTCGGCGCGATGCGGCCGAAGTGCGGCGCGCGATTCATCGTGATGTCGACGAAGCCGCCCCATGCGTAGTCGACCTTCACGTCCGCGAGCTGCGGGAACGTCTTCAGCATGTCCGCGCGCATCGCCGCCGCGAGATCGCGCGGCTCCCGCGTCGAATAGCTGACCTTGCCGCCCCACACGAGCCGCGTGTCGGGCGCCGGCCGGAAATAGTCGAGCACGAAGCGGCTGTCGCAGATCGCCGCGCGTGCGGGCATCAGCGCGGCGGCGCGCGCGTCGCCGAGCGGCTCGGTCGCGATCACATACGTGCCGACCGGCATGATCTTCTTCGACAGCGCGGGCGCAAGCGCGCCGACGAAGGTATTGCAGGCGAGCACGACGAAGCGGGCGCGCACGTTGCCGCCGCTCGTCTCGACGACATGGCCGCCCGCGACGTCGCGCACGCGCGTCACGCAGCTGTCCTCGTGAATGCGCACGCCCGCCTCGACCGCCGCGCGGGCGAGGCCGAGCGTGTAGTTGAGCGGATGGAGGTGGCCGCTGTCCGGGTCGTACAGGCCGCCGCAATAGCGCTCGGACTGCACGTAGTCGCCGAGTTCGTCGGCTTCGACGAAGCGGAAGCGGTCGTAGCCGAAGCGCTTCGCGGCTTCGTCGCGCCAGCGTTTCAGCGCGTCGGCATCGCGTTCGGTGTTCGCGGCGGTCAGGTAGCCGGGCACCAGCGCGCAGTCGATGTGGTGCCGTGCGATGCGCGACTTCACGAGCGACAGCGTTTCGAGCCCCATGTCCCAGATCCGCTTCACGTCGGCTTCCGGCATGAATTGCCCGAACGTGTCGATGTCGCATGCAAACCCGCCGATCAACTGGCCGCCGTTGCGGCCGCTCGCCGCCCATCCGACCCGCGACGCTTCGAGCACGGTCACCGAATGGCCGCGCTCGGCGAGGTTGAGCGCGGCGGACAGGCCCGTGAGGCCCGCGCCGATCACGCACACGTCGGCATCGATCGTGCCGGCGAGCGGCGCGTGGCGGGTCGTATCGTTGGCGGTCGCCGCGTAGTAGGACGCGACGTGCGGCTGGTTGGCGAATGTCTGCATGATCAGGAGAACGGAGAAAGTGGGCTCAGAACAGCTCGCGCACGCGGTGGTACAGCATCCCGAGTTCGAGCGCGGGTTGCCGCCATGCGGCGCCGCCGGGGAAGCGCCGGTGACGGATGCGCGCGAACAGGTCGAACGCGCGCGTGTCGCCCGCGATCGCGCCGGCGACCGCGCGTCCGGCGATACCGGTGAGCGCGACGCCGTGGCCGCTGAAGCCCTGGACGTAGAAGACGTTCGGGTCGAGGGCGCCGAAATCCGGCGCGCGATTGCGTGTGACGTCGACGAAGCCGCCCCACGCGTGGTCGACGCGCACGTCGCCGAGCTGCGGAAACACGCCGACCATGCGCCGCCGGATCGTTTCGGCGAGCGTGGCGGGCGATGCACCGGCCGAATTCGCGCGGCCGCCGAACAGCATCCGGTGGTCGGCCGACAGCCGGAAATAGTCGAGGAAGAAGTTGTTGTCGCACACGGCTTCGCGCCGCGCGATCAGCGCATCGGCGCGCGCCTGGCCGAGCGGTTCGGTCGCGATGATGGTCGACGCGACCGGCGCGATGCGCGCGGCCGTCGCGGCCGGCAGCACACCGCCGGGGCCCGCGTTGCAGCACGACACGACGAAGCGGCAGCGCACCTCGCCCGACGGCGTGCGCACGACGGGCCGCGCGCCGCGCACGATGTCGAGCGCGGGCGTATGCGCATGCAGCGCGACGCCTTCGCGCCGGGCGGCGTCGGCGAGGCCGAGGCAGTACTTGAGCGGATGCAGGTGGCCCGACAGCGGATCGTAGACCCCTGCGAGATAGCGGGTCGACGCGATGCGCGCGCGGATTTCGCCGGTGTCGAGCCATGACAGCGACGGATGGCCCCAGCGCCGGGTCGCGGCGTCCATCCAGGCGTGCAGGTCGTCGACGCGGCGCGGCTTCGTCGCGACCGTCAGGTAGCCGCGCGTGAAATCGCAGTCGATCCCGTAGCGCGCGATCCGCTCGGCGATCAGTGCGACACCGTCGAGCGACAGCGACCACGCGGCACGCGCGCCGTCGGCGCCGAGCTGCCGCTCGATCTCCTCGTCCTTCGCGAAGCCGGTGATCGCCTGGCCGCCATTGCGGCCCGATGCGCCCCAGCCGGGCCGGTGCGCGTCGATCACCGCGACGGACAGCCCGCGAGCGCGGCAGTCGAGCGCGGTCGACAGGCCCGCGAAGCCGGCGCCGATCACGCAGACGTCGACGTCGATCGTGGCGTCGAGCCCGGGATCGTCATCCACGGGGCGCACGGCCGTCGCTTCGTAGTACGAGTCGCGCGCGAGCGCATCGGCGCGGCGGCTGAAAGACTGCGTCATGAATCCGACTCCCTCGTTGCAGCCGGCGGCGGCGCGTCGCGCACCGTCATCCGGCCGGTCAAAACGGCGCGGGACGCCATGCGTGCGGCACGGCGTCCCGCGTGCGCTGCGTCAGAACGAATAGATGAACTGCGTCGCGAGCAGGTCGTTGGACTTGCCGTACGACCCGTCGTTGCGCAGGAACACCCGATTGTTCGCCCAGTCGTGGCGGTATTCGACCTTCACGGTGATCTGCTGGGTCGGATAGAACAGCAGGTCGAGCGCGACGTCCTGACGGATCGCGCCCTTGCAGTCGAAGCCGAGGCCGCCGTTCGCCTGCGACGTCGCGACGCAGTTCGCGTCCACGCCGAAGCCGTTGTTCGGATCCATCCCGTTGCCGTTCAGCGCGATGCCGCCGCCGCCGCCGCCGTTCTTGCTGTTCACGAGCGCATCGTAGCGCAGCGTCACGCCCATGCGGCCGACCACCGGCGCGTTGAACTTGCGGTGCGCGAGCAGCGACAGGCCGTACCACTGCGCGAGGCCGCCGTTGAATGCCGCGTGCTGCTGCTGGCCGTAGTCGACTTCGGCGTTGTACTGGATGTCGGCGAGCGTGTAGGTCGCATCGGCTTCCGCGAAGAAGAACGTGCCGTAGCCGCTCGGCGACGCGCCGCCCGGACCGTAATGCACGACGCCGTTCTTGTCGATCGCGCTGGAGAGCGTCTGCCGCCCGATGTTGAACGATCCGCCGATGTCGAGCGCGCTCGACCACGTGTAGTCGGCGCGCGCGGTGAAGGTCGGCACCTTGTTGCTGGTCGTGATCGGATCGCCGAGCGCATTGGTGCCCGTCTGCGTGACCGAACCGTACGTGCGGTACTGCTCGTTGCCGACGAAGAACTTCCACGCCCAGTTGCCCTTCGTGTAGTTCGCTCCGGCGCCGACATAGCTGCCCGGGTCGGAGAAGTCGTACAGCAGGTTGTGCGTGAGCGTGAGCATCTGGTTCGACTGCTGCACCTCGTAGCCGCCGAAGCTCGGGATCAGGCCGGCGACCAGCGTCGTCTCGGCGGTGATCGGCACGTTGACGACCGCGGTGTTCAGCAGGTTGTCGGTGATCGAGCCGCGCGAGTTCTGCAGCAGCGTGATGCCGTTGCCGCGGTTCGGCATCAGCGTGATTTCCGCCGACGGCGCCATCGGGCCGACGCCGAACGTCTTCTTGATGTCGAGGTACAGGTCGCCGAACGTGCTGTTGAAGTAGTTGTACGCGTTCTCGTGGTTCGCGAACAGGAACGACGACGTGCCGGCCGCCCGGTTGTAGATGTAGGTCGGGTCGATGTAGCCCGTCACAGAGAGGCCGGCGAGCGGGCCCGTATTGGCCGCGTCCGTCAGCGAGTCGACCTTCAGCTGCTGGTTCGCGATCTGCTGCTTCATCTCGCCGACCTCGTCGTTGGTCAGCGTGGCCTGCGCCTTGCCGTAGTCCGGCGAGCTCGGATCGACGGCCACGGCGACCGGCGCCGCACCGGCGCCGGCCCCCGCCTTCGTGCCGGCCCCCGCCTTCGTGCCGGCCTGGAGGGGCGCGGCGCCGCCCTTCGCCGACAGCTGCGCCTGCATCGCCTTCATCTGTTTCTGCAACGCCGCGACCTGCGCCTGCAGCGCCTTGATCTCGGCGGATGTGGAACCGGCCAGCGCGATGCCCGGCAACGCGCCGGCCACCAGCAGGCAGATCAGTTTCTTCTTCATTGCGGATTCTCCTTGTCGTGGGCCTGTCAAATCGGGATCGAATCGCGCGCCCCCCCTGGGGCAACGCATCGTGCTTGTCTGCAGTGCTTGTTATCCTTGAAGCAGGCGGGGGGCGTCACGCCACCGCGAACGCGGCTTTCATGTCGGCGATGCGGCGCCGTTCGCGCGCGATCATCATCCGGTTCACCACGATCACGCCGATCGTCACCGCCGTGATGAACAGCGTCGCCAGTGCGTTCATCTCCGGGTTCAGCCCCAGCCGCACGCGCGAGAACACCACCAGCGGCAGCGTCGTCGAGCCCGGCCCCGACAGGAACGCCGACAGCACGAGGTCGTCGATCGACAGCGTGAACGACAGCAGCCAGCCGGACAGCAGCGCCTGCGAGATCAGCGGCAGCGTCACCACGAAGAACACCTTCAGCGGCGTCGCACCCAGATCCAGCGCCGCCTCTTCCAGCGACTTGTTCATCTCCTTCACGCGCGACTGCACGATGATCGCCACGTACGACACGCACAGCATCACGTGACCGATCCAGATCGTCACCATCCCGCGCCCCTTCGGCCAGCCGAACATCTGCTCCAGCGCAACGAACAGCAACAGCAGCGAGATGCCCTGGATCACCTCCGGAATCACCAGCGGCGCGTTGATCATCCCCGTATACAGCGTGAAGCCCCTGAAGCGGCCGAAGCGCGCGAGCACGAAGCCCGCCCACGTGCCGATCACGACCGACGCGGTGGCCGTCAGCAGGCCGATCTTCAGCGACAGCCACGCGGCGCTCAGCAGCTCGTCGTCGTCCAGCAGCGCCGCGTACCACTTCAGCGAGAAGCCCGACCACACCGTCACCAGCTTCGACTCGTTGAACGAGTACACGACCAGGCTGATGATCGGGATGTACAGGAACAGGAAGCCGAAGGCGAGGACGCCCGTCGACAGCGGTTTGCTCGGCTTGATCATTTCGCGTCCTCCAGTTCCTTGACCTGGTAGTACTGGAACAGCGCCATCGGCACCAGCAGCAGCATCACCATCGCGACCGTCACCGCGGACGCCATCGGCCAGTCCATGTTGTTGAAGAATTCATCCCACATCACGCGGCCGATCATCAGCGTGTCGGCGCCGCCGAGCAGCTCCGGAATCACGTACTCGCCCACCGCCGGGATGAACACCAGCAGGCTGCCGGCGATGATCCCGTTCTTCGACAGCGGCAGCGTGATGCGCGTGAACGCGACCCACGGTTTCGCGCCGAGGTCGTACGCGGCTTCGAGCAGCGTCAGGTCCATCTTCACCAGGTGCGCGTACAGCGGCATCACCATGAACGGCAGGTACGAATAGACCATCCCGATGTAGACGCCCGCGTCGCTGTGATACAACCGCAGCGGCGTGTGGATGATGCCGAGCGCGATCAGCGTGTGGTTCAGCAGGCCGTCATCCTTCAGGATGCCGATCCATGCGTACACGCGGATCAGGAACGACGTCCAGAACGGCAGCATCACGGCCATCATCAGCACGTTGCGGCGGTTCGGTTCCGAGCGCGCGATGTAGTACGCCATCGGATAGCCGATCAGCAGGCACAGCACCGTCGACACGGCGGCCATCTTCAGCGAGCTGAGGTAGGTCGCGATGTACAGGTCGTCCTGCAGCAGGAACGCGTAGTGCGACAGCTGCAGCGCGAAGTGCACGACGCCGTCCTTGAACTCGACGAGCGACGTGTAGGGCGGAATGCCCATCACCTGGTCGGCGAAGCTGATCTTCAGCACCAGCACGAACGGCAGCGCGAAGAATACGGCGAGCCACAGGAACGGCACGCCGATCGCGACGCTGCGACCCGACGGCAACAAGCGCGACAGCGCGGCGAAGCGGCCCGGGCGGGCGCGGCCGGCGCCGGCGCCCGCGGCGCCTGCAGACACCGGCGCGGAAGGCGTGGAAGCGGAGGTTCTCATCATGGTGTCCTCACTGCGTCAGCACGACGCCGCTGGCCGGCGACCACGACACGAACACGTCGTCGTTCCACGCCGGCGCGCCGTCGTTCATCAGGTGCGAACTCGACAGGTTCGACACCACCGTCTTGCCGCTCGGCAGGCGCACGTGATACAGCGAGTAGCTGCCCATGTACGCGATGTCGGTGACGACGCCGCGCGCCCAGTTGTGTTTCGAGCCCGGCTTCTCGCGCGACACGTGCACGCGTTCCGGGCGCACCGAGATGCCGACCGGCATCCCGAGCGGGCCCGTCACGCCGTGGCTCACGTACATGCGCGCCTCGAGGTCGTCGCTTTCGACGAAGATGTGATCGGGCTCGTCCTCGACCACGCGGCCTTCGAACAGGTTCGTCGAGCCGATGAATTCGGCCGAGAAGCGGCTGTTCGGGTATTCGTAGACTTCGCCCGGCGAGCCGATCTGCACGATCTTGCCTTCGCTCATCACCGCGAGGCGGCTGGCCATCGTCATCGCTTCTTCCTGGTCGTGCGTGACCATCACGCAGGTCACGTCGACCTTCTCGATGATGTTCACGAGTTCGAGCTGGGTCTTCTGGCGAATCTTCTTGTCGAGCGCGGACATCGGCTCGTCGAGCAGCAGCAGCTTCGGGCGCTTGACCAGCGAGCGGGCCAGCGCGACGCGCTGCTGCTGGCCGCCGGAGAGCTGGTGCGGCTTGCGCTTCGCGTACTTGCTCATCTGCACGAGCGCGAGCGCATCGGCCACGCGCTCCTTGATCTCGTTTTTCGGCGTGCCTTCCTGCTTCAGGCCGAACGCGACGTTCGATTCGACCGTCATGTGCGGGAACAGCGCGTACGACTGGAACATCATGTTCACCGGGCGGCGGTACGGCGGCAGCGCGGCGAGATCCTCGCCGTCGACGAAGATCCTGCCGGAGGTGGCCGTCTCGAGCCCGGCGAGCATGCGCAGCAGCGTCGACTTGCCGCAGCCCGAGCTGCCGAGCAGCGCGAACAGTTCGTTTTTCGCGATCGTCAGGTTCACGTTGTCGACGGCCGTGCTGTCGCCGAATTTCTTCACGACGTTTTCGATGCGCACGAAAGCATCGTTTTGCGTACGGGCCGCGGGGGCCGGTTGGGTCTGTCGTGCAGCAGCGGAAGAGGGTATCGATTGCATGGGATTCACCATTCGTTCTTCACGGATTGCAGGCGTGAGCGTCCCCGCGCGAGGCGCGCGATGCGACTCACGGACGACGGCTCGTGCCGGATGGAACAGTGCGCGCGGCGCGCGCGGGCGGACGGAGGTCCGCGGATCTCAGGCGGGCAGGCGTCGAGCGACGCCTGCCCGCCGGAATGCAGGGCGATCAGTGGCCGGTCTTCAATTGGGCCCACAGGCGGTTCTGGAGGCGCAGGATGTCGGCCGGCATCGGCTTCATCAGCACCATCTTCTTCAGCACGTCTTCAGGCGGGTAGACGGTCGGATCCTGCGCGACGGCCGGCATGACGAACTGGCGCGCGGCCTTGTTCGCGGTCGGGTAGAACACCGTGTTGGTGATCGCCGCGTTGACCTTCGGATCGGAAATGTAGTTGATCCACTTCAGCGCGGCCTCGGGGTGCGGTGCATCCTTCGGGATCACCATCACGTCAAACCACAGCAGGCCGCCTTCCTTCGGGTTCGAGAACTTGATGTCGTACGAACGCTTCGCTTCGGCCGAGCGGCGGTGCGCGATGCCGACGTCGCCCGACCAGCCGAGCGCGACGCACACGTCGTTGTTCGCGAGGTCGTTGATGTAGCCGGACGAGTTGAACTGGGTGATGTACGGGCGGACTTTCTTCAGGACTTCGAATGCAGCCTGGTAGTCGCCGGGGTTCTTGCTGTTCGGATCCTTGCCCATGTACTGCAGCGTGGCGGCGAACACGTCGACGGCCTGGTCGAGGAACGACACGCCGCAGCCCTTCAGCTTCTCCATGTTCGCCGGGTCGAATACCAGCGCCCAGCTGTCGACCGGCGCCTTGTCGCCGAGCGCCTTCTTCACCGCCTGCGCGTTGTAGCCGATGCCGTCCGTGCCGTAGGCCCAGGGCACGCCGTACTGGTTGCCCGGATCGGCATCCGAGATCATCTTCATCAGCAGCGGGTCGAGGTTCGCGAGGTTCGGCAGCTTCGACTTGTCGAGCTTCTGGTACACGCCGGCCTGGATCTGCTTGGCCATGTAGTTCGACGTCGGCACGACGATGTCGTAGCCCGAACTGCCGGCAAGCAGCTTCGCCTGAAGCGTGTCGTCGCTGTCGTAGTTGTCGTACTTGACGTGGATGCCCGTCTGCTTCTGGAAGTTCGGGATCGTGTCCGGTGCGATGTAGTCGGACCAGTTGTAGACATTCAGCTCTTCGGCATGCGCCGACGGGCTGGCGACCGACGTGAATGCTGCCGCGGCGGCAAGGGCGGCAACGGAGCAGGCTTGGCGAAGAAAGCAGGCACGCATGGTGGAGTTCCCCTGGTTATGGCGACGTGCGGCGCCCGCCGCACGCCTGTAGGCAAAACCGTTACGAAATACCCAGTTGCTGGGCGGTTGCATCGACTGCTTTTTTCGCCTTCGATACGAGTTCATCGATTTCCGGACGCGAGATCACGAGCGGCGGCGACAGCAGCATCCGGTCGCCGGTCGCACGCATGATCAGGTTGCCGTTGAAGCAGAAGTCGCGGCAGATCGTGCCGACGTCGCCGCCGTTCGCGAAGCGGCGGCGTTCGGCCGGCGCCTCGGCGAGCTGCAGGCTCGCGACGAGGCCGTGGCCGTGCACTTCGCCGACGATCGGGTGACGCGCGAAGGTTTCGCGCATCAGCGCCTGGAAGTACGGGCCCGTGTCGCTCTTCACGCGCTCGACGATCCCTTCGTCGCGCAGCAGCTTCAGGTTCGCGACCGCGACGGCCGCTGCAACCGGGTGGCCCGAGTACGTGAGGCCGTGGTTGAATTCGCCGTTGTCGATGATCGGCCGCGCCACGCGCTCGTGAATGCCGACGGCGCCCATCGGCACGTAGCCCGACGTGAGCCCCTTCGCCATCGTGATCAGATCGGGCTCGAAGCCGAAATGCTGGTGTGCGAACCATTCGCCGGTGCGGCCGAAGCCGCCGATCACTTCGTCGGCCACCAGCAGGATGTCGTACTTGCGGCAGATCCGCTGGATTTCCGGCCAGTACGTCGATGGCGGGAAGATCACGCCGCCCGCGCCCTGGAACGGCTCGCCGATGAACGCCGCGACGTTCTCCGCGCCGAGTTCGAGGATCTTCGCTTCGAGCTGCTGCGCGCGGGCCAGGCCGAACGCTTCCGGCGTTTCACCGGCCGCTGCCTCGCCGAAGAAATACGGCTGGTCGATATGCACGATGTGCTCAACCTTCGACGGCATCTGCTCGTGCATGTAGCCCATCCCGCCGAGCGTGCCGCCGGCGATCGTCGAGCCGTGATAGCCGTTCTTGCGTGAGATCACATATTTCTTCTGCGGCTGGCCCTGCACGCGCCAGTACTGGTGCACGAGGCGCAGCACGGTGTCGTTGCCTTCCGAGCCGCTGTTGCAATAGAAGAAGTGGTTGAAGCCGGCGGGCGTGACTTCCGCGAGCATCGCGGAGAGTTCGATCACCGGCGGGTGCGTGGTCTTGAAGAACGTGTTGTAGAACGGCAGTTCCTGGATCTGGCGATACGCGGCGTCGGCGAGTTCCTTGCGGCCGTAGCCGACGTTCACGCACCAGAGGCCGGCCATCCCGTCGATGATCTTGTTGCCGTCCGAGTCCCACAGGTAGACGCCGTCGGCCTTCACGATCACGCGGCTGCCCGCGCGGTTCAGCGCGCCCATGTCAGAGAACGGGTGAATGTGGTGCGCGGCATCGAGCGCGCGGTACTCGGCGGTCGTGCGCGCCGGCGTCGCGCGGGGCGCTGCGGCCGTGGCGCCCGGCGCGGCCGGCTGGATCCAGGCAGATTCGTTGCGGTATGTCATGTTTCCTCCGTGATTCCGTATTCGGTTGTGTGCACGCTCAGACGTGCAGCAGCAGATGGCGGCGTTCCCACGAGCTGATCACGCGGAAGAACGCTTCGTATTCGGTTTCCTTCAGCGCGAAATACGCCTTCAGGAACTTGTGGCCGAGGATCTCGCCGAGCGGCTCGCAGGCGGCCATCAGCGTCAGCCCTTCCTCGAGGTTGCGCGGCAGCTGGTACGGCAGTTCGTAGCCGTCGCTGACGAGCGGCTCGGTCGGCTCCAGGCGCTGCGTCATGCCGAGATAGCCGGCCGCGAGCGTCGCGGCGAGCGCGAGGTACGGGTTGCAGTCGACGCCCGGAATGCGGTTCTCGATCCGGCGCGCGGACGGGCCCGAGTGCGGGATGCGGAAGCCGACCGTGCGGTTGTCGTAGCCCCACTGCACGTTGATCGGCGCGGCCATGAAGCGCGACAGGCGGCGATACGAGTTGATGTACGGCGCGAAGATCGGCATCAGTGCCGGCGTGTACTTCTGCAGCCCCGCGAGGTAGTTGTAGAACATCGACGTCGCGCCGCCGGTTTCCGGCGACGTGAACAGGTTCTGGCCCGTTTCCTCGTCGACGATGCTCTGGTGCACGTGCATCGCCGAACCCGGCTCGTCTTCCATCGGCTTGGCCATGAACGTCGCGTACATGTTGTGACGCAGCGCGGCCTCGCGCACGGTGCGCTTGAACAGGAACACCTGGTCGGCCAGCGACAGCGCGTCGCCGTGCATGAAGTTGATCTCCATCTGCGCGGCGCCGACCTCATGGATCAGCGTGTCGATGTCGAGGTTCTGTGCTTCGCAGTACTCGTAGATGTCCTCGAACAGCGGATCGAACTCGTTGACGGCCTCGATCGAATACGACTGGCGGCCCGTTTCGGGGCGGCCCGTGCGGCCGACCGGCGGGCGCAGCGGCAGGTCGGGGTCCTTGTTCATGTCGACCAGGTAGAACTCGAGCTCCGGTGCGACGACGGGCTTCCAGCCCTTCGCCTTGTACAGCTCGAGCACGCGGCGCAGCACGTAGCGCGGCGAGATCTCGACCGGCGAGCCGTCGAAGTGCACGCAGTCGTGGATCACCTGAGCGGTCGGGTCGACGGCCCACGGGATCAGGCGGATCGTCGACTCGTCGGGCACGCACACCATGTCGGGGTCGGTCACGCCGGTCAGCGAGCCGTCTTCCGGATATTCGCCGGTGACGGTCTGCACCATCACGGCCTGCGGCAGCCGCATCGATTCGCCGGACGTGAACTTGTTGCGCGGCGTGATCTTGCCGCGCGCGATGCCGGCCATGTCGGGAATGATCGCCTCGACTTCGGTGATCCGGTGTTGCTTCAGAAAACTTTCGATGTCTTGCATGTCTGTTCTCGTTGGTTTGGTCGGCGCGCTCAGGCGAGCGCGGCGGCGGCCATGGCACGCGTGCGGGCAGCGCGGCGGGCGCGGCAGGCATCGCCGAAGGCGCGGAAGATCGCGCTCGACAGCGGGTCCTGCGCATGGCGCCATTCCGGATGCCACTGCACGGCGAGGGCGAAAGCCGGTGCATCGACGACGCTCACGGCTTCGATCAGCCCGTCCGGCGCGACGGCCTCGACGGCGAGGCCGGCGCCGAGCTGGGCGATGCCCTGCTTGTGCAGCGAGTTCACCTGCACGTCGTCGCGGCCGCCGGCGAGCGCGTGCAGCTTGCCGCCGGGCGTCAGGCGCACGACGTGCGCGGGGCCGTATTGCGTGTCCATCGGCGCATCGTCGTCCTCGCGGTGATCGGCGAGGCCCGGCACTTCGTGCACGTGCTGGTGCAGCGTGCCGCCGCAGGCGACGTTCAGCTCCTGGAAGCCGCGGCAGACGGCCAGCACGGGCGCCCCCGCGGCGATCGCCGCGCGCAGCAGCGGCAGCGTGGTCGCGTCGCGGGCCGGGTCGTGCTTCGTGCCCGGTGCGCTCGGTTCGCCGCCGTACAGGTGTGGCTCGACGTTCGAGTAGCTGCCGGTAAACAGCAGGCCGTCGACCGCGTCGAGTACGTCGTCGACCGACTGGCGCTCGCCGAGCGCGGGCAGCACCATGGCGAACGCCTGCGCGCCGTCGACGATCGCGGCGACGTACTTGTCGCCGACCGTGTGCGATGCGTGTGCGCCGATTTGCGTGTGGTCGGCGGTGAGGCCGACGAGGGGTTTCCTTCTATCCATGACGTCAATCAGTTATCCGGAGGGTTGTCGCGTCTTGCTTGCCGGATGGGGCGAAACGCCGGCGTGCAACAGCCCCGCAGCCTTGCGTGAGACGCAGGGCCGCTGGTGAATGGGCGCAACGGGATGGCGTGGCGATCCGCGCTGCGCGCGACGATCAGGCCGTCGTTCGTTTCATTGCGAGACGCGACGCGGCAACGAATGCGCGAACGCGTTCCGTCACCGCACGGACGATGCGGTTGACGAATCAGCAGGCGAAACGAACGACGTAAAGAAGGGAGAGGCGCTACGGCAACAGCGACGCCACTTCGTCCGTATCGACGGCGACGAATGCGCGTGCGGAAACGGCGTTGTGACGCCGAACGGAACGACGGGACAGGATGGTGTAGATCGACAGGTGAAGCAGGCGAGGACTATGCCAGCCGCAACTGCCGTCGTCGGAAGCGGACGACGCGCTGCGCAAACTTCGCACATCGCCTCGATCCCACCTCACCAGAGGGCCACGGACTCTCACGATTACACTCGACTGGGTTGTTGAAAGTATTGAACACCTGACCGTTTCGACGCGCTGGGCGTTTAAAATAATCGAGGCGCCGGTTACGCGTTATTTACATTGATGGGCATCAATTTTTGCGTTGCAATAACGTTTTTTGCTGCCCATGAAAGCGTGATGACGCTAACCTGAGAGCCAGCATATACGAGCCAAAAACGGCGTCAAATGTTTTTTAACGGTGCTGTATCAGGGCTTTCCCGAGCAGTGCGAACAAAAGATTCGCAAACGGAATGATGTGCGAGGTGTTCATTATTTCGAACGCCTTTCAGGGTTTTCCCCGCTGATGCTCGGCATAAAGTGATTAGAATATTCAACGGCTGTCCACCGCGTCGTTTCACTTTGCCATCGCACTTACCGTGTCCGAAACCGAATCGATGTCCACCGAAGTCGCCGAGCGCCTGCGTTTCGTGCGCAACAAGCAAGGCCTGTCGCAGCGCGAACTCGCGAAGCGGGCCGGCGTGACCAATGGCACGATCTCGCTGATCGAACAGGGCCGCGTGAGCCCGTCGGTCGGCTCGCTGAAGAAACTGCTCGAATGCATCCCGATGAGTCTCGCGGAGTTCTTCACGTTCGAGCTCGTCGAATCGCGTTCGGTCGTGTCGCGTCGCGACGAGATGCCGAACCTCGGCAACGACACGCTCGCGTTTCACCTGGTCGGCGCGAGCATGAAGGACCGCAACATGTGCATCCTGCGCGAGGTCTACCAGCCGCGGGCCGACACAGGGCCCGAGATGCTCGTGCACGCAGGGCACGAGGGCGGGGTCGTCGTGTCGGGCCGGCTCGAGCTGACCGTCGACGGCGCGACGTGGCTGCTCGACCCCGGAGACGGCTACTACTTCGAAAGCCGTTTGCCGCACCGTTTTCGCAATCCCAGCGCGGAACAGATCTGCGAGGTCGTCTCGGCCAATTCGCCGGCGACCTTCTGACCTTCCCACCGCGCGTCACTGCATTCGCTGCCGGCCGGCTGCGCGTCATGCGCAGCGGCGCGCCGCATCGCGAATGCCAAAAAACTGAGGCATCCTGATGAACAAGTTGACTTTGGCTGACTGGCAGGACAAGGCGGCGTCGCTCGAGATCGAAGGGCGCGCATTCATCGACGGCGCATCGCGCGACGCGCACGGCGGCAAGACGTTCGACTGCGTGAGCCCGATCGACGGCCGCGTGCTCGCGAAGGTCGCCGATTGCGGCGAAGCCGACGTGAACGCGGCCGTCGCCGCCGCGCGCCGCGCGTTCGACGCGGGCGTGTGGGCCGGGCTGAACCCGCGTGCGCGCAAGGCCGTGCTGCTGCGCTGGGCCGCGCTGATGCGCGAGCATCTCGACGAGCTGTCGCTGCTCGAGACGCTCGACGCCGGCAAGCCGATCGGCGACACGACGACGGTCGACGTGCCGGGCGCCGCGTACTGCGTCGAATGGTTCGCGGAAGCGATCGACAAGGTCGGCGGCGAGGTCGCGCCGGCCGATCATCATCTCGTCGGTCTCGTCACGCGCGAGCCGGTCGGCGTGGTGGCCGCCGTCGTGCCGTGGAACTTCCCGATCCTGATGGCCGCGTGGAAATTCGGGCCGGCGCTCGCGGCCGGCAACAGCGTGGTGCTGAAGCCGTCGGAGAAATCGCCGTTGACCGCGATCCGTGTCGCGCAGCTCGCGTACGAGGCCGGCATTCCGGCCGGCGTGTTCAACGTCGTGCCGGGCGCGGGCGAGCCGGGCAAGCTGCTCGCGCTGCATCGTGACGTCGACTGCATCGCGTTCACGGGCTCGACGGCGGTCGGCAAGCTGATCATGCAATACGCCGCGCAGTCGAACCTGAAGCGCGCGTGGCTCGAACTCGGCGGCAAGTCGCCGAACATCGTGCTGCCCGATTGTCCCGATCTCGACCGCGCGGCGCAGGCCGCCGCCGGCGCGATCTTCTACAACATGGGCGAGATGTGCACGGCGGGTTCGCGGCTGCTCGTGCATCGCGACATCAAGGACGCGTTCATCGAGAAGCTCGTCGCGGCCGCGCGCGCATACGTGCCCGGCAATCCGCTCGATCCGTCGGTGTCGATGGGCGCGATTGTCGACGGCATCCAGCTCGAGCGCGTGCTCGGCTATATCGAGGCCGGGCGCAGCGAAGGCCGGCTCGTCACGGGCGGGGCGCGCGTGAAGGAGGAAACGGGCGGCTTCTACGTGGAGCCGACGGTGTTCGAGGTGAAGCCCGATGCGAGGATCGCGCGTGAGGAGATCTTCGGGCCCGTGCTGTCGGTGATCGTGTTCGACGACGTCGACGAGGCCGTGCGGATCGCGAACGACACCGAATACGGGCTGGCCGCCGCCGTGTGGACATCGAACCTGACGACCGCGCACGACGTGTCGCGCCGGCTGCGTGCGGGCACCGTCTGGGTGAACTGCTACGACGAGGGCGGCGACATGAACTTCCCGTTCGGCGGCTACAAGCAGTCGGGCAACGGCCGCGACAAGTCGCTGCACGCGCTCGAGAAGTACACCGAGCTGAAGTCGACGCTGATCAGGCTGCGCTGACGCGAAATCGGCCGCGGGCGCAGCGCCGTACGGCGGTGTGCCCGCGGGTCGCGGTGCGTGCGCGTTATGCGGCGCGCAGCGCGGGGTGGAAGCCGGCGGCTTCGATGATCGACTGCACGCGCTGCGCGCCTTGTGCCGATTCGACCTTGACGATCTTCGCCGCGACGTCGATGTCGAGCTTCGCGGCGGGATCGGCGGCCGTCACCGCGCGCGTGATGGCGTTGGCACAGCCGCCGCAGGTCATGTCCTGGACTTCGAATTCCATCGTGTTCTCCTGGGTTGACGATTGACAAGCATCGACAGCATGAAGCTTGCCACGGTGGGAAGGTCAAGCGCCGTCATGCGTGCTCGTGCGGTTGCGGGATGAGCGATCAGGCGGCGGGCGGGCCGCCTGCCGCCGTGCGAACGGGTGAGAAGGGGCGGCCGAGGGCGGTCAGCGGTGGCTGTCGATCCAGGCGCGAGCCCATTCGAGCCCCGCTTCGCGCGCGTCGTCCTCGGTGTCGAACACGCCGAGTACGCCGGATGCCTCGACCAGCTTGTTGTTCTGCGTGATCGTGCCGCTTGCCGCGAAGCGCTCGGGCTGCAGGATTTCGTCCTGCTGCAGGATCGCGTGGCCCCAGATCTGGTAGCCGTGGTAGCTTTGCGCTTCCATTATCGAGTCACCTCCGCGGAGCGGCCGCGCGTGCCGACCTGCAGCACGTTGCCGTCCGGCGTGTATTGACGCGGGATGTTGGAGTCATTCAGGGCGTGCTGCGCATCGGGCGCAGCCGGCTGCATCACCGTCAGGCGTCCCGGTGCGGGCTGCGCGACGGGGCGCGGAGCGGCCGGCGTCTCGGCCGCGGTCGCGGGCGAACGATGCGAACCGGCTTTCACGGCCTGCGCGACGCGGCGCTTGTGCGGCTTCACCGCGGCTTTGGGCGTGGCATTCGCGTGCTTCTCCGCGCTCTTGACGGCGCGCGCGTCGGCGCCCGTGTGCGCGGCCGGGGTACGGGCTTCCGGCGCGTGGGCCGCCGGCTGCCGCGCCTCGGGCGGGTTCCAGACCTCGACGTAATGCTCGGCGGCCCAGCCCGTCGACGCGAACGTCAGCGCCAGCACACCGCATCCAATCAGTCTTACCATTGTCTCTCCGTCATATTCCTTGCGACCCGCGTTCGGCCGGCCGTGCATGCGCATTCGGGGCAGCGGCTCAGGAGAACACCTCGAGCCCGTGCTTCTCGACGATCTGGAGCATCCGGGCCGCGATGCCGCTCGGCCGCTTGTCGCCCTGTTCCCATTGGCGGATCGTCGACGTCGTCGTGTTCAGGTAGAGCGCGAACACGCTCTGGCTGACGTTGACGGATTTGCGGATGCGGGCGATCGCTTGCGGATCGAACTGCGGGGCGGCTTCGATGCAGAGATTGTCGTATTCGCGCATCGTTTTCTTGTCGATCAGGTTTGCGCGATAGAGGCCCGACGCGGCGCTGTGGATCGCCTCCGTTGCGTCGCTCTTGAATCGACTCTTAGCCATTGCAAATCTCCACCAGCTCTTTCAGTGCGATCAGCGTCGCGATATCGGCGTCGGTGCGGCGCCCGACATCCGCGGCGAGCTTTCTGAAGGCGCGCAGTTCGCGTTCGTCGATGTCGTCCCTGTCGCGTTTTGCGAACAGGAACACGAAAACCCACGCCTGCCCGACCTTGCTCAGCACGATCCCGCGCTGCCGATTCCCGTCCAGGCGCTTTTTCCAGACGTTGCCGCCGAGCTCGACGCCCTGGCCGCGCGCCAGTTCCCGCGCGGCGCGGCAGAGTTCGGCATCGGCGATTCCTGCTTTTCTGGCTGCCTTGTGAAACCACTTCGTCTTGAAGACGCGTCGTACGGAGGCAGGCATGTCGGACCGGTCGAGTTAGCACAGGATTATATACCACTAAGTGGTACATATTTCGACCTGGCCGAATGGCCTGCTGCCCGCCGATACGCGGTCGGGACGGCCCGGCAAGGACCATCCCGGTCGTCCCGCGTTACTCCACCGTCACCGATTTCGCGAGGTTCCGCGGCTTGTCGACGTCGGTGCCGCGCGCGCATGCGGTGTGATACGCGAGCAATTGCAGCGGCACGACGTGCAGGATCGGCGACAGCTGCCCGTAGTGTTCCGGCATCCGGATCACGTGCAGGCCATCGTCGTTGACGATCTGCGTGTCCGCATCGGCGAACACGTACAGTTCGCCGCCGCGCGCACGCACTTCCTGCATGTTCGACTTCAGCTTCTCGAGCAGCGTGTCGTTCGGCGCGACCGTGACGACCGGCATCGCTTCCGTGACGAGGGCGAGCGGCCCGTGCTTCAGTTCGCCGGCCGGATAGGCCTCGGCGTGGATGTACGAGATTTCCTTCAGCTTCAGCGCGCCTTCGAGCGCGATCGGGTAGTGCAGCCCGCGGCCGAGGAACAGCGCATTTTCCTTGCGTGCGAACTCTTCCGACCACGCGATGATCTGCGGCTCCAGCGCGAGCACGCTGTTCAGCGCGGCCGGCAGGTGGCGCAACTGCTTCAGGAATTCCGCTTCCTGAGCGGCATCGACGTGCCCGCGCAGCTTGCCGAGCGTGGCCGCGAGCACGAACAGCGCGACGAGCTGCGTCGTGAACGCCTTCGTCGACGCGACGCCGATCTCGGTGCCCGCGTGCGTCAGGAACTGCATTTCGGTGAGGCGCACCATTGCGCTCGTCGCGACGTTGCAGACGGCCAGCGTGTGCGTGTGGCCGAGCGACTGCGCGTGCTTGAGCGCGGCGAGCGTGTCGGCCGTCTCGCCCGACTGCGAGATCACCAGCACGAGCTGGCGCGGGTTCGGCACCGATTCGCGGTAGCGGTATTCGCTCGCGATCTCGATCTGCGTCGGGATCTTCGCGATCGATTCGAGCCAGTATTTCGCGGTCAGGCCCGAGTAGTAGCTCGTGCCGCACGCGAGGATCAGCAGGCTGTCGATGTCCGCGAAGGCGGCGGGCGCGGCGTCGCCGAACAGCGTCGCGTCGAAGGCTTCGGTTTGCGGCACGGTGTCGCTGATCGCGCGCGGCTGCTCGAAGATTTCCTTCTGCATGAAGTGGCGATACGGCCCGAGTTCGACCGCGCCGCCGTAGGCGCTCACCACGCGGATTTCGCGCTGCACGGCGGCGCCGTGGCGGTCGACGATCTTCACGCCGTCGAGCGACAGCTCGCACACGTCGCCTTCCTCGAGGAACGTGAAGCGGTCGGTGCTGCCCGCGAGCGCGAGCGCGTCGGACGCGAGGAAGTTCTCGCCGTCGCCGTGGCCGACCACGAGCGGCGAACCCTGGCGCGCGCCGACGACGGTGTGCGGCTGGTCCTTGTGGATCACGGCGATCGCATACGCGCCGTGCAGCTGCCCCACCGCTTCGCGCACCGCGTCGAACAGGTTGCCGCGATACAGGCTGTGCACGAGGTGGGCGATCACTTCGGTGTCGGTCTGCGACACGAATTCGTAGCCCTTCGCGCGCAGCGATTCGCGCAGCGATTCGAAGTTCTCGATGATGCCGTTGTGGACGAGCGCCAGCGCGTTCGACGAGAAGATCGGGTGCGCATTGTGCGTGACGGGCGCCCCGTGCGTCGCCCAGCGGGTATGCGCGACGCCGGTGGTGCCTTCGAGGTGCGATTCGCGCACCTGCGCGTCGAGATCGGCGACGCGCGCGACGCTGCGCGCGCGCTTCGGTGCGCCCGGCTCGAGCACGGCGACGCCGCACGAGTCGTAGCCACGGTATTCGAGGCGCCGCAATCCTTCGATCAGCACCGGAACGATATTACGTTGCGCAACTGCGCCGACAATGCCGCACATGAAATCTACCTTCTATATGGAAGCGGGCGCCGTATGGCACCCGCGTGATGTTAAGTTTTCTTCTTGACCGGGCGGACGTAGCCGCTCTTCGCGGTCTGGGTCTTCTCGTTCAACGCGAGCAGGCCGTCGGCCACGTCCTTCCAGATCGTCGTGCCGGCGGCGATCGTCACGCCGCGGCCGACGCGCACGGGCGCGACGAGCTGCGTATCGGAGCCGACGAACACGTCGTCCTCGATCACGGTGCGGAACTTGTTCGCGCCGTCGTAGTTGCAGGTGATCGTGCCCGCGCCGATGTTCACGCGCGCGCCGATGTCGGCGTCGCCGATGTAGGTGAGGTGGTTAGCCTTCGAGCCGTGGCCGATCACCGCGTTCTTCACCTCGACGAAGTTGCCGACGTGCGCTTCGTCCGCGAGTTGCGTGCCGGGGCGCAGCCGCGCGTACGGGCCGATCACGGTGTGCGCGCCGAGCTCGGCGCCGTCGATGTGCGTGAATGCGTCGATGCGCGTGCCGGGGCCGACCGACGCGTTGCGGATCACGCAGTTCGCGCCGATCGTCACGTTGTCGGCGAGCGTCACGTTGCCTTCGAACACGCAGTTCACGTCGATCGACACGTCGCGGCCGCAGCGCAGCGTGCCGCGCACGTCGACGCGCGCCGGATCGGCGAGCGTGACGCCGTCGACGAGCAGCGCGTCGGCGATATTGCGCTGGTGGATGCGTTCGAGCTCGGCGAGCTGCGCCTTGCTGTTCACGCCGAGCGTTTCCCATTCCTCGTCGGGCTGCGCGGTGACGACCTCGAAACCGGCCTCGATCGCGAGTTCGACGACGTCGGTCAGGTAGTACTCGCCCTGCGCGTTCTCGTTCTTCAGCGCGCCGAGCCACATCGACAGCTGGGCCGTGGGCGTGACGATGATGCCGGTGTTGATCTCGGCGATCTTCAGCTGTTCGGGCGACGCGTCCTTCTGTTCGACGATGCGCGTGACGAAGCCGGCCGCGTCGCGCACGATGCGGCCGTAGCCGGTCGGATCGTCGAGCGTGACCGTCAGAATCCCGTAGCGGCCTTCGCGCGCGGCGTCGACGAGGCGTTGCAGCGTCGATGCGCGGGTGAGCGGCACGTCGCCATACAGCACGAGCGTCGGTTGCGCGGGATCGAGGAGCGGCAGCGCCTGGCGCACCGCGTGGCCGGTGCCGAGCTGCTCGGCCTGCACCGCGAACTGGACGTCGGGCGCGGCGACGGCGGCCTGGACCTGCTCGCCGCCGTGACCGACGACGACGACGAGCCGGGACGGCTGCAGCGTGCGCGCGGTGTCGATGACGTGGGAGAGGAGCGGCCTGCCGGCCAGGGGATGAAGCACTTTCGGCAGCGCGGAACGCATGCGCTTGCCGGTGCCTGCCGCCAAAATCACGATATTCATGGCGCCAGCTTGTCAGAGGAGTTCGAAGCCGTCCATTTTAGCATGCGGCCCCCGCCGTTCCGGGCCTGTCGCGGCGGGGCGACAGCGCCGGAAAGAGGCGTCGAGGCCCCGTTCCGGCAGGTGTTCGGGCCCTGCTTACAGGTCGTCGAACTGGACGATCGAGATCGGCCGGGCGCCGCCCGGCGCGGCGCTGTCGTCGCCCGACGCGCACGGTTCCTCGTCGAACGCGATGTCGCCCTGCGGATCGGCAACGCCGGTCGCGCGCAGCGACTGGAACGGGTACAGCGTCGTGTCCATCAGGTGCGACGGCACGACCTTCGCGAGCGCGTTGAACATGTTGTCGACGCGGCCCGGGAAGCGCTTGTCCCATTCGCGGATCAGCGCCTTCATTTCCGCGCGCTTCAGGTTCGGCTGGCTGCCGCACAGGTTGCACGGGATGATCGGGAATTCGCGCAGTTCCGCGTATTTCTCGAGATCGGTTTCCTTCACGTACGCGAGCGGGCGGATCACGATGTTCCTGCCGTCGTCCGACTGCAGCTTCGGCGGCATCCCCTTCAGCTTGCCGCCGTAGAACATGTTGAGCAGCAGCGTCTGCACGATGTCGTCGCGGTGGTGGCCGAGCGCGATCTTGGTCGCGCCGAGCTCGCCGGCCACGCGGTACAGGATCCCGCGGCGCAGCCGCGAGCACAGCGAGCAGGTCGTCTTGCCCTCGGGCACGAGCCGCTTCACGATGCTGTAGGTGTCCTGGTTCTCGATGTGGAACGGCACGCCGACCTGCTTCAGGTACTCCGGCAGCACGTGCTCGGGGAAGCCCGGCTGCTTCTGGTCGAGGTTCACCGCGACGATGTCGAAATCGATCGGCGCACGCTCGCGCAGGCGCAGCAGCACGTCGAGCATCGCGTAGCTGTCCTTGCCGCCCGACAGGCAGACCATCACCTTGTCGCCTTGCTCGATCATGTTGAAGTCGCCGATCGCCTGGCCGACCTGGCGCACGATCCGCTTGAACAGCTTGTTGTTCTCGTACGCGTCCTTCTGTTCGCGGCGCGTCAGCACCGGGCGGGCGGCCGGGGCGGCGGTTGCGTCGAGGGTGGCGGCATCGGCCGCCGTGTCATTCATGTGGGGGGCGTTCATGCGCGCTCCTCGTCCTTGATGCGAAAGACTTCGACGCCGACGGCGTCGCAGTCCGGATAAGCGTCCGGTTTCTCGGTACAGACGCGTACCGCGCGCACGGCATCGTGCGCCAGCAGGCGCGCGGCGATCGCGTCGCACAGCGTTTCCTGCAGGTGGATGTGGCCGCGCGCCAGGCATTGCGTGACGCTCTGCTTCATCAGATCGTAGTCGACGATTTCATGCAGCCGGTCGTCGACGGGGGTGGACAGTGCGAGCGGCACGAACAGGTCGACATTGATGACGACGCGCTGCTCGCCGCGCTTCTCGTGTTCGAAGGCACCGATGTTGATGTGCACTTCGTAGTCGCGCAGGTAGAGCCTGCGGCAGTCCGCGAGGCGGGGGTGCAGGAGAGCGGAAAACATGGTCGTCCCAGTCAAATTGGCGTGCGCACACGCAAAGCGGCGCGGGCGGCGGCAGTCAGGCCGCGCGATCCGCGCAGTTCATTCATTCGGGCCGGCGGCGGGCGGCACGAGGTGCTCGCCGCCGTCGACGGTCAGCGTCGCGCCGGTGACGCCCGGTGCGCTCGCGAGATAGCAGGCGGCCGCCGCGATGTCGTCCGCGTGCGGCGCGTGGCCGCGCACGAGCGCCGCGACCCGCACCTTCGGCGCGAGCGCCAGCGCCAGCGCCGACGTCGCGCGGTTCAGCGCGGCCTGCATCAGCGCGTGCGACATCTGCGCCGGCGCGGGGTGAAACAGTGCCTGATCCAGCACGTGGATCGCGCAGGCGCGCAGCGCTTCGTGCTCGCGCGCGGCGTCGGGCGTCGCATCGGCGAGCGCGCGGGCCAGCGCGAGCGGGGCCGTCACGTTGCGCGCGAGCGCGCCGGCGAGCGACGCGCCGTCCACCGTGTGCGCGTCGTCGGCGCCTGCGCTGGCGCTCACGAACACCGCGCACGCGGGCCGGCCGAGCGCCGCGCCGCACGCGGCGACGAGTCCGGCGGCGTCGGCTTCCAGGGCCAGATCGGCGTCGAGCACGACCGCGCGGCGGCCGAGCGCCGCGACTTCGGCGACGAGTGCGTCGGCCGCCGCGTGCGGCGTGCCGTGGCTGCGCTGCAGCGCGACGTCCCAGCCGCGCCGGGCGAATCCCGTCGCGAGCGCGCGACCGATCGACGCGGCGTCGGCCGCGCTGCCCAGGGCACCTGTGACGAGCGCCACGCGCTGGGTCGACGTATCGGCTGAAACGGTCATTTACAATGCCGGGATGAACCCGAAAGCTCACGAACCCGCTAGTTTACCCGCTCCCGGCCCTGACGCGCTTGCGCAGTCCGAAACCCTTGCCGCGCAACTGCGCGACGAGATCGCGGCTGCCGGCGGCTGGCTGCCGTTCGACCGCTTCATGGAGCGCGCGCTGTATGCGCCCGGCCTCGGCTATTACAGCGGCGGCGCGCGCAAGTTCGGGCGTCGCGCCGACGACGGCAGCGACTTCGTGACCGCGCCCGAGCTGTCGCCGCTGTTCGCGCAGACGCTCGCGCAACCGGTCGCGCAAGCGCTCGCGGCGAGCGGCACGCGTCGCGTGATGGAATTCGGCGCCGGCACGGGCAAGCTCGCGGCCGGGCTGCTCGCGGCGCTCGACGCGTTCGGCGCCGGGCTCGACGAATACCTGATCGTCGACCTGTCCGGCGAGCTGCGCGAACGGCAGCGCGACACGATCACGGTCGCCGCACCGGCGCTTGCCGCGAAGGTGCGCTGGCTCGACGCGCTGCCCGAGCGGTTCGACGGCGTCGTCGTCGGCAACGAGGTGCTCGATGCGATGCCCGTGCGGCTGTTCGCGAAGGCGGGCGGCGCGTGGCACGAGCGCGGCGTCGCGCTCGACGCGCGGCAGGCGTTCGTGTTCGAGGATCGGCCCGCCGCGCCTAACAGCCAGCCGCCGGTGCTCGCGCGGCTCACCGCCGATGTCGCCGACGGCTACGTGACCGAGACGCACGAGGCCGCGCTGGCGTTCACGCGCACCGTCTGCGCGATGCTCGGGCGCGGCGCGGTGCTGCTGGTCGACTACGGCTTTCCCGCGCACGAGTACTACCATCCGCAGCGCGACCGCGGCACGCTGATGTGCCACTACCGCCATCACGCGCACGACGATCCGTTCCTGTACCCGGGGCTGCAGGACATCACCGCGCACGTCGAATTCACCGGCATCTACGACGCGGCCATTGCCGCCGGCGCCGACCTGCTCGGCTACACGTCGCAGGCGCGCTTCCTGCTGAACGCAGGCATCACCGACGCGCTGGCCGCGATCGATCCGTCGGACATCCATGCGTTCCTGCCGGCCGCGAACGCGGTGCAGAAGCTGATCTCGGAAGCCGAGATGGGCGAGCTGTTCAAGGTGATCGCGTTCTCGCGCGGCATCGACGGCACGCTCGACGCGTTCGCGCGCGGCGACCGCTCGCACGCACTCTGACGGGAGCCGACATGCTGCGCTGGCTGATGGCGTCGTTCGTCGCGGTGATGATCCTGACGCGCTGCTGGCCGTGGCTCGGCAAGCTCGGCATCGGGCGGATGCCGGGCGACGTCACGCTGACGCTCGGCGGGCGGCGCTACCCGTTCCCGTTCATGTCGACGCTGGTGCTGACGATGCTGGTATCGATGGTGGCGCGGCTCCTCTGAGCCGCGCGTGAATGGCGGCGCGTTACAGCTCGATTTCGCCGAGGATCCGGTGCGCGAGCGCCTTCGCCTCGTCGAACGCTTCTTCCTCGCTGGGGCTCGTCGAGTGGACGTCGTAGCGTGTGTTCTCGGTGTCGTCCCCGTCGTCCCGCGAGAGGATCACGTAACCCTGGAACTGACCGTTGGCCGAATGCTGGGTATGCGCCTTGGCCGTGTAGATGCCCTTCGTGAACGTGTTCGTGTCCATCGTGCCTCTCCCGCAAAAGGACACTTCATCGTAGCACTGCGGCGCAGCATGTACAGCGCGGCTTATCGGTGACCGAACGGCGGCCGGCGCGCGCCCGGCCGCGTTCGATCGACCCTCGGTCAGCCTTCGATCAGCGCGACGACCTCGTCGAGCGTCGGCGCGTGCGCGCCCGTATGCCGGCACGCCGCGGCGCCCGCCGCCAGCGCGAACGCGAGATGCTCGCGCCACGATCGCTGCGGCGCCACCATCAGGCTGAACAGCATGCCGCCGATCGATGCGTCGCCCGCGCCAACCGTGTCGGCCACCTCGACGCGCGGCGGGCTGGCTTCATGCACGTCGCCGTCCGCGTAGAGCGTCGCCGCCTGCGCGCCGCGCGTGACGAGCACCGCCGCGTGCGGGTTCAGCGCGCGCACCGCGCCGATCGCGTCGGGGCCGTCGCCGCCGAACAGGTGCCGCAGGTCCTCGTCGGAGACCTTGATCAGGTCGGCGAGCGCGGCCATCTTTTCCAGCGTCGGCCGGTACGCGGCCGTCATCAGGTTCCGGACGTTCGGGTCGAAGCTGATCTTCACGCCACGTGCGTGCAGGTCGGCCGCGAGCGCGGCCAGCGTGCCGGCGAGCGGTTCGCGCACGAGGCTGATGCAGCCGAAATGGGCCCATTTCACATGGTCGGTCCAGCCGGCCGGCAGTTGCGCCGGATCGAACGCGAGATCGGCGCTCGCTTCGCCGATGAAGAAGTACGCGGGCGGGCGGGTCTCGTGGACGATCGCGAGCAGCGGCGGCCGCGCGACGCGCTGCAGGAAGCGCAGGTCGAGCCCGGCCGCTTCGCTCGTGCGCCACAGCACGTCGGAGAAGCAGTCTTCGCCAATCGAGCCCGCGAGCGCGCTCGGCACGCCGAGCCGCGCCACCGCGCGCGCGACGTTCCAGCCGGCGCCACCCGGCACCGAGGTCCATTGCGCGTCGCCCGCACGCACCATGTCGGTCAGGATGTCGCCCGCCGACACGAAAGCCGGAAACGTGCCGCCGCTCATTGCGTCGGCTCGCTGCGCTGCGCGCGCGCGAGGGTCGCGAGCACGTCGTAGCATGCGCCCATCGTGTGGTAGTCGGTCTTGCCGGCCGGGCTCTTCTCGTCGCCGTACTTGCGGTTGTCGCAGGTAAGGATGCGGTACCACGCGCCGTAGCGGTGATCGACGAAGTGCGCCCAGCTGTAGCGCCAGATCTCGTCGTACCAGTCCCAGAAGCGTTCGCTGCCGGTGCGCGCGCCGAGCATCGCGGCCGCCGCGAAGGTTTCCGCCTGCACCCAGAAATACTTGTTGTGGTCGCAGATCGTGAAGTCGGGGCCGAAGCCGTAGCACAGGCCGCCGTGATCGGCGTCCCACGCGTGCGCGAGCGCCGCGTCGAACAGCTCGGTCGCGCGCGGCACGAGCCAGTCGAGCGGGCGGTGCCGCTCGAGGATCAGCAGCAGCTTCGCCCATTCGGTCTGGTGCCCGGGCTGGAAGCCCCACGGACGGAAGATGTTCGAGCTGTCTTCCTTGTTGTAGTCCCAGTCGACCGACCAGTCCGCGTGATAGTGCTCCCACACGAGCCCGCCCGACAGCGCGGCCTGGCGCTGCGTGACGTGGCTCGCGATTTTCTCTGCGCGATCGAGGTACGTGAGGTGGCCGGTCGCCTCGTACGCCGCGAGCAGTGCCTCCGTCATGTGCATGTTGGCGTTCTGGCCGCGGTACGACGACACGACCCAGTTCGGCGTCGCGTCGTCCGCATACAGGCCCGCGGCCGCGTCCCAGAAGCGGTGCTCGGCGAGCTCGAAGGTGGCCGCGATCAGCGGGCGGGCCTCGTCGATGCCGGCCATCGTCGCGTGCGCGGCCGCGAGCAGCACGAACGCGAGCCCGTAGCAGTGGCGCGTGCCGTCGAGCGTCGCGCGCTTCGCGCCGTCGCGCCAGTCGAGTTCCCAGTCGTAGCCCTGCAGTTCGTCGTCCCAGTGCGCGTCGCGCAGGAAGCGCAGCCCGTGGCGCGCATAGTCCAGGTGGCGCGGATCGCCGAAATGCCGGTACGCCATCGCGTAGTTGAAGACGAACCGGCAACTGCTGACGAGGTGGCGCGACGTGCGGTTGTAGAGGCTGCCGTCGTCGCGGAAGTAGTGATGGAAGCCGCCCGTCGGGTCGAACGCATTCGTTGCGTAGAAGCGCAGCGTGTCCTCGATGTGCGACAGCAGGAACGACGGATCGCGGAAACTCGCGACGAACGGCGCGGCTTGCGTATGGGCGGCCGGCGCGGCCGTGCAGGGTTGGACCGGGGGCATGTTCATGATGATTCGGTGACCGTGGCGGTATCGAGCGCCGGGGAGCCGGCGGGCTGACTGCTGGCCCGCACGATCAGCTCGACGGGCAGGGAAATCTCGGTGCGCTCGGGCGCTTCCGCGAGCAGCAGCTCGACGCCGCGGCGGCCGAGCGCTTCCTTGTCGACCGCGAGCGTCGTGAGCGGCGGGCTTGCGTGCGCGGCGGCCGGGATGTTGTCGAAGCCGACGATCGCGATGTCGTCGGGAATGCGCAACCCGCGCGCGGTGCAGACGCGCTGCGCGGCGAGCGCGGCTGCGTCGTTGTACGCGAAGACGGCTTCCGGGCGCGGGCCCGGCGCGTCGAGCAGCTGCTCCATCGCGCGCGCGGCGCCGGTGTCGGGATCGAGCCCTGCATCGATCGTCACTTCGTACGCGGGATCGAACAGCCGCCCGGCCTCGAAGAACGCGCGCCGGTAGCCGATCGCGCGCTGCGCGATGCTGTAGTGCGCGGGCGAGCCGCCGATGAACGCGATCCGCGTGCGGCCGGTGGCGAGCAGGTGGCGCATCGCGAGCGCCGCGCCCGTCGCGTTGTCGATGTTCACCGAGCGCAACCCGGGCGCCCACAGGTCGATCAGCACGAGCGGCCGGCCGGTCGCGGCGAGCGCCTCGATCGTTTCCGGCTCGATGAAGCCGGCCACCGCGATCGCGTCGGGCGCGTGCGGGCGCATCTGGCGCAGCACGTCGTCGTTCGGCCCGACCGTGAGCAGCGTCGGCACGATGCCGCGCTCGCGGCACGCGTCCTCGACGCCGTGCAGCACGTGCGAGAAGAACGGGCTGGCCGGAAAGCGGTTGTGCTGGCGGTGCAGCAGGAAGGTGAGCCGGCGGATGCGCGGCCGCAACTGCGCGGGATCGTAGCCGAGCCGCTGCGCGATCTCGACGATGCGCGCACGCGTCGCTTCGGACAGGCCCGGCTGGTTTTTCAGCGCGCGGGAGACGGTGCCGATCGAAACCTCTGCCGCCCGCGCCACATCGCGAATGGTCGTACCCATCGTTCGGGGTCCGGTTTGTTTAGGGTGAAAGCGATTGTATAGTAAAACGTGTCGCGGAATTCGGGCCGGATAACCGGGGAATACCCGGGAAATACCGGTTTTTAAGCGCTAATCTGCGAAAACGCCGTTACTAAAAATACTAAACAAAACGAGAAAAAGGCAAGGTGGTCGTGCAGGCGCCTGGCGAGCGGGAAATGGGGGCAAACGGACGGGCTTCACGCGTCCGCGCGAATGGTGCCCGACTGCCTCCGCCGACCACCAGCAGGTCGGCGTGCAACTAACGGTCCGGCTGCCTGACGGGCGCATGCACCCCGCCGCCGCACCGGGCGTCGCCATGTCTGCAAGCGCCCGCCGCCCGCCGCTCAGCGTATCGCCACGGCCGGCGGCTCGCCGCGATGGCGCAGCGCGGCGCGCCCCGCGTCGAGGTCGACGACCGCGAGTCCATCCGGCTGCTGTTTCGCGCGCCGCTTCGCGAGCGCCGCGACCGACGCGATCTCGTCGCTGCTGTAGCGCTTCGCGCCGTGCGCGCCGGCCGGCACGCCGACCGCGCCGATCGCCATCGTCACGAAGCCGAAGAACGCCGGGTTGCCGTGGCGGTCCTCGCCACGCAGCCCGCCTGCCTGCCGGTCGGCCTGCGTGTAGAACAGCTGCGCGCCGTCGTTGAAGCGGGCGATCGCGTCGGCGGCGCGCTCGCGCCAGTCGGCGCGCTGGAACAGCACGAGGAAATCGTCGCCGCCGACGTGCCCGAGAAAGTCGCGCTGCGGGTCGCACATGCCGGCCAGCACCGTCGCCGCGAACTTCAGCACCTCGTCGCCCTGCCAGTAGCCGTACTGGTCGTTGAACGGCTTGAACTGGTTCAGGTCGACGTAGCACGCATGAAAGCCCGCGTCGCGCTGGAGCAGGCGGTCGATGTGCGCGCTGATCGGGATGTTGCCGGGCAGGAACGTCAGCGGATTCGCGTAGCGCGCGGCCTCGATGCGCATCTCGGTCACCGTGCGAACGAGGCTCTCGCCGGTGCCGAGCCCGACATAGCGGCCGTGTTCGGTGATCACGAAGCCGTCCGCGAGATAGCGTTGGTCGTGGCTCGCGAGCTGCTCGAGCGTCGTCGCGTTGTCGATCATCAGCGGCGCATCGTTCGCGAACTGGAGGCACGGCTTCTTCCCGAACACCTCGCGGTGGTACGGCAGCGCGAAGCGGTCGATGAAGCCGCGGCGATTCACGAGCGCGACGGGCCGCCCGCGTTCGACGAGCGCGACCGCATGCAGGTCGGGCATTCGGTTGAACAGGTCGAGCACGTCGTTGCTGGTCGCGTCGCGCGGCAGCGCCGGCGCCGGCACCAGCATCTTCCCGGCGATCGTGCCGGCCGGCCGCACCGAGCGCGTCGCGCCGGGAAACACCGCGATGTGCGGCGCCCGGATCGCATCGCGCGCGGCCGGCGCGACGACCCGCGACGGCTGCGCGTTCGGCCGGCCGAGCAGGAAGCCCTGTACGCAGCAGATGCCCATGTCGCGCACGACGATCAGGTCGCATTCGTTCTCGATGCCTTCCGCGATCAGTTGCGCGCCGCTCGCCTGCGCGAAGTGCTGCATCGCCTTCACGGCCTCGAACTTCAGTGGGTCGCGGGCGATGTCGTGGATGAAGAAGCGGTCGATCTTCACGACGTCCGGCTGCAGGCGCAGCCACAGGTTCATGCTCGCGTTCGCGGTGCCGTAGTCGTCGAGCGCGAACTGGACGCCGGCGTCGCGCAGCGACGCGACGGCCGGCCCGATCTGGGCGATGTCCGGCGTCGCGTTCTGTTCGGTCAGCTCGATCACGATGCGCTCGGCGCCGATCCGCGCGCGGACGAGGCGCTGGCGTACGCGCTCGCGTTCGCGCGCGAGCTGCAGGATCGTGCCCGCGCTGAAATTGAGGAACAGCTTGCCGTCGCAGCCGAGCGCCGCGAACGCGTCGAGGCAGGTGAGTGCGGCCGCCTGTTCGAGCGCGATGGTTTCGCCTTCGCGCGCGGCCTGCGCGAACAGCGCGACGGGCGGCTCGAGGTCGGTGCCGCTTGGGCCGCGGATCAGGCCCTCGTATCCGACGACCGTTCCCGACCCGAGATCGACGATCGGCTGGAACACGGCGGCGAGCGCGCGATCCGCGATCAGGCGCGTGATGCTGGCGGCAGCGGAGTCGGGGTGGGGCGCGGGCATGGGCGAGGACAGCCGAATCGACGGGACGCCCGATTTAACGGCACCGCTCGCGGATAATTGAATGAAGATTTCGTGACGAGATGGGCGCTGCCGGTGCATCGCGCTTGGGGCGCATCGGTGCGCATTGGGGAGGGTGGTGTGGCGGGGAGGCGGAACCCGGAACCCGGAACGCGAGAACCCGAGAACCCGAGAACCCGAGAACCCGAGAACCCGAGAACCCGAGAACCCGAGAACCCGAGAACCCGAGAACCCGAGAACCCGAGAACGTCGGGACGGCCCCCCTCGATGACCGTCCCGCCGCGCTGATCGTCAGCGCTTGCCCGCGCTCAGCGCGCCTGGCGCCGATGTCGCGTCGCCCTCGTCGTGCTCGCCGCTCATGTCGCGCGCGCCCCAACGCTGCGCGAGTGCCGCGCACGCCATCAGCTGAATCTGGTGGAACAGCATCAACGGCAGCACGATCGCGCCGACCGCGTTCGCCGAGAAGATCACCTTCGCCATCGGCACGCCGGCCGCGAGGCTCTTCTTCGATCCGCAGAAGATGATCGTGATCTGGTCGGCGCGGTTGAAGCCGAGCCGTTTGCTGACGAACGCGGTCAGCAGCAGCGCGATCGCGAGCAGCACGAGGTTGACGACGAGCAGGCCGCCGAGCGCACGCGGCGGGATCTGGTGCCACAGGCCTTCGTTGACGGCCTCGCTGAAGGCGACGTAGACGACGAGCAGGATCGAGCCCTGGTCGACGAAGCGCAGCACGCCGCGGTTGCGGTCGATCCAGCCGCCGATCACCGGCCGCAGCAACTGGCCGGCGATGAACGGCACGAGCAGCTGCATCACGATGCTGCCGACGGTGCTCCACGGCGACGCGGCGGCTGCCGACTGCGACGTGATCACCAGCCCGACGAGCGCCGGCGTGACGAAGATTCCGAGCAGGCTCGACGCGGATGCCGCGCACACGGCGGCAGGCACGTTGCCCTTCGCGATCGACGTGAACGCGATCGACGACTGGACCGTCGACGGTAGCGTGCACAGGAACAGCACGCCCGCATACAACGTCGGCGTGACGAGCGGCTGCAGCACGGGTTTCAGCGCGAGACCGAGCAGCGGGAACAGCGCGAACGTGCTGAGCAGCACGACTGCGTGCAGCCGCCAGTGGGTCGCGCCCGCGACGACGGCTTCGCGCGACAGCTTCGCGCCGTGCAGGAAGAACAGCAGGCCGACGGCGATGTTGGTCGCCCAGTTGAACGCGTGGGCGGCCGGGCCGCGGCACGGCAGGAGGCTCGCGAGCACGACGGTGCCGACGAGCGCGAGCGTGAAGTTGTCGGGAAGATAACGGGGACGGGCCATCGGGAACTCGATTCGGAAACGACGGAGGTGCGCGTCGCGCGCGCGGATGGCGCCATTGTCCCGGTTGGCGATTCACTACACAAATTCATTGTGTGAATCGATTGATGAGACAACCTCATGCAACAGGGCTCACCGCACTGGCCCGGCGATGCGCAAAACGGCAGAAGAATGTTCTGTCCCGGTCGCCTGCGGAAGTGAAAAAACCTAGCAGTAACATGGTGTTACACCGATGCTGGCGACATAACACTTTTGGGCTCGACACGCTTTCGGCCCGCTCATAAATTACTGCTGAAAGCCCGGCGTCGGCCCCAAAGCGGCCGGCAACGGGCATGGACAGGCACTGAACGATGACGGAACGGGTGAAACGGAAGGTCGGACGATGGGTGGCGGGCGTGCTCGGCGCGCTGCTGATGCCGCTCGCGCTCGCGCAACCACCCCACGGCGGTCATGCGTTCGGTGGCCACGGCTTCGGCGGCGGCGACATGCGCGCGTACGGTCAGCCGGCTGGCGGGGGGGCCGTCTGGCACCGCGCTGCGCCGCCCGCCGGTGCACGCGCCGGCGGCGTGAACGGCTACGGCTCCCGCTGGGGGCTGCGGCCGACGCCGTCGTATGGCCATTACGCCGCGCAAAGCCCGTATCGCCCGATCAGCACCGACGTGCGCCAGATGCCGCGCCCGCCCGGCGGCGGCAACATGCCGCTGCGCGCCGGGTCGATCCGTGCCGACGTCGCGCGCTATAACGAGGAGCGCGGCGGACGTCCGATGCCGCCGCCCCGCTCGCAGGAAGAGCCTGCGCACTCGCCGTTTTTCTCCCCGTTCTACCGAAACTGAGCGCCCGCGCGCTCGTCCCTCCGCCGGCTGATGCGAATTCGCCACAGTCGCGCGCAGATTTCCGCTGATTTTCCCGTCGCATTGCGCTATCTTTCGCGCCCGGCTCGCGCGCGCCACGCTGCCGTCCCGCCGCGCGACCGCGTTCACGCCGGGCCGCCGGCGGGTACCCGGCCATGTATCCATTCCGCGAAGTTAATGCCGCCGCTATACCCGCAATAAGTGTGCGCAATTTTGACCGGACGAATGATCCGTAAAGATGGCTGCGCCCCATACGACGCAAGCACTCGGCTCCCAAAAACAACGCTCGCGCCACTTATCGACAATTCGACAAAACCTGGAGATCCCATGAAAGCACTCGCTCGCCGTGCGTCGCGCACGTCCGTCAAGCTGATCGCCGCGGCCGCCTGCGTGGCGGCTGCCGCGCCCGTCCATGCACAGTCGAGCGTGTCGCTCTACGGCCAGGTCGACGAATGGGTCGGCGCAACCAAGTTCCCGGGCGGCGACCGCGCGTGGAACGTGAGCGGCGGCGGGATGTCGACGTCGTACTGGGGCTTGCACGGCGCCGAGGATCTCGGCAACGGCTACAAGGCGATCTTTACGCTGGAAAGCTTCTTCCGCGCGCAGAACGGCCAGTTCGGCCGCTTCCAGGGTGACACGTTCTTCGCACGCAACGCCTACGTCGGCATCGATTCGCCGTACGGCACGGTGACGGCCGGCCGCCTGACGACGCACCTGTTCCTGTCGACGATCCTGTTCAACCCGTTCTACGACTCGTACACCTTCTCGCCGATGGTGTACCACGTGTTCCTCGGCCTCGGCACGTTCCCGACCTACCCGAGCGACCAGGGTGCCGTCGGCGATTCGGGCTGGAACAACGCGCTGTCGTACACGTCGCCGTCGTTCGGTGGCCTGAATTTCGGCGCGATGTACGCGCTCGGCAACCAGGCGGGCGACAACGGCTCGAAGAAGTGGAGCGCGCAGTTCAACTATGCGAACGGCCCGTTCGCGGCGACCGCGGTCTACCAGTACGTGAACTTCAACAATGGCCCGCGTGACCTGAGTGCGCTGGTGGCCGGCATGAAGAGCCAGGGTATCGCGCAAGTCGGTGCGACCTACGACCTGAAGTACGTGAAGCTGTTCGGCCAGTACATGTATACGAAGAACGACCAGGTCGCGGGCAGCTGGCACGTGAATACCGCGCAGGGCGGCGTGTCGGTGCCGCTCGGCGTCGGCAGCGCGATGGCGTCGTACGCGTACTCGCGCGATGCGGGCGGCCTCGATCAGACGCGCCAGACCTGGGCCGTCGGCTACGACTATCCGCTCTCCAAGCGCACGGACGTCTACGCTGCGTACATGAACGACCACATCAGCGGCCTGTCGACCGGCAACACGTTCGGCGCCGGCATCCGCGCGAAGTTCTGACGCGCGTGACCGGTGCGCCGGCCGCGCGCCAAAAGCGCGGCCGGACTGCATGTTTTCCCGCCAAAACGGCGCCGCGACCCCGCGGCGCCGTTTTGCTTTTGTTGACCTTTCTGTTTCCCCGCCTTTGTTACCCTATCTCGTAATTGGATCATTCCCCCGTCATTACGAGCGAGTTCGATGGATACCCTCGTCAGCATGAATGTGTTTCGCTACGTCGTCGAAGTGGGCAGCTTCGTCGGCGCGGCCGAGCGCATGCAGATGTCGGCTGCGATGGCGAGCAAGCACGTGATGCATCTCGAGCAGCAGCTCGGTGCGCGGCTGCTGCATCGCACGACACGACGCGTCGCCCCTACCGAGGCGGGACGCGAATACTATGAGCGCCTCGTGCAGGCGCTGTCTGAACTCGACGAAGCCGGGCAGGCCGTCGGCGCCGCGAGCGTGGTGCCGCAAGGCAGGCTGCGCGTGACGTCGCTCTCGGCGTTCGGGCTGCGGCACGTGATGCAGGCCGTCACCGATTATGCGGGCCGGTTCCCGGACGTGACCGTCGACATGACGCTGTCCGATCGCGTGGTCGACCTGATCGAGGAAGGCTACGACGTCGCGGTGCGTGCGGCGCCGAACGGATTGAAATCGTCGTCGCTGGTCGCGCGGCAGATCGCGACCGCGCACATCCTGCTGGTCGCGTCGCCCGAGTATCTCGAGAAGCACGGCACGCCCGCGACGATCGCCGATCTCGCGCACCACAACTATCTGCGGCGCGACTCGAATTCGACGATGCTCGACTCGCTGGTGATCGATGCGGCCGCCGCGTCGCGCGTGAACCTCAACGGCAACCTGATCGTGAATCATCTCGAAGGGCTGCGTGCGGCCGTGCTCGCGGGCGCGGGCATCGCGCTGCTCGGCACCGAGGTGGTCGGCGACGACATCGAGTCCGGCCGGCTCGTGCCGGTGCTGCTCGATGCGGTGCCGCCGCACGAGGCGCCGATCTATGCGGTCTACGCGAGCCGTCGTCACGTGTCCGCGAAGGTGCGTTCGTTCGTCGACTTCCTGGCGGCGCGTTTCGAAGGGCAGTCGCTGTGTCCGTCGATCGAATCGCGCCTGCGCGTGCTGCCGATGACGCGGATGAAGCGCGCGGTCTGAGCCGTCTTTCCCGCGGAAGCGGGGCAATGAAAAAGCGCGAACCGAAGCGGTTCGCGCTTTTTGTTTTGTCGGATGGCATTCGCGCCGGCGGCGGCCGCCATGGCCGCCGCATCCGTCAGCGCGGGATGCCGAGCCGCGCCTTCGCGTCGTCGTACTCGCGCTTCAGGCGCTCGACGAGCGCGCCCACGCTCGGCAGGTCGTCCATCAGGCCGACGCCCTGGCCGGCACCCCAGATGTCCTTCCACGCCTTCGTCTTGTCGCTGCCGAAATTCATCTTGGTCTTGTCGGATTCCGGCAGCGCTTCCGGATCGAGGCCGGCCTTCTCGATGCTCTCGCGGATGTAGTTGCCGTGCACGCCCGTGAAGAGGTTCGTGTAGATGATGTCCGACGATTTCGCGTTCACGATCGCGTGCTTGTAGTCGTCGATCGCGTGCGCTTCCTGCGTCGCGATGAAGCGCGTGCCCATGTACGCGAAGTCGGCGCCCATCGCCTGCGCCGCAAGGATCGAGCCGCCGTTCGCGATCGCGCCGGACAGCACGATCGGGCCGTCGAAGATCTTGCGGACTTCGCCGACGAGCGCGAACGGCGACGTCGTGCCCGCGTGGCCGCCTGCGCCGGCCGCGACGAGGATCAGCCCGTCGACGCCGGCTTCGAGCGCCTTCTGCGCATGACGCAGGTTGATCACGTCGTGCAGCACGATGCCGCCGTAGCTGTGCACCGCGTCGACGATCTCGCGCGCCGGTGCGCGCAGGCTCGTGATGAAGATCGGCACCTTGTGCTCGACGCACACGCGCACGTCGTGTTCGAGCCGCGCATTCGACTGGTGGACGATCTGGTTGACCGCGATCGGGCCGATCACCGCGTCGGGATTTTTTGCCTGGTGGTCGGCGAGCTCGGACTGGATCTGCGTGAGCCACTCGTCGAGCAGTTCGGCCGGACGGGCGTTGAGCGCGGGGAACGAACCGACGATGCCCGCCTTGCATTGCGCGAGCACGAGTTCGGGGTAGCTGACGATGAACATCGGCGACGCGATGACGGGCAGCGTCAGGTTCTGCAGGACGGTGGGCAAGGCCATGTGATGTCTCCAGTCTCCAGGGGGCGGCCGCGCGGTCGCGCCGACGCCGCCATGCTTTGCGGTCGAACGGTGATGATGATTCGAGTGTAGCTGCGAAACGAGGTCGTTCATATTAATACGAACGATCGTGCGATTCTACGCGAGCTTAACAAAATGCGCGGTGTGCCGGCAATCGAGTGAGTGTTCTCTTTCTACGGATTCCGGCTGTTGCCCCGCTGTGGAGATGGGCAAGCGCTCCTAAAATAGCCGCCATAACAAACCAACGAGAAACAAACCATGTCGTTTGAGGCGTTTGCACCGTTTCGCGTGACGGTGCAGGACACCGACATCTTCGGTGTCAAAGGAGGCGCGGGTCCGCCGCTCCTGTTGCTGCACGGACATCCGCAAACCCACATGATCTGGCATCGCGTTGCCGCGACGCTCGCGAATCATTTCACGGTGATCGCCACCGACCTGCGCGGTTACGGCGGGTCGGGCAAGCCGCCGAGCGACGCGCGGCATGCGCCGTATTCGAAACGTGCGATGGCGGCCGACCAGGTCGCCGTGATGCGGCATTTCGGCTTCGAGCACTTCCACGTATGCGCGCACGATCGCGGCGCGCGGGTCGCACACCGGCTGGCGCTCGACCACGCGGACGCCGTCGAGCGGATGATGCTGCTCGACATCGCCCCGACGCTCGCGATGTACGAGAAAACCGATCGCGCGTTCGCGACCGCGTATTTCCACTGGTTCTTCCTGATCCAGCCGGAGCCGCTGCCCGAGACGCTGGTCGGCGCGCATACCGATGCGTATATCGAGCGCGTGATGGGCAACCGGTCCGCCGGGCTCGCACCGTTCGCGCCCGAGGCGCTCGCCGCGTACCGGGCCGCGCTCGCGCAGCCGGGCGCCGTGCATGCGATGTGCGAGGACTACCGCGCATCCGCGACGATCGATCTCGAACACGACCGTGCGGATCTCGAGCGCGGCAACAAGGTTGCGTGTCCGCTGCGCGTGCTGTGGGGCGAGCACGGGATCGTCGGCCGCTGCTTCGATCCGCTCGAGGAATGGCGCCGCGTGGCGCGCGACGTCAGCGGCCGCGCGCTCGAGTGCGGGCACTACATTCCGGAAGAGGCGCCCGTCGCGCTGATCGACGAACTGCTGGCGTTCTTCGACGCGCGCGACGCGGCTGCCTGACGATGCGCGGACGTCGCGCGACCCGGCTGCTCAGCGGTGCGCGCCGTCGTCCTCGACGAGCGGCGGCAGCCGGCGCGGCACCGGCGTCGATTTGACGATCGCGGTGCTCGTCTCGGCGCGCTCCGTCACTTTCGACAGGATGTCGTCGAGGTGCTCGATCGTGCGCAGGTAGAGCCGGCAGATGAAGCAGTCGTCGCCGGTGACCTTGTCGCACTCGACGAATTCGGGAATCCGCCGCAGCATCTCTTCGACGAGATGCAACTGGCCGGGCAGCGGCTTCACGCGGACGATTGCCTGCAGCGTATAGCCGAGCGCGCGCGGGTCGAGCTCGACGGTGAACGCGGCAATCACGCCTTGCGCCTCGAGCCGCCGCACGCGGTCCGCGGTCGCGGGCGCCGACAGCCCGATCTGCCGGGCGAGCTCGCTGGTTGCGATGCGCGCGTCGTCGGCCAGCGCCGCGAGGATCGCGCGGTCGGTCGCGTCGAGCGACGCGACGGCAGGCGGGGGAAGGCGTTTCGGCATGATCGCTTTGCTTTCGAAGGTGAATCGTTCGATTCACTTCAGTTTAGCCGTGGTTGTCGCGAAAGCAAGTTTCTAGAATCGAAGTCATCCACGCTTCTGAACGGAGTTCACGATGGCTTCGAATGAAATTCGCCGCGGCGCCGCCGAGATGGTCGTCGCAATGATGATGTCCGGCACGATCGGCTGGCTCGTGATGTCGTCGCGGCAGCCGCTGACGAACGTCGTGTTCTTTCGCTGCCTGTTCGGCGCCGCGACGCTCGCGATCGTCTGCGCGGCGTTCGGGTTCCTGCGCCGCGCGCTGTTCTCGCCGCGGATGCTTGCGCTTGCGATGCTCGGCAGCGTCGCGATCGTCGCGAACTGGCTGCTGCTGTTCGCCGCCTACTCGCGCGCGTCGATCTCGATGGCGACCGCCGTCTACAACACGCAGCCGTTCATGCTCGTCGCGCTCGGCGCGATCGTGTTCCGCGAGCGGATCACCGCGTCGACGCTCGCGTGGCTCGCGCTCGCATTCGTCGGGCTCGTCGCCGTGGTGCGCGTCGAGCCGGCCGTGCTCGCGGTGCCGGGCGAATATCTGGAAGGCGTCGCGCTGTCGCTCGGCGCAGCCTTTCTGTATGCGATCTCGTCGATCGTCACGAAGCACCTGAAGGGCACGCCGCCGCATCTGCTCGCACTGCTGCAGGCCGGCCTCGGGGTCCTGCTGCTCGCGCCGTTCGCGCACTTCGGCACGTTGCCGGCGACCGCCGGGCAGTGGCTCGACCTCGTCGTGCTCGGCGTCGTGAACACCGGTCTGATGTATGTGCTGCTGTACGGCGCGATCCAGAAGTTGCCGACCGCGATGACCGGTGCGCTGTCGTTCGTCTATCCGGTCGTCGCGATCGTCGTCGATCACGTTGCGTTCGGGCAGACGCTCGCGTGGACGCAGGTGTTCGGCGCGCTGCTGATCCTGCTCGCGGCGGCCGGCGTGAATCTCGGCTGGCGCATCGTGCCCGCCCGTCGCGCGGCCGTCGGCAACTGAAACGGTCGTGCGATCCGGCGCCGCCGCGGGCGGCGCAGCGGCGCGTCGAATGCGCATTTCAGGAGCGGGCATGGCGCGCGGATGGCATGTCCATGGCGAGCGAAAGCGCCGCGCGCGCACGCGTGGAAGATGCTGTAAGAAGCTGTAGGGAAACACCCGATGCGATGCGGCCGCGTCGCTCGTATGATGCGGGCTGTGACGTTGATCACGTTCACAGGATTCCGATCTCGTGCCGTTCGCCGGTCAGGCTGAACGGCTTTTTTTTATGCGCCGCTTCTCGCCAGCAGACGCCGCCGCGCATCGAGCCGCGCGAGCAACGCGCGCCTCGCGTCGTCGTCCGACGCACGCCACCCCTTGATCTCGTCGCGCGTGCGCAGGCAACCCGCGCACCAGTCGGTGCGCGGATCGATCCGGCATACGTCGGTGCACGGCGACGCGACCGTGGCGACCGGCGCCGTCACCGGCAGGTCGCTCATGCGGGCTCCCGCAGTGCGACGTCCGCGACCGGCGCGCCCGTCAGCGATACGAGTTCGTTCGGCGACAGGTTGAACACCGCGTGCGGATGGCCGGCGGCCGCCCACAGGCTGTCGAGTTCGAGCAGGTCGGCGTCGATCAGCGTGACGGGGTCGACGAGATGGCCGATCGGGCAGACGCCGCCGATCGCATAGCCGGTGTTGTCGCGCACGAACTTCGCATCCGCGCGGCCGACCGCGCCGACTTGCGCGGCAACCTTCTTCTCGTCGACGCGATTGACGCCGCTCGCGATCACGAGCACCGGCGCGCCGTCCGACTGGCGGCGAAACAGGATCGACTTCGCGATCTGCGCGACCGAGCAGCCGAGCCCGGCTGCGGCTTCGGCCGAAGTCTTGCCGGTTTCGGCGAGCATCACGATGCCTTTCGCATGGCCGCGCTCGCGCAGCAGCAGCGCGACGCGTCGCGCGGAATCGGGGAGGGAATCGAATGAAGCGGGTGTCGTCATGTTGAGGAATCCATGGAATACCGGGGTCACACGCAGTTCGCGGCGTCGGCCGCGCTCTGCGCCTTGGCGAGCAGTGCGCGACCGGCGCGCGACACGTTCGCGCGGCCGATCGCGTTCGAGATGAAGTCGCCGGCGGCGACCACCTGCGCGAGATCGATGCCGGTGTCGATGCCGAGGCCCTGCATCAGGTACAGCACGTCCTCGGTCGCGACGTTGCCGGTCGCGCCCTTCGCGTACGGGCAGCCGCCGAGGCCCGCGACCGACGCGTGGAAAATCTCGATCCCCTCGAACAGCGCCGCGTAGATGTTCGCGAGCGCCTGTCCGTAGGTGTCGTGGAAGTGGCCCGACAGGCGTTCGCGCGGGAACACGCGCGTGACGGCCGCAAGCACTTCGCGGGTGCGCTTCGGCGTGCCGACGCCGATCGTGTCGGCGATGTCGATCTCGTCGCAGCCGAGCGCGGCGAAGCGCTCGACGACGTCGACGACCGAGGCGACCGGCACGTCGCCCTGGTACGGGCAGCCGAGCGTGCACGACACGCTGCCGCGCAGCCGCAGGCCCGCGTCCTTCGCCGCCTTCGCGACGGGCTCGAAGCGCGCGATGCTCTCGGCGATGCTGCAGTTGATGTTGCGCTGCGAGAACGCCTCGCTCGCCGCGCCGAAGATCACGACTTCGTCGGCACGTGCGGCGAGCGCATTCTCGAAGCCCTTCAGGTTCGGCGTGAGCACCGAGTACACGGTGCCCGCGCGGCGCTCGATGCCGGCCATCACGTCGGCGCCGTCGGCCATCTGCGGCACCCATTTCGGCGACACGAACGACGCGGCCTCGACGTTGCGGAAGCCGGCGCGCGACAGCCGGTCGACGAGCGCGATCTTCACGTCGGTCGGCACGAAGGTCTTCTCGTTCTGCAGCCCGTCGCGCGGGCCGACTTCGACGATCTTGACGGCGGTGGGGAACGTCATGGTTGTCTCCTGGTTTGCTTGCAGGTTCAGTAGCCGCGTGCGTAGTCGACGATGCCGCCGACGTGCTCGCCGCGCTCGAGCGCGCGGATCTTGCCGGCGATCTGCGCGACGGCTTCGTCGCGCAGCGTCTCGGCCGAGCTGTGCGGCGTGATCGTGATGCGCGGCGCGTGCCAGAACGGATGGTCTTCGGGCAGCGGCTCGCGCTGGAATACGTCGAGCGTCGCGGCGGCCACCTGGCCGCTCGAGAGCGCGTCGAGCAGGTCGGCCTCGACGAGATGCGCGCCGCGCGCGACGTTGACGACATACGCACCGGGCGCGAGCCGCGCGAAGGTGCGCGACGACAGGATGCCATCGGTGTCGGGCGTGCTCGGCAACAGGTTGACGAGCACCTTCGCGCCGTCGATGCATGCATCGAACGCGCCGTCGCCGGCGAAGGTCGCAATGCCGTCGAGCTGCTTCGCGCTGCGGCTGTAGCCGCGCACGGGCAGGCCGAGCGCGGCGAGCGCGAGTGCGACCTGCGCGCCGAGCACGCCGAGGCCGAGCACGGCGACGGTGAAGCTTGCGCGCGCATGCGGTTCGAGCAGCCGCCAGCGGCGCTCGCGCTGCAACGCTTCGTATTCGTCGAAGCGGCGCAGGTAGCGCAGCACCGCGTGCGTCACGTATTCGACCATCTGCCGCGCCATGCCCGAATCTTCCAGCCGCACGAGCGGCACGTGCCGCGGCAGCGTGCCCGGATGCGCGCGCTCGAGCGCGAGCAGCGCGTCGACGCCGGCGCCGAGGTTGAAGATCGCGCGCAGGCCGTCGCGCGGGGTGAAGAATTCGCGCGGCGCGCGCCACACGAGCGCGTAATCGGCGGCGGCCGTGTCGCCCGGCTGCCACGCGCGCAGTTGGGCCTCCGGCAACGCATGCGCGATCTCGTCGCGCCACGCGCCGGCTTCCTGGTGCGGGGAATGGAACAGGATCTTCATTGGATGACGGCGCGCGCGCCGGCGAGGCGCGTTACGGGCACGGCGAGCAGGGCCGGGCGCAGCGCGCCGGCGGGCGTAGCGGACATCGGGCGTCTCCTGACGACCGGGCGCCCGGCGCGTCGGCGCCCGGCCCCGGTTCCGTGTGAAGCTGACGGGAAGCCCACATTCTACGGGCTCGCGGCGCATCGCGCGCCGGTGCGCGGGGCGGGCGACCGGCGTGGAGGGGCCGCTCCGGGGCGCCGGCCCCCGGGCGCGGTTCGCCGGACAGCCGCCCCCCGGCGCGCCGTCCGCCGCAAATGCAAAGCACAAAATATTGGTTCGTCCGCCGGGGACGCCGCGCCACAATCGAATCCCGTATTCAGGCAAGCGAGGGCAATCATGCGCGCATGCAGCAAATCGGCGTGGCCGCCGCGGCTCGTGACCGTTCCGGGCCTGCACGGCAGCGAAGGCGCTCACTGGCAGACCTGGCTCGAACGGCAGTTCCCGCGCTCGCTGCGCGTCGAGCAGGACGACTGGGACGCGCCCGATCTCGCGCGCTGGGCGCAATCGGTGCGCACCTTGCTCGACCGCGAACGCGGCCCGTTCGTGCTGGCCGCGCACAGCTTCGGCTGCCTCGCGGCCGCGCATGCGCTCGCGCAGTGGCCGCATACGGGCGATGTCGCGGGCGTGCTGTTCGTCGCGCCGGCCAGTCCGAGGAAATTCACGTTTGCCGGGCCGTTCGACGCGCGCCGGCTCGCCGTGCCGTCGATCGTGATCGGCAGCGAGACCGATCCGTGGATGCCGCTCGGCGACGCACGCACGCTCGCGCAGCACCTGGGCAGCGCGTTCGTGAACCTCGGCGACGCCGGGCACATCAACACCGCGGCCGGCTTCGGGCCGTGGCCGCGCGCGAAGTACTTCGTCGACACGCTCGTCCACTGCGCGGCACCGCTGCGCTTTCGCGACGCGGACGACGGCTTCGACGCCGCACGCGTCGACCGCGCGCTCGCGCACGCGATCTGACGAGCCGGGCGGGCGGCGCGCGCGGCACGGCGAGTGCCGCGCCGCGCCGTCGCGCTTACGCCGCGGAGACGGGCCGCACCGCCGCCGGATCCGAATAGCTCGGCCGGCCGTTCTCGACGTGGCCCGCGAAACGGCGCGAGAAGGTGCCGTTCGCGCCGTCGCTCACCGTCACGTCATACCATTGGTGGCTCGATGCGAGCGCCCACTGCTCGACGCGCTCGTCACCGCCATGCAGCGTCACCTGCCGCGACGGCGCGCCGTATGCGTTGTCGGTCAGCGTCAGCGTGACGTGCGCCCCGCCATGGTTGTGCAGCTTCAGGTACAGGTTCCCGTTCGCGACGTCGTAGCCGGCCTTCACTTCCGGTCGCGCGGGGTTGCGGTGCGGCGCGGCCGGGGCCGACACGTTGCCCGAGAACACGCGCACGAAGCCGTTCGGCCCGTACACCGCGAACGTGTACGCCCCGTTCGTCACCGTCAGGTCGAAGTCCGCATGCAGCACGCGGCGCGCGCCGACCGTATAGCGCCACGGGCCGTCGGTGCGGTTCGTCGCGTACACGTGGAAGTGCGCGCCCTGGTTGCCGCGGTTCGCGAACTCGATACGCAGCCTGGTCCCGCCATCGATGCTCGCGTTCACGTGCAGTTCGTACGGCAGCGCACGTGCCGGCCGCACGCCGGGCTCTTGCGGGTCGACCGGCGACGGCGTCGCGGGCACGGTCGGCGCGGGCTGCGACGTGCATTGCTGGTCGGCGATCGAGCGGTACTGGCTCGTGTCGGGCAGCGGCGGGAACGACGCGTCGGACGAGCGGAAGTCGAATGCGGCGGTGAGGTCGCCGCACACCGTGCGGCGCCACGGCGTGATGTTCGGTTCGTCGATGCCGAAGCGCTCGCCGATGAAGCGGATCACCGACGTGTGGTCGAACACCTGCGAGCACACGAAGCCGCCTTTCGTCCACGGCGACACGACCGTCATCGGCACGCGCGGCCCGAGGCCGTACGGCAGGCCGTCGGCCGTGTAGCTGCCGCCTCGGCCGGGGTTCACGACCGTGTGCAGCTCGCCGTCGGTCGTCACGGTCGACGCGCCCTGCGCGGCCGACGTCGGCGGCTGCGGCGGCACGATGTGGTCGAAGAAGCCGTCGTTCTCGTCGTACATGATGAACAGCACGGTCTTGCGCCATACGTCCGGGTTCGACGTGAGCGCATCGAGGATCTGCGACGTGTAGTTCGCACCGTACGCGGGCGTGTATTTCGGATGCTCGGAGAACGCCGCGGGCGGGCACAGCCACGACACCTGCGGCAGCCGGTCGTTGATCACGTCGTCCTTCAGGTTGTCGAGCGTGCGCACCGTCTGCGCGCGCTGGTACAGCGACGAACCGGGTTTCGCGTTGATGAAGTTCGCGAAGTTCTGCAGCACGTTCGTGCCGTAGTTGCCGTTGTACGGATCGTTGCCCGTCGTGCCCTGCTGGTAGATCTGCCACGACACGCCGTGCGCTTCGAGACGCTCGGGAAAGGTCGTCCACGACAGCAACTGATAGGCGGGCGGCCCGTCGCCGTCGACATAGTCGCTGTTGTCGAGCAGCGGGCCGCCGAACTTGCCGGTCGGGTCGACGGTGCCCGTCATCAGGTACGAGCGGTTCGGGTGCGTCGGCCCCGGCAGCGAGCAGAAGTAGTGGTCGCACACGGTGAACGCATCGGCGAGCGCGTAGTGGAACGGGATGTCCTCGCGCACGTGATAGCCCATCGTCATGTCGGTCTTGTTCGCGGGCCACTGGTCGTAACGGCCGCCGTCGATCGCCGCGTGCGTCTTGTACCACGAGTGGTCGAGGTCGCCGACGCACTGCGCGCTCGTCGTCAGCGTGTTCAGCCGGAACGGCAATACAGGCTTTGTCGGATCGGCCTTCGACGGCTGGTACCACACCGGCTTGCCGTTCGGCAGCGGGATCGGGAAGCGGTCGTTGTAGCCGCGCACGCCGCGCAGGTGTCCGAAGTAATGATCGAACGAGCGGTTTTCCTGCATGAACACGACGATGTGCTCGACATCGCGGATCGTGCCGGTGCCGCGCGCGGCGGGAATCGCGAGCGCGCGCCGGATCGATTCGGGGAAGGCGTTGAGCGCGACGGCGGCGCCCGCGGATTGTGCGACGGTATGCAGGAAACGGCGGCGGCTCGACGACGTCATGTTATTTCACCTCGGTTCTGCTGCGGTCAGGGGACGGAAGCGGCGGGATCAGCCGGGTGACGACGCTGCCGCACTCGACGCGGCCGCATGTGCCGTGGGCTTCGCATCGTCGTCGTCATCGGGCGGGTAGTGCACGACGGGCGGCGCGAGCGGCGCGGCATCGGACGCGGCGGTGCTGGCGGCTGCATCGTTGTTGAATGCGCTCGCGGAGCCGGCCGATGCGCCGGCCTGCTGCGAAGCGTCGGTCGCGTGTGCGTCGTGCGGCGCGTCGTCACTGCAGGCAGCGACGAAAGCGGCGGCACAAAGAACGGCGACGGAAACGCGACGCATGACTTCTCTCCTGGCTGGCTGATCGGGAAACGTTTTCGAGTATGCCGACGCGATGCGACGTTTCGGTGAATCGTTTGCGACCGGCGTGTGATCGCGAAATGCTTTCGATATCCTGACCAAGTGCTTTCGTGCGATCGAGGAGATGCAATATTTCCCGGTGGGTGATGCGGGCCGGGCACTTTTACCCGGGCACGCGACGCGATGCACGAGCGCGTCGATGGCCGCGTGACCGTTCATGATGGGCGCGTGCAGCCGATCGCGTTGCTTCAGCGGCGCGGCGTGCGTCGCCGGACCTCGCTGCGCAGCCAGTCGAGCCAGGTGCGGATCGCCGCTTCGTGCGGATGGCCCGGGCGCCACACGACGTAGTGCGCGTACACGTCGGTCACGCGCACCGTCGATACGCGCACGAGCGTGCCGTTAGCGAGTTCTCGCTCGATCAGCGAGCGGCGCGCGAGTGCGACGCCGCGCCCCTTCAGCGTCGCGTCGATCAGCGCATTCGCATCGGTGAAGCGCGGCGCGCGTGCGGATTCGGTGAGGTCGAGCCGCGCGGCCTGGAACCACGGTTCCCACGGCTGCGCGGGATGGCGCAGCAGCGTCGCGCGCACGAGATCGGCCGGCACACGCGGTGCGACGCCGTCGCGATTGCGGTACGCGGGGCTCGCGACCGGAAAGATCGTCTCGTTCATCAGCTTCTCGGCGACGACGCCCGGCCACGTGCCGGGCCCGTAGCGCAGCGCGACGTCGATGCGGTCGCGCTTGCGCAGCGGCGCGAGCGCCACGTCCGGGTGCAGCGCGATCGCGATGTGCGGATGCGCGGCCGTGAAGCGCGGCAGGCGCGGTGCGAGCCAGCGCTCGGCGACGCTCGGCAGCACGCTGACGTTCAGCGTGACGTCGCACGTGCGCGGGCGGCTGCGCACGGCGAGTGCCGGCTCGAACGCGCGTTCGAGCACGCTGAGGCCCTGGCGCACCTGCAGCGCGAGCGCGTGCGCGGCGTGCGTCGGCGTCGCGCCGTTGCGCTCGCGCGTGAAGAGCGGATGGCCGAGCTGCGCCTCGAGCGCGCGGATGTGCTGGCTGACGGCGCCTTGCGTGAGTGCGAGTGCGTCGGCCGCACGCGTGAAGCTCTGCAGCCGCACGGCGGTCTCGAACGCGCGCAGCGTCTGCAGCGGAGGAAGGTGGATGCGTCGCATTCGGGTATTAGTAACACTAATGTCCAGGCACGACAATTCATCGTTTGCGGCGGGCAGGCACGCGTTCCTACACTCGGTTCCGTCTTCCACAGACCCGTCGGGCCACACCACCATGAACGCCTATCGTCTCTATCTTTCGCCGGGTGCCTGCTCGCTTGCCGCTCACATCGCGCTGGAGGAAACCGGCGCGCCGTTCGACGTCGAGATCGTCTCCGTGCAGAAGCAGCAGAACCTCGAAGCGCGCTATCTTGCGATCAACGCGAAGGCGCGCGTGCCGGTGCTCGCGATTCCGGGCGAGCCGCGTGTGCTGACCGAAACGCCGGCGATCCTCACGTATCTCGCGCGCCGTTATCCGGATGCGCGATTGCTGCCGATCGGCGATCCGCTGCGCGAGGCGCGGTGCCACGAATGGCTCGCCTGGCTGGTCGGCTGGGTGCATGGCGTCGGCTACGGCGCGCCGTGGCGGCCGGGCCGCTTCATCGACGATCCGGCCCTGCACGATGCGGTCAGCACGCACGGGCGCGGCACGATCGATGCCGCGAACGAGGCGATCGAAGCCGCGCTCGCCGACGGCCGTCCGTGGGCCGAGCCGGGCGCGCATTCGATCGTCGATCCGTTCCTGTTCGTGCTGTATCGCTGGGGCGTCGCGATCGGACTCGACATGACGTGGCATCCCGCGTGGACGGCCCATGCTCAGCGCGAGGCCGAACGACCGGCTGCGCAGCGTGCGCTGGCGCGCGAGGCGGGCTGACGGAAGCGCGGGCGTCGCGGGCGCAGACAACGACGCCCGCGAACGACGCGCGGCCGCTATCGCACGGCGAACAGCGGATAGGTCGCACCCGCGATCAGCGCAGTCGCGAGCCAGACCACGCTCCACGAACTGACGGCGAGCAGCGGCGGAATCGCGAGCGGCGTCGCGAACAGCCCGAGGTAGACGATCGTGTTCGCCATCCCGAGCGCGGTGCCCGCTTGGTTCGCGCCCGCGAGCGTCGCGAGCTCCGTGTACGCGACGCCGTGCCACGCCGATACGCAGACGCCCGCGAACACGAGCATCGCGACGATCGCCGCGAGCGGCACCTGCGGGCTGCCTGCCGTCGCGGCCGCGAGCAGCGCGAACGACCCGGCCGCGACGAGCACCGAACCGCGCAGGTACGCGCGCCGGTTGCCGTGCCGGTCGGTATGACGGCCGCTCCAGACGCGCATCACCATCGCGCCGAGCTGCAGCACGACCATGGCCGTGCTGATGCCGGCGAGGCCGAGCCGGCCGAAGTCGTGCAGGAACACCGTCGCGAACGTGAGCACCGCGAATTGGGGCACGCACAGCGCGCCGATGCCGAGCACGATGCGCCATACGGGGCCGCTCGTCAGCGGGCCGCGGGTGGGTGGGGCAGCCCGATGCGGCTGGCCGGTCGCCCGTGTCGCGGCGACGTCCACGGGGGCCGGCGCGGCGGGCGGCTCGTGCAGCCAGCGCCAGGTCAGCGCGGCCGATCCCGCGCACAACAGCATCAGCGCACCGAACACAGCGGCGAAGCCGAGATGCGACGCGAGCGACGGCAGCAGCGCCGCGCCGACGCCGCCGCCGAGCGGCACGGCCGTCTGGCGGATGCTCATCGCGAGCCCGCGTTCGCGCTCGCCGAACCAGCGCATCACCGCGCGCCCGCTCGACCCGTTCACGCTGCCGCCGAGCAGGCCGACGCAGCTCATCGCCGCGACGACGCGCATCAGCGGCGGCACCGCGTGCGCGGTCGGGACGATCGTGCACACCATCAGCGCGAGCATCGCGGCCGTCGCGACGAGCCCGGTCAGCAGCACGCGGCGATCGCCGAAACGGTCGGCGGCCATCCCCCACGGCAGTTCGGACAGCGCGACGCCGAAGCCGAGCGCGCCGAGCACGAGGCCGAGCGCGCCGTTGTCGAGATGATAGGCCGCACGCATCCACACGGCCGTGGTCGGAATGCCGGCCGCAGCGGCCGAAAAGCTCATGTTCGCGGCGACGCCGGCCGCCAGCACGCGCCAGCGATGGGCCGGGCCGCGCGCGTCGCGGGCGGGCGAGGTGGGGGAAGCGATGCAGGTGGTATCCATGGCGGCAGGCCCGGTTGGAAATTGACACCGACAGTCTGGCAACCTACATTCATCCTGAAAATCGGAAAGTTCTTGATGAATCGTTCGATAAAACAGGATGGTCGATATGTCCGGACAAGACATTCCACGCGGCGACGGCGGGTCGCTCGCGCTGGCCGATGCCGCGCTGGCCCGGCCCAACTTCGACGTGGCGGCGCTGCGCAGCCTCGTCGCGGGCGTGGATCTCGGCAGTTTCGCGAAGGCGGCCGACCGCGTCGCGCGCTCGTCGTCGGCGGTGAGCGCGCAGATCCGCAAGCTCGAGGAGCAGGCTGGCACGCCGCTGTTCCTGAAGGCCGGGCGCGGGCTCGCGCTGACCGATGCCGGCGAAGCGATGCTGCGCTATGCGCGGCGGATGATCGAGCTGAACGACGAGGCGGCCGCGGCCGTGCGCGGCATGAATCTCGACGGCTGGGTGCGTGTCGGGCTGCAGGAGGATTTCGGCGAGGCGATTCTGCCCGACGTGCTTGGGCGGTTCGCGCGCGCGCATCCGAAGGTGCGGATCGAGGCGCGCGTGGCGCGCAATGCCGATTTGCTCGACCGGCTCGACGCGAACCAGCTCGATCTCGCGCTGGTGTGGGGCGATCCGGCGTCGGCGGCGCTGGTGGCGCGCGCGGGGATCGACAGCGAAGCGATCGCGCAGGTGCCGATGCAGTGGGTCGGGGCGGCGAGCCCGGGCGCGGGCGGTTTCGGCACGCTGGGCGGGGGCGGCACGGAGGCCGACGACACGGAAGTGCCGCGCGGCGCAACGGGCATCGGCGCGGTGGCCGTGCCGGGCGAGCCGCTGCCGCTCGTCGTGTTCGACCGGCCGTGCCGGTTCTTCAACGCGGCGACCGGTGCGCTCGATCGCGCGGGCGTGCCGTGGCGCGTCGCGTTCACGACGCCGAGTCTCGCCGGGCTATGGGCCGCGGCGGCGGCCGGCCTCGGGCTGACGGTGCGCTCGCACTACGGGCTGCCCGCGTCGGTGCGCGTGCTCGACGCGGCTTCGTGCGGGCTGCCGGCACTGCCGAGCCTGCCGCTGATCTTGCTGCGCCGCACGTCGTCGGCGACGCCGACCGTCGATCGGCTTGCGCGAATCGTGACGCAGGCGGTGCGGGATGCGACGGAGGGGGCGGCGCTGGCGGCGTGACGAAGCGTTCGATCTCCGCCGCGCGGGGTGCGGTTCTGCAGTCCCTCTGCCGATCGGTCGAATGGATCGATCGGGTGAACCTGACTACAGTGGTGATCACTTGAAATGGAGGTCATCGTGCAAAACGCCCATACACACGGCGGTAGTGAGGTCGATCCGCCCCAAAGGACAGATGCCGCGATTCGCAGTGACAGGGCTTCAGCCGATCCGCCCGTTCGGTTCGGCGTGCTGCAAGGGCAGGCCCGGATCGCGGACGATTTTGACGCCCCGCTGCCCGATTACCTGCTGGATGCTTTCGAAGGGCGCTGATGCGGCTGTTGCTCGATACGCACATCTTTTTGTGGATCGTGACCAACGACCCCAGGCTCAGCGCGCGGGCGCGCAGGTTGATCTCGGCCGCCGACGAACGTTTCGTCAGCAGCGCGAGTATCTGGGAGGCGGCGATCAAGGTCGGCCTGGGGAAGCTCGATATCGACGTCGGCAAGCTGATCGGCTCGATCGGTTCAAGCGGGATTCGTGAACGACCGGTGCGGGCCGTGCATGGGGCCGCGGTCCATGATTTGCCGCATCACCATCGTGATCCATTCGATCGTTTGCTGGTTGCACAGGCCCGGCTCGAGCCGCTTCAGCTTATGACGGCCGATACCCTTCTTGTGCGGTATGGCCGACCTCTTGTTCTGACAGTTTGAAGCAATCTCTCGGCGCGCTATCCGTCGGTTGCCCCCGTGACATGTGACGTCGGGATTTATATCGCGGCGATGTCCGGCTCGACCTCGCTCAGTGCCGCACGGATCGCCGCCAGCCGCGCCCGCAACCCTTCGCTCGCCGGCACGAACGGCAGCCGCAACCCGTCCTCGCACCACCCTTGCGCGGCCAGCACGGCCTTCACCGGCGCCGGGTTCGGCTCCGCGAACAGCGCCGCGACGAGCGGCTGCAGCGCAACCGACACGCGCCGCGCATCGGCGAGCCGGCCGTCGCGCAGCAGCGCATGGATGCGCACATGCCATTCGGGCAGCACGTGTGCGCTGCTTGCGATCGCGCCGTGCGCGCCGGCGCACATTGCCGCGAAGTTCTGGTTGTCGTCGCCGGACAGGATCGCGAGCGGCGTGTCGTGCACGAGCCGGCTCATCCGGTCGAGCGTGCCGCCGCATTCCTTGATGCCCGCGACGCGCGGGTCGCGGGACAGCGCCTGCAGCGTGTCCAGTTCGACGTTCACGCCGGTGCGGTACGGGATGTTGTAGACGAGCACCGGCAGGTCGGCCGCGTCGACGATCGCCTCGACGTGGCGGCGGATGCCGTCCTGCGTCGGCCGCACATAGACGGGCGGCGTGACGAGCAGCCCGTCGGGCCGCAATGCCGCGAGTTCGCGCGCGCGGGCGGCCGCGACATGCGTCGCGCTCGCGGTCAGCCCGACGACGATCGGCAGCCCGGGCGCCGCGTCGCGCAGCGTCGCGAACACCGCGTCCTGTTCGCGCGCGTCGAGCAGCACGCCTTCACCGGTCGTCGCGCCCGCGACGAAGCCCGCGATGCCTGCGGCCGCATAGTGGCGCGCGAGCCGCACGAGTGCGGCATGGTCGACTTCGCCGTGGTGGAACGGCGTGATGATCGGCAGCCAGATACCTTCGAAACGTGTGTTCATGCAAAGCCTCATGGTGGAAACGGAGTGGGAAAGAACCGTTCCGCCGGCGGAGAGCCGGAGCGAGGCGTGCGAGCAAGGAGAAAGAAACGACCTGCGGGCATCCCGTCCGGCATTCGCCTGACGGGACGCGACATCCCCGTCAGTCGAGGAGTCGTTTTTTCAGTTTCAGCCCGGCCGCGCGCGCACCTGCCGCGATGGCGGCGAGGATCGGAAGCGAGCGCAGGGGAGCGGACATGGAGGAACCGTGAGTGGGCTGAGCGGCGATCTTAACACCGGACCCGATCCGTGCGCGAGTGCGCGCCGCCGTTTAGCAGGATTCGAGATTTGCTTTCCACGACTGATTGGAAAGCGCGCTCCGTCCGGCCGCTAGAATGCCCGCTTACGTTTCGATGACAGCGCGTATGCGTGCCGTCATGCACATTCACCCACACTGGAAACGGGGCATATCACGATGGCAAGCATGAAGGGGATCGGCCGCTGGCTGCACACGGGCGCGGCGGCGGCGCTGGTCGTGGCGGCAACGGCCGCGCACGCGGATACGTCGATCCTGAACGTGTCGTACGACGTGACGCGCGAACTGTACAAGGACATCAACGCGGGTTTTGCCGCGGCCTACAAGCAGAAAACCGGCGAGACGATCGCGATCAAGCAGTCGCACGGCGCGTCGAGCGCGCAGGCGCTGTCGGTGCTGCAAGGGCTGCAGGCCGATGTCGTGACGATGAACCAGCCGAACGACATCGACCTGCTCGCCGAGCGTGGCCAGTTGCTGCCGAAGGACTGGCGCGCGCGCTTCCCGGACAACAGCTCGCCGTACTCGACCACGATGGTGTTCCTGGTCCGCAAGGGCAACCCGAAGGCGATCAAGGACTGGAGCGATCTCGCGAAGCCGGGTGTCCAGGTGATCATCGCGAACCCGAAGACTTCAGGCAACGGCCGCTATGCGTATCTCGCCGCGTGGGGCTTCCAGAAGCAGAAGGGCGCGACCGACCAGCAGGCGATCGACTTCGAGAAGGCGATCTTCCGCAACGTGCCGGTGCTCGACTCGGGCGGTCGAGGCGCGACGACGACGTTCACGCAGCGCGGCATCGGCGACGTGCTGGTCACGTTCGAGAACGAAGTCGCGCTGATGGACACCGGCGCATCGGGCGCGCAGTTCGACGCGGTGTATCCGTCGGCGAGCATCCTCGCGGAGCCGCCCGTCGCCGTCGTCGACAAGGTCGTCGACAAGAAAGGCACGCGCAAGGTCGCGCAGGCGTATCTCGACTACCTGTACACGCCGCAAGCGCAGGAGATCATCGCGCGGCACCATCTGCGCCCGCGCGACGCGAACGTGCTGAAGAAGCATGCGGCCGAATTCAAGCCGCTGAAGACGTTCAGCGTCGAGCAGGTTTTCGGCAGCTGGGCGAACGCGCAGAAGACGCATTTCGCGGACGGCGGCACGTTCGACCAGGTGATCGTCGACCGCAAGTGAGCGCCGCGCGCTTGCCCACACGCTGACGCAGCCGGCCGCTTCCGCGGCCGTTTCTTTTTGCGCCGCGCGGCCGGCGGCGCGGCAGGTCTCCGTTTCGACCCGGCACGCATACCCGGCCGCCGCCGCGCGTGCTACGCTCATCGCCTCCCTGCTTCCAGCGCCGCGCGATGAACGTCGATTCGTCCTCCCCATCCTCCCGCGGCCGTGGCCGCAAGATCTGGTCGGGCACGCGCCCGGTCATCGCGTACGGAATGCCGCCGCTCGGCTGGCGCGATCTCTATCATCGCGCGCTGACGGTGAGCTGGCCCGTGTTCTTCCTGTCGCTCGCCGTGCTGTTCCTGCTGCTCAACGGTGGGTTTGCGACCCTCTACCTGCTTGGCCATGCGCCGATCGCGAACCAGTCGCCCGCAGGATTCGGCGGCGCGTTCTTCTTCAGCGTCGAGACGCTCGCGACCGTCGGCTATGGCGACATGCATCCGCAGACCGTCTATGCGCACCTGGTCGCGACGTTCGAGATCTTCATCGGGATGTCGGGCATCGCGCTGGCCACCGGGCTCGTATTCGCGCGGTTTTCGCGGCCGCAGGCGAAGATCCTGTTCGCGCGCTACGCGATCGTCCGGCCGTTGAACGGCCGGATGACGCTGATGGTGCGCGCCGCGAATGCGCGCCAGAACGTGATTGCCGAGGCGCAGGCGAAGCTGCGGCTGATGCGCGTCGAAGGGACGCACGAGGGCTACACGCTGCGCAAGATCCACGACCTGCCGCTCGTGCGCAGCGAGCATCCGATTTTCCTGCTCGGCTGGAACCTGATGCACGTGATCGACGAATCGAGCGCGCTGTTCGGCGAGACGCCCGAATCGCTTGCCGCGCGCGACGCGTCGTTGCTGATCACGATCGAAGGATCGGACGAGACGACCGCGCAGGTGATGCAGGCGCGTCACTCGTGGGCGCATGGCGAGATCCGCTGGCGTCACCGCTATGTCGACCTGATGCACGACGAAGGCGGCATCACGCACATCGATTACACGCATTTTCACGAGGTGGTGCCGGTCGACGCCGATACCGACGAGCGCGGCTCGCCGGGTGCGGTGGTCGATGCTGGCGCCGCGACGTCGGGCCCGGCCGCCTAGGTGCGCGCGCGGGCGGCGGGTCGCGCCGCCCGCGCGCTACGCGTCCGCACGTCACGCATGCAGCAGGCGCGCCGCTTCGCGCTGTTCGATCGCGACCGCGCGGCGGAAGGCGTCGCGATCCTCGGCGCGGGCGACGTAGTCGCCGAGCACGCCTTCGTGCGGCAGCAGATGCGCGTCGAACGCGATCTTCAGCGTGCTGGCGAGCAGCAGGTCGGCCGCGGTGAAGCGATCGCCGACGAGCCACGGGCTGTGGGCGAGCGCTTGCGCAAGGGCGCGCTGCACGCGTGTGATGTTGCCCCAGCCGAACGCGACCGGATTGCCCGACGCGCCGGTGAATTTTTCGGCCATCGCCGGTTCGAGGCAGGTCGGCGTGAAGAACATCCATTGGAGGAAGCGGCCGCGCAGCGGATCGTCGGGCGCGACGCCGAGCCCGGCGCCCGGGCATCGGTCGGCAAGATAGAGCAGCACGGCGCCCGATTCGGCGAACGGCGCGCTGCCGTCGTCGAGCGCGGGTAGCTTGGCCATCGGGTTGACCTGCACGAACGCGTCGCTGCCCTGTTCGTGCGAGCGCAAGTCGATCGGCACGAGTTCGTACACCACGCCGAGCTCCTCGAGCATCCACAACGCCCGGAATGCCCGGGTCTTCGGCCAGTAGTAGAGCTTCATCGTGCCTCCGCGTTCGGGTGCAGTTGTCGGTCCGGTGGATGTTCAAGCGTACCCGAGCGCCGCAGGTTCGGACAGGGGCGCCCGGCTAGGGGCGCCCGGCTCGGGGAGGCTATCTGCGTGTGATGGCCGGATACGTCGTGTGCCGTGCGTGAATCAGGCACAAGGCCGGGAAGTCTTATGACACAAGGGCGTAATTTAATGACTAGTAATATCAATACTAGTTATGAATAGGGTAGGAATGCCGCCGTGAACCGGCATCGCGGAGTCCGCAGCGCCTGCACATACGACAACACTGGCATCCTTCCGCAATCGCCGATGCATCACGAAACAGGGAAATCATGGGAGACAACTCACGCATGGCAAACGACGATCGCACCACGGTCATTCCGAGAAGAACGCCGGAATCTGCGGCGATGGTGGCCGAGGTCAAGCGGGCGATGTCGATCGCCGCGCGGATCAATCGCCTGACGTTCGACGATGCCGCCGAGGTTCGCGCATTGTTCGGAGAACTGATCGGCACGCAGGTGGACGACGCCTTCGTATTGATCCCGCCGTTCCATGCGACGGGCGGCACCGGCATGAAGCTCGGGCGCAACGTGTTCATCAACCAGAACTGCACGTTCTACGATCTCGGCGGGCTCGAAATCGGCGACGACGCGATGATCGGGCCGAACGTCAGCCTCATCACGTCCGGCCATCCCGTCGAACCTTCGCGGCGGCGCGACTTCGTCGTCGCGAAGCCGATCATGATCGAACGGAACGTGTGGATCGGCGCCGGCGCGACGATCGTCGGCGGTGTGACGGTGGGCGAGAATTCGGTGGTCGCGGCCGGGGCCGTCGTCACGCGCGATGTCCCGCCGAACGTGCTGGTCGGGGGTAATCCGGCATCGGTCATCCGGTCGATTGCCGCGTAACGCGACGCGCGGGTGTGTGCCCGCTCGATGCAACCGGGCGGGACGGATGTGGATAACCCACCGCCGAGGCGACTCGAAACGCTGTGCATTTGAACGGTGAGCGTGCCGCCGAGCCCGTCCGGGCGGGGCTTTCCGGGGACTGTCCGCTAGCCGCCGGCAGATGCGTGAGCCGCACCTGGCGATGGTCCGACGAAGGCCGCGGCGAGCGATCGGTTGTGGATATCCTCACGCCGAAACGACTCGGCGCCCTGTGCATTTCACAGGTGAGGGTCACCGGATGATACGGAATGCATGAAGCAGGGTGTGGACAACTCGCCCGCGAAACGACGCGAAATGCTGTGGAATTCAGCGGTGAGGGTCGGCGCCCGATCGGGCGATGCGCCTGTCCTGGCGAGGTTTTCCGATCGTTGCCGTGGTTCGAAGCGTCGCGCATTCTAGCCGAACGCGCGCGTGCGCGGCGCAACCGCGCGGGTGCCGCGACGGGGAGATCCGGTTCCGGCTGTCGCTCGAAAGGCCGTGCATTTTAACGGCGAGCACGGGCGCGTGGTCTGCAATCCGCAGATTTCGCTGCGCACCGCCGCGTTCGCAAGCGATTCGAAGCGCTGCGCGATGCAAGGGCGAGCGTGAACACGAGATCGGCGCTCAGCGCACCAAGATGCGATCATTCGGCCGCCGGCGCCGTCTGGAGCATCGTGTATCTCAGGCTCGTGCGCGAGCATGCGAACGAGGAACACACGGGCCCCGTGTGGATATCCGGCTGCGGAAACGACTCGCGACACTGTGCATTTCGACGGTGAGTGTCCGTGCCCGATCGGCCGATGAGCCGCTTCCAGCATGAATCGCCGGCCTGCCGCACCTGCCGCGGCGCGCATCCGTCATCGCCTCGGCGGATGCTCGTCCATGTGGATATCCTGCGCGCGGAAGCACTCGAAGGGCTGTGGCTTTCGACGGTGAGGGCGACCGCGTGGCCGGACGGCAATGCAGGATCGGGCGTGGATAACCGCCGTTGCAGACACTCGAAGCCCTGTGTATTTCAATGGTGAGCGCGAGCCCGCGATTGTGCCGCATGCGCGTTCGGGTGTGTATGCCCGGCCCCTAAACCACTCGCGTCCCGGTGTATTTCCGCGGTGAGTGTGGGCCCGCGATCATGGCGCATGCGAGTACCCGCGCGCCTGTCCGGACGATCAACCCCGCGTGTTTCAACGGTGAGTGCGATCCGGCGATTGCCCGGCATGCGTGTTCCGGCACGCCTTTGCGGCCGACAAACCCGCTCGCGGCCCTGAGTATTCGAGCGCTGAAGGCGAGCCGTGGATCGACGCAACAGGTCCTGATCGATGTGGATATCCGCGGTTCAAACCCACTCGCCGCGCTGTGCATTTCAACGGTGAGCGTCGAGGCAAGCGCCGGACGCATGCCGACAACGGTGTGGACATCCCCGCCTCCACGCCACTCGAAACGCTGTGCAATCGAACGGTGAGCGCGCGAGCCCGGGCGGCCGAGGGGCGCGGCATTGTGGACATCCCGCCCCATCGACCAATCGCAACGCTGTGCATTTCATCGGTGAGGCTCACCGCATCGAGCCGCTGAAACCCTTGTCACACGGGGCGTGAGCGCCATCCGCCACCTACCTGGGCCACAGTCGGACAGCCGCGTGTTTCCCCGGCAGGCGACCCGCCGGTCCCGACACGTCGCCCATCCCGCCCGGCCGCCGTGCGCGAAAACTCTCTCAAATCCCGGCAAAAAGCTGCGCAGTTTTTCTCGCTGAAGGCCCGCCCGAGCAAGATGAGAAAAAACATTCTCGGCTGCGCGCGAAAAAATAGAGGCATTCGCTGCCGCCGGTCACGCGTCGCCTGACGCCCCACCGAGCAGCCCAGAACAACACGATCCGGAGACATCCCCCATGACTGCCCGCTTGCCCATCGACGGCACGCCTGCCCTGTCCGACTACCGCCTGACCGACAACCTGACCGCGACGCGCGGCCGGATCTTCCTGACCGGCACGCAGGCGCTGGTCCGCCTGCTGCTGATGCAGCGCACGGTCGACACCGAACAGGGGCTCGACACGGCCGGCTTCGTCAGCGGCTATCGCGGTTCGCCGCTCGGCATGGTCGACCAGCAGCTGTGGAAGGCGAAGAAACTGCTCGACGCCGGCAGCGTGCACTTCCTGCCCGCGATCAACGAGGAACTCGGCGGCACGGCGGTGCTCGGCACGCAACGCGTGGAAGCCGATCCCGAGCGCACGGTCGAGGGCGTGTATGCGATGTGGTACGGCAAGGGCCCGGGCGTCGATCGCGCGGGCGACGCGCTGAAGCACGGCAACGCGTACGGTTCGTCGCCGCATGGCGGCGTGCTCGTCGTCGCGGGCGACGACCACGGCTGCGTGTCGTCGTCGATGCCGCACCAGAGCGACTTCGCGATGATCGCGTGGCACATGCCGGTCGTGAACCCGGCGAACATCGCCGACATGCTCGAATTCGGCCTGTACGGCTGGGCGCTGTCGCGCTACTCGGGCGCGTGGGTCGGTTTCAAGGCGATTTCCGAAACGGTCGAATCGGGCTCGACCGTCGACCTCGACGCATTGCAGACGCAGTGGCCGGCGCCGGAAGGCTACACGCCGCCGGCGGGCGGCCTGCACAACCGCTGGCCGGACCTGCCGAGCCTCACGATCGAGGCGCGCCTCGCCGCGAAGCTCGACGCGGTGCGCCATTTCGCGCGCACCAACAGCATCGACAAGTGGATCGCGCCGAGCGCGCGGGCAAACGTCGGCATCGTGACCTGCGGCAAGGCACACCTCGACCTGATGGAGGCGCTGCGCCGCCTCGACCTGACGGTGGCCGACCTCGACGCGGCCGGCGTGCGGATCTACAAGGTCGGCCTGTCGTATCCGCTCGAGATGACGCGCATCGAAACCTTCGTCGAAGGCTTGTCGGAAGTGCTCGTCATCGAGGAGAAGGGCCCGGTGATCGAGCAGCAGATCAAGGACTACCTGTACAACCGCCCGGATGCCGCGCGCCCGCGGGTGCTCGGCAAGCATGACGCCGCCGGCGCCTGCCTGCTGTCCGAGCTCGGCGAACTGCGCCCGTCGCGCATCCTGCCGGTGTTCGCCGGCTGGCTCGCGCGCCACAAGCCGGCGCTCGACCGTCGCGAGCGCGTCGTCGATCTCGTCGCGCCGCAGATCCTGTCGAACGAGGCGGACGCGGTGAAGCGCACGCCGTACTTCTGCTCGGGCTGCCCGCACAACACGTCGACGAAGGTGCCGGAGGGCTCGATCGCGCAGGCCGGCATCGGCTGCCACTTCATGGCGTCGTGGATGGAGCGCGACACGACCGGGCTGATCCAGATGGGCGGCGAGGGCGTCGACTGGGCCGCGCACGCGATGTTCACCAACACGAAGCACGTGTTCCAGAACCTCGGCGACGGCACCTACTTCCACTCGGGCATCCTCGCGATCCGCCAGGCCGTGGCCGCGAAAGCGAACATCACGTACAAGATCCTCTACAACGACGCGGTCGCGATGACGGGCGGCCAGCCGGTCGACGGCAGCATCTCGGTGCCGCAGATCGCGCGGCAGGTCGAGGCGGAAGGCGTGTCGCGCTTCGTCGTCGTGTCCGACGAACCGGAGAAGTACGACGGCCATCACGGGCTGTTCCCGAAGGGCACGACGTTCCATCACCGCAGCGAGCTCGACGCGGTGCAGCGCGAGCTGCGCGAGACGCCGGGCGTCACCGTGCTGATCTACGACCAGACCTGCGCGGCCGAGAAGCGCCGCCGCCGCAAGAAGGGCGAATTCCCCGATCCGGACAAGCGCCTGTTCATCAACGACGCGGTGTGCGAAGGCTGCGGCGATTGCGGCGTGCAGTCGAACTGCCTGTCGGTCGAGCCGCTGGAGACGCCGCTCGGCCGCAAGCGCCGCATCGACCAGTCGTCGTGCAACAAGGACTATTCGTGCGTAAACGGCTTCTGCCCGAGCTTCGTGACGGTCGAAGGCGCGGCGCTGAAGAAGGCTGCCGGCGCCGCATTCGACGAAGCCGCGCTCGCCGCGCGCGTCGACGCGCTGCCGGTGCCGGCCACGCATCTCGACGCGGCGCCGTTCGACATGCTCGTGACGGGCGTCGGCGGCACGGGCGTCGTGACGGTCGGCGCGCTGATCAGCATGGCCGCGCACCTCGAAGGCAAGAGCGCGTCGGTGCTCGACTTCATGGGCTTCGCGCAGAAGGGCGGCTCGGTGCTGTCGTTCGTGCGGATCGCATCGAGCGACCGGTGGCTGAACCAGGTGCGTATCGACACGCAGCAGGCCGACGTGCTGCTCGCGTGCGACATGGTGGTCGGCGCGAGCGCCGAGGCGCTGCAGACGGTGCGTCACGAGCGTTCGCGGATCGTCGTCAACACGCACCGGATCCCGAACGCGTCGTTCGTGCAGAACCCCGACGCGAACCTGCATGCGGATGCGCTGCTCGAGAAGATGCGTCACGCGGCCGGCGACGGCTACCTGTCGAGCTGCGACGCGCAGGCGCTCGCCGCGAAGTTCCTCGGCGACTCGATCGGCGCGAACATCCTGATGCTCGGCTACGCGTGGCAGCTCGGCCTCGTGCCGGTGTCGCTCGCCGCGATGATGCGCGCGATCGAGCTGAACAACGTCGCGGTGCCGATGAACAAGCTCGCGTTCTCGATCGGCCGGATGGCGGCCGGCGACGCGGCGGGCCTCGATGCGTTGTGGAACGCGCGTCACGCGGTGGCCACACACGCCGCACCGGAAACGCTTGCCGAACTGATCGCCGATCGCGAGGCGCGTCTCGATGCGTACGGCGGCGCACGCTATGTCGAACGCTACCGTGCGCTCGTGAACGCGGCGGCCGCGAAGGGCGACGATGCGCTGACGCGTGCGGTCGCGACGACGTTCTACCGGCTGCTCGCGGTGAAGGACGAATACGAGGTCGCGCGGCTGTACACGGACGAGGCATTCCGCACCGCGCTTGAAGCGCAGTTCGAAGGCGTGCCGGGGCAGGCTTATCGCGTGAAGTTCAACCTGGCGCCGCCGACGGTCGCGAAGGCCGGCCGCGACGGCAGCGCGCCGAAGAAGCGCGTGTTCGGCCAGTGGATGTGGCCGGTGTTCGGCATGCTGGCGCGCGTGCGCAGCCTGCGCGGCACGTGGCTCGATCCGTTCGGCCGTACCGTCGAGCGCAAGATGGAGCGTGCGCTCGCCGACGACTACGAGACGACGCTCACGCGTGCGCTCGCCGCGACGACCGCCGGCAATGCGGCGCAGGTCACGCAACTGGCCGACCTGCACGCCCGCGTGCGCGGCTTCGGGCACGTGAAGGTGCGCAACCTGGCCGGCGTGAAGCGCGCGGAGCGCGAGCTTGCACTGCAGCTCGGCATCGAGGCGGCGACGAGCGCGGCCGTGCAGCACGCGCTCGACGAGATGAAGGGCGCGGGGATGCTGAAGGGGATTCCGGTCGTCGTCGTGAAGTGACGCGAACGCGGGCGGAAGTGAAAACGGCGACGCCGGTGCGTCGCCGTTTTTTATGGGCGACGGCCGCGCGCAGGCGGCCGCCGGCCGTTTAGAGAATGCCTTTCTTGCGCGTCGACAGCGCGGTCTCCGACAGGTCGATCTCGCGGAGCAGCTTCGTCAGCGTCTCGTCGGAAATCCTGCTTTCGCTGCGCAGCCGATAAAGCGCGGAACGTTCCGCGCGCACGGCCGCGATCCGCATCTGCAGTTCCATCGTTTCGGCCTGCTTCGCTTCCGCGCGCGGCGTGGGGCCGTCCTCGGCGAGCGTCGCGAGGCGGCGGCGGTACTGGTCCATCACGCGTGCGGAGATATCCGCGCAGCGCGCGGCGCCCGATTCGTCGAGATCGGCCGAGATCGCGTCGTGCGACGAGTCGATCGCACGGATCGCGGCCTGCGCGGCGGTCGCGCGTGCGGCGCGTTCCTCGTCGCCGAGCGGGCTGCGCGACGAACGCACGCCGCGCAGCAGCAGCGGCAGGCCGATCACCGCGACGACGAGCGAGCCGAGGATCACGGCCGATGCCACGAAGATCGCCGTGTCGCGGCCCGGCAGCGGCACGCCGTCGGACAGCGCGACCGGAATCGACAGCACGCCGGCGAGCGTGACCGCGCCGCGCACGCCGCCGACCGTCATCACCGCGACCGTGCGCACGCCGGCCATCGTGCCCGCGAGGCCCTGGCGCGCGGCGCGACGGCTCGCGAACCAGCGCAGCAGCCAGACCCACAGGAAGCGGATCGCATACAGCGCGAGCATCATCGCGCAGACGTTGAAGATCATCCGGCCGACGAGTGCGTCGCTCGTGTGGTGCGCGTCGACGAGCGTGCGGCCGATGATGTGCGGCAGCTGCAGCCCGAGCATGATGAACACCATGCCGTTGAACACGAACTCGATCATCGCCCACGTGCTTTCGGCGCGCACGCGCGACGCGACGGTGCTTTTGCGCGAGAAGCTCGTGTAATTCATCATCATCCCGGCCGACACGGCCGCCAGCACGCCCGACAGGTCGAGGTGCTCGGCGAACAGGTAGGCCGCGAACGGCACGAGCAGCGTCATCACGATGCCGGGGGCCGGATCGCCTTCCTGCTCGGCGTTCAGGAAGCGCGTCGACAGCGCACTGAAGGCCCACGATACGATCGCGCCCGTCGCGAGCCCGCCGGCCGCGACGATCACGAACGTGACCGAGGCGTCGCGCAGCGAGAACATGCCCGTCAGCGCGGCCGCGATCGCGAATTTCAGTGCGACGAGGCCCGACGCGTCGTTCATCAGCGCCTCGCCTTCGAGGATGTGCATCAGCTGCGGCGGGATCCGGCCACGGCCGGCGATGCCCGACAGCGCGACCGCGTCGGTCGGCGACAGCACGGCCGCGAGCGCGAACGCGATCGGCAGCGGCAACTCGGGTATCAGCCAGTGCGCGAAGTAGCCCACTGCGAGTACCGTCATGAACACGAGCCCGAACGCGAGCATCAGGATCGCGCGGCGCTGCAGGTACAGCTCGCGCTTCGGAATCCGCCAGCCGTCCGCGAACAGCAGCGGCGGAATGAACAGCAGCATGAAGATTTCGGGATCGAACGTGACGTGCAGGTTCAGCTTCGGCCACGCGAGCATCGCGCCGAACGCGATCTGCATCAGCGGCAACGGCAGCTGGAACGGCAGGATGCGCGTGACGGCGCCGGACAGCGCGACGGTCAGCAGCAGGATCAGGACGGTGAAGACGATTTCCATCGATACGGCGAATACGGGGAATGAAACGATCGTACGGAGTGTAGCGTGGCAGCGTGACGGGTGCGTTCGAGCGGCCGGTGCGCGCGCACGAAAATGGTGCGCGAGACATGCGCCGGGTTGGTGCGGCAGCACGGCGCGAGCGGCGCGGCACACGGGTTGTCCACGCCTTGCACGGAGCTTGCTTGGTGTTGGCCAGCCGTCCGGCGTCGACCGGGCAACCGAGGGTCCAACCATGACATTGCACGCGCCGTTCGCTTCGTCGGACGCTGCGTTCGAAGGCACTACCAGGAGGAAGGCATGACGATCGTGCAACAGGAGCGTCCGGCCGCCGCGTCGCCGTACCGCTTCGAGCGGGAGGTGAGTTCCGGCCTCGAACGTCTGGCGACGCAGCACCGCGACCTGACGCTCACGACCGTGTTCCAGCCGATTTTCAGCCTGTCGCACCAGCGTGCGGTGGGCTACGAGGCGCTGCTGCGCGCGCACGATGCGCTCGACCGCGCGGTGTCGCCGCTCGACGTGTTCGGCGAAGCCGCGCGCCAGGGCGAGCTGCTGCAGCTCGACCGGCTCGCGCAGGCGCTGCATCTCGAGAACTTCGCGCTGCTCGGCGCCGAGCGCGAGTGGCTGTTCCTCAACGTCCATCCGGGCGTGCTCACCGACCCGTTCCAGGCGGCCGCGCTGCTCGCGAACCTGAAGCGGCTCGGCATGCCGCCGCGCCGCATCGTGCTCGAAGTGCTCGAACAGCGCGCGGAAGACATCGAGCGGCTCGCCGAGGCCGTGCGTGAATTCCGCAAGCACGGCTTCCTGATCGCGCTCGACGATTTCGGCGCGGGCCATTCGAATCTCGAGCGGATCTGGCAGTTGAACCCGGACATCGTGAAGCTCGACCGGATCATGCTGTCGCACGCGGCGCACCGCACCGGGCTCACCGCGATCCTGCACGGGCTCGTGACGCTGCTGCACGAGGCCGGCAAGCTGGTGCTCGTCGAGGGCATCGAGACCGAACACGAGGCGCAGATCGCGCTGTCGTGCGAGGCCGATTTCGTGCAGGGCTACTACTTCGGCCGGCCGGCGCCGGGGCTGCCCGACAGCGCGGCCGCGACGGGCTGCATCGGCGAGCTGACCGAGCGTTTCCGGCAGCAGACCGACGCGCGCGAGCGGCGCGATGCGCAGCGGCTCGCGCCTTACCTGCGCGCGTTCGAGCGTGCGGCCGAGCGTCTCGCGGCCGGCGAGCCGCTCGACGAGGTGTGCTGGAACTTCCTTGCGCTCGACTCGGCCGCGCGCTGCTTCCTGCTCGACGCGCACGGCCGCCAGTCGGGCCGCAACGTCGTGCTGCGCGCCGACCGTGCGCTCGCCGAGGCGCGCTTTTCGCCGCTGGCGGACGCGCAGGGCGCGAACTGGCTGCGCCGGCCGTATTTCCGCTCGGCGATCGCCGAGCCGGGGCGCGTGCAGGTCACGCGGCCGTACCTGTCGATCAACGAGGCGCAGCCATGCGTGACGCTGTCGGTGGCCGTGCGCGTCGGCGATGCGCAGCGCGTGCTGTGCGGCGATATCGACTGGGGCGACGACGAAGCGGACGCCGGCTAGCGCCGCGCGCACCGCAAGCGGCAAGCGGCAAGCGGCAAGCGGCAAGCGGCAAGCGGCAAGCGGCAAGCGGCAAGCGGCAAGCGGCAAGCGGCAAGCGGCGGGCGGCGGGCGGCGGGCGGCAAGCGGCAGACGGCAGACGGCGGACGGCGGACGGCGGACGGCGGACGGCGGACGGCGAGTGGGGCGAGTGGGGCGGGCCGGCCGTTGCGTTCGCCGCGAGCTTCCCCGACAATGGCCCGACCGCGGCCATCGTGACCGCGAGCGCGCCGTCCCGGGGGCCACCATGGCGGCGAATAACAAGGAAAACACAATGAAAAGACCGATTTCGCTGACCATTCTCGCGTGGATCATCATCGTGACCAATGCGATAACGTGCGTCTATACGCCATTCACGATCGGCATGCCGACCACCCAGGCGCTGCTGTCGCACTACCTGCTGCCCGTCTGGGCGACGCTCGGCATCAGCGTGATTCTCGAAGTCGTGAACGTCGTGATCGGCATCGCGATCCTCAAGGGCCGCGAATGGTCGCGCAAGACCTACATCGCGATCTCCGTGTTCAGCTTCGCGTTCTCGTTCATCAACATGCCGGCGTCGATGTATGCGGTGCTGATTCCGGGCGTCCTGCTGTTCGCGCTGTTCGTCTACCTGATGTTCCGGCGCCCCGCGACCGCGTATTTCCAGGCGAACGCATGAGCTTCGCGCGCAATGCCGTCGCGATCGGGCTGTTCATGCTCGCGGGCATGTGCGTGATCACCGCGCAGATGATGGCGTTCATGAGGCTCGGCCATACGGGGGCGATGTTCGTGTTCGTCACCGTGCTGTGCGTGTTGTCGGCCGTGCTCCTGGCCGTGGGCGCGTTCGCCGGCGCGTTCCGGCCACGCGCGCGCGGCGCGGGCATCGCGCTCCTCATCGCGACCGCGACCACCGCGTTCGGGATGATCGGCTGGACGGCGATGCTGATGGCGCCGGGGATCGTCGACGTATTGCAGCAGCAAGGCGTGGACATGAACGTGCGGATGTTCCGGGTCGTGCCCGGCGCCGCGGTGACCGGCCTGTCCGCGCTCGTCGGCGCGTGGCTCGCGCGCCGCGGCTGACGGTGCGACCGACGGCGCCGCGGCCGGCACGCTGGCGTCCGTCACGTGGCTCGGCTAGGATGCGCGAATTGTCCTGACGATTCGCGGGCCGCCCATGAACCGAAACGCCGCCTCTTCCATTCTCCTCGAAGTGATCGCCACGACCGTCGGCGATGCCAAGGCCGCCGCCCGGGCGGGCGCCGACCGCCTCGAACTCGTGACCGCCATCACCGAAGGCGGGCTGACGCCGAGTGTCGGCCTGATCGAAGCCGTGGTGGCCGCCGTGCCGATTCCCGTCAACGTGATCGTGCGACCGCACAGCCGGTCGTTCGTGTACGACGCCGACGACTTGCGCGTGATCGAACGCGACGTGCGTGCCGCCGTCGCGGCCGGGGCGAACGGCGTCGTGTTCGGCGCGCTCGACGCGCGCGGCGACGTCGATCTCGACGCACTGGCCCGCATCGCGGCCGCGGCGGACGGCCGCGCGCTGACGTTCCACCGCGCCTTCGACGTGTCGCGTGACCTCAACGCCGCATTCGACGCGCTGTTGCGCGTGCCGGCCGTCACGTCGGTGCTGACGTCGGGCGGCCATCCGTCGGTGCTCGACGCGGCCGCGACGATCACGCGGCTGGTGCGGCAGGCGGCGGGCTCGACCTGCACGGTGCTGGCCGGCTCGGGGCTCACGATCGATGCGGTCGGCGATTTTGTCCGCGCCACGGGCGTGCGCGCGGTGCATTTCGGTTCGGGCGTGCGGCCGCGCGGCGAGGTGCTCGCGCCGGTCGATCAGCAACTCGTCGAGCGCGTGCGCGCGGCGATCGACGGCGCGGCGGCACACGTGTGACGCACACGGCGGCCTGCAGGCCGCCGCCGCACGCACCGACACCACCCACCGGGACACCAGCCGGGAGAGAGGGCCGCATGACGGACGCAACGCACGATCCGCAGGACCGCGCAACCGGCGACAGCGCGCCGGGCTGGGACGCGATCGACGGCGCGCTCGCGCGTGTCTATCCGGGGCAGGCGCCGAAGCACTACGCCACGCTGCTGAAGTGGCGGCTCGGCGGCCGCGATCCGCTCGACGGAATCAGCGTGTGGAGGCGCGCGGCACCCGTGCCGCACTGGCATTTCGTCACGTACGGGCTCTCCGAGCTGTATGCGAAGGAGTCGGATGATCCGGCCGTCAGCGGCTTCGGATTCGAGCTGACGATGCGCGTCGCCTGCGGCGGCGCCGACGAAGCGCCGCCGAACTGGGTGTTCAGCTTCCTGCAGAATCTCGCGCGCTACGTATTCCAGAGCGGCAACGCGTTCGACGACGGCCAACGGCCCGATTGCGCTCGATACCGGTACGCAGCTCTGCTCGATGGGTTTCGCGTTCGATCCGGAACTGCCGGCGATCGATACGCCGCACGGCCGTCTGGCGTTCGTGCAGATCGTCGGGCTGACGCTCGACGAGGAGCGCGCCGCGAAGCGCTGGCGCACGCGCGCGCTGCTCGACACACTGCTGTCGCACATGCCGCTATGGGTGACCGATCTCGGCCGCGCGTCGCTGCTCGAGCGCGCGGACGTGCGCGCCGAGGTCGACGCCGGTACGCGGCGCGACGGCTCATCGAGCGGCTACCTGTTCACCGACGTGCTCCGATGGGAAACCCGCAAGCGGCTACTGCGTGCGCCCGTGATCGAGATTACCGTCGGCGCACGACAGGTCGACGAACTCGTCATGCTGCTGCCGCTGCGGTTGCCGTTCGACCGGCCGTTCGGCCTGGTCGGCCATGACGGCGCGGTGCGGTTCGTGCACGGCGATGCGAATGGCGTGACCGACGAGGACGGCACGCTGACGCTGCGGCTCACGGATGCGACGGTGCAGGCGCTGGCGCGCACACTGCAGCCGCGCGCCGGCGAATATGCGCTCGACGGTCTCGACGGCGTGCGCTGGCGCGTGGAGAAGACCGTGATCCGCGATGCACAGGGCAACGCGGTGCAGACGATCGGATGACGCGCGGCGGTGCGCGGGCGGCCCGTCGCGTATTGCGTACGAACCGCGTAAAAAAGCCGGGACGTATCCCGGCTGTTCATGCGAACGAATCCGCCGCGCGTTGCGCTTACGCGTTCGCCGACATCGCGTCTGCATCGCTCGAACGGATGCCGAGGCGCTCGAACAGCGCCCGGTCCTTCTGCGACTGCGGATTGCTCGTCGTCAGCAGCTGGTCGCCATAGAACATCGAGTTCGCGCCGGCGAGGAAGCACAGCGCCTGCAGCCCGTCGTCGAGCTGCTCGCGGCCGGCCGACAGACGCACGACGGCCTTCGGCATCGTGATCCGCGCGACCGCGATCGTGCGCACGAATTCGAACGGGTCGAGCGGTGCGGTGCCTTCGAGCGGCGTGCCTTCGATCGCGACGAGGTTGTTGATCGGCACCGAATCCGGATACGGGTTCAGGTTCGCGAGCTGCGAGATCAGGCCCGCGCGCTCGCGGCGCGATTCGCCCATCCCGATGATGCCGCCGCAGCACACGTTGATGCCCGCGTCGCGCACGCGATCGAGCGTGTCGAGGCGATCCTGGTAGGTGCGCGTCGAGATGACCTGGCCGTAGAACTCCGGCGACGTGTCGAGGTTGTGGTTGTAGTAGTCGAGGCCCGCGTCGGCGAGTTCCTTCGCCTGCTCGTCTTCCAGCATGCCGAGCGTCATGCAGGTCTCGAGGCCGAGCTCCTTCACGCCGCGCACCATCTCGGTCAGCGCCGGCATGTGGCGCTCCTTCGGGTTGCGCCACGCGGCGCCCATGCAGAAGCGGCTCGCGCCGTTCGCCTTCGCCGCGCGTGCGGCGTCGAGCACCGCGTCGACGTCCATCAGCTTCTCGGCCTTCAGGCCCGTGTCGTGGTGCGACGACTGCGAGCAGTAGCCGCAATCTTCCTCGCAGCCGCCCGTCTTGATCGACAGCAGCGTCGACAACTGCACCGCGTTCGCGTCGAAGTGTTCGCGGTGCACCTGCTGCGCGCGGAAGATCAGGTCGTTGAACGGCAGCTCGAACAGCGCGACGACGTCGGCGACGCGCCAGCGCGGCGAGGCCGGAGCGGCCACGGGAATCGCGTCGGGTTGCACGGTGGCGGCAGTCTGGGCTTGGGTCATATCGTTTTCCTGTCCTGGTCGGGGATGAGGGATCGGGGATCTGTTGTCGATTGGGTCAAGGCTGCGCGGCGCGCAGCGTCTCGACGAGCGCGGCGATGTCGAGCATCGCCGCGGCGGATTCGGGGGCGGCCGGACGCAGGTGCGGAATGCGGCCGAGCAGCGGCGCGCCGTGCTCGCGGGCGAGCCAGTCGCGCATCGTCGCGATGTTTTCGTCGGGGAACGACATGGCCGGGTCGACGTGGTTCGCGACCCAGCCGGCGAGCTTGAGGCCGCGCGCGGCAATCGCGTCGGCGGTCAACAGCGCGTGGTTGATGCAGCCGAGCCGCACGCCGACCACGAGCACGACCGGCACGCCGAGCGAGACCGCGAGATCGGCCATGTCCTGCGTGTCGTTCATCGGCACGCGAAAGCCGCCGGCGCCTTCGACGACGACGATATCCGCGCGCGCCAGCGCTTCGCGATGGCACGCGACGATCGTGTCGATGTCGAGCGTCACGCCTTCCCGCGCGGCGACGATATGCGGCGCGGCCGGTGCTTTCAGCAGGAACGGCGTGCGCAGCTCGGGCGGCAGCACGACGTTCGCGGCCGCGTCGAGCTGGTCGGCGTCCTCGTTGCGCCAGACGCCGTCGCGCTCATACGCGCCGGCCGCGACGGGCTTCAGCGCGGCCGCGCGCAGGCCGTGCCGCGCGAAGCCGTGCAGCATCGCGGCCGACACGAAGGTCTTGCCGATTTCGGTGTCGGTGCCGGTGACGAACAGCGAGAGCGGGGCGGTCATGCCGCGGCCTCCTGCGGAACCGCGTCAACGGAGGCGGCAGCGCCCTCGCCGGCTTCGATCAGCGCCGCTTCGAGCCGCGCGAGATCGTCGAACGAATGCGCGGCCGACAGCGACACGCGCAGCCGCGACGTGCCGGCGGGCACCGTCGGCGGCCGGATCGCGGGCACCCACAGGCCGTGCGCGTCGAGCGCGCGCATTGCCGCGAGCGTCGCGTCGTTGCTGCCGATCACGAGCGGTTGCACGGCCGTGTGCGAATCGACCGGCTGCCAGCGCGTGTTGCGCAGCAGCGCGCGCGTGCGTTCGATCAGCGCGGCGAGATGCGCGCGTCGCGCGTCGCCTTCGTCGCCCGCGATCACTTTCAGGCTGGCCGATACCGCGTGCGCGACGGCCGGCGGCGCGGCCGTCGTGAAGATGTAGCTGCGCGCGCGCTGGATCATCCATTCGATCACGGTCTCGTGCGCGATCACGAATGCGCCCGCGACGCCGGCGGCCTTGCCGAGCGTGCCGACGTACACGAGATGCGGGGAGCGCATCGCGGCGGCCGCGAGCGCGCCGCGGCCCTGCGGGCCGAGCACGCCGAAGCCGTGCGCATCGTCGACGACGAGCCATGCGCGATGGCGTTCGGCCAGTGCGACGAGTTCGGCCAGCGGCGCGATGTCGCCGTCCATGCTGAACACGGTGTCGCTGACGATCAGCTTCGTTTCGGCCTCCGATGCGTCGAGCAACGCGGCGAGCGCGGCCGTGTCCGCATGCGGATAGACCTGGACGTTCGCGCGCGACAGCCGCATGCCGTCGATCAGCGACGCGTGGTTCAGCGCGTCGGAGAAGATCGTCGCGCCCTTGCCGGCGAGCGCCGTCATCGCGGCGAGGTTCGCCATGTAGCCGGTGCTGAAGTACAGCGCGCGCGGCGCGTCGGAGAAGCCGCCCGAGAAGGCGGCGAGTTCTTCCTCGAGCGTCGCGTGCGCACGCGAATGGCCGCCGAGCAGGTGCGAGCCGCCGCTGCCGGCGCCGTAGCGCTGCGCGCCTTCGGCGAACGCGGCGATGAGCGCCGGGTGCGCGGCGAGGCCGAGATAGTCGTTGCTCGCGAAGCCGATGATCTTGCGACCGTCGACGGTCATGCGCGCATCGCACGCGGTGTCGGCGGTGCGGCGCACGCGGCGCAGCCCTTGCGCGTCGAGATCGGCGAGGCCGCGCTGCAGGTGATCGAGCAGAGGGTTCGTCATCCAATGATCTCCGCGAGCGTTGCATCGAGCGTGTCGCGCGTGCTTTGCGCGAGCCACGCGATGTCGTCGTCGCTCATCACGTACGGCGGCATCAGGTACACGGTCGTGCCGATCGGGCGCAGCAGCAGCTCGCGTTCCAGCGCGCGTTCGAAAAAGCGCTGCGAGAAGCCGCGCGCCGCGTCGCCGTCGAGCGCGACGTCGAACGCGAACAGCGTGCCGCGCTCGCGCAGGTGGCGCACCCGCGGGTGTGCATCGAGCGGCGCGAGCGCCGCGCGCATCGTGGCCGACTTGCGGGCGTTGGCCGCGAGCACGTCGTCGCGGGCGAACAGGTCGAGCGTCGCGACCGCCGCGCGGCACGCGAGCGGGTTGCCCGTGTACGAATGCGAGTGCAGGAAGCCGCGCGTCGTGTCGTCGTCGTAGAACGCGGCGAACACGTCGTCGCGCGTGAGCACGAGCGACAGCGGCAGGTAGCCGCCGCTGATGCCTTTCGACAGGCACAGGAAATCGGGCCAGACACCGGCCTGCTCGCACGCGAAGAAGGTGCCGGTGCGGCCGCAGCCGACCGCGATCTCGTCGGCGATCAGGTGCACGCCGAACTCGTCGCACAGCGCGCGCAGCCCGCGTACATACGACGGATCGTGCATCGCCATGCCGGCCGCGCACTGCACGAGCGGCTCGACGATCAGCGCGGCGATCCGGTCGCCGCGTTCGACGAACAGGCGCCGCACGTCCGCGAGCGCGCGGCCCGCGACGTCGGCGGCCGTTTCGCCGGCCAGCGCGCCGCGTGCGTCGGGTGACGCGACGACATGCGCGTGGCGGATCAGCGGGTCGTACGCGTCCTTGAACAGCGCGACGTCGGTCACGCCGAGCGCGCCGATCGTCTCGCCGTGATAGCTGTTCGCGACGCAGACGAATTCCTGCTTGTCGGCGCGGCCGCGGTTGCGCCACGCGTGGAAGCTCATCTTCAGCGCGATCTCGACCGCCGACGCGCCGTCCGACGCGAAGAACGCATGGCCGAGCGTGCGCGCGGTGAGCGCGTGCAGCCGCTCCGCGAGCTCGATCGCGGGCTCGTGCGTGCAGCCGGCGAGCATCGCGTGCTCGAGCGTGTCGAGCTGGTCCTTCAGCGCCGCGTTGATGTCCGGGTTCGCATGACCGAACAGGTTGACCCACCACGAGCTGATCGCGTCGAAGTAGCGGCGGCCGTCACGGTCGTACAGCCACAGGCCCGCGCCACGCGCGACGGGGATGAGCGGCAGGCGCTCGTGATGCTTCATCTGGGTGCAGGGATGCCAGACCGCGCGCAGGCTGCGCGCGACCCAGTCGTCGGTGGCTGGCGTACTCAAGGCGGCTCCGGGGGATAAAACGGCCGCGCGGCATCGATGGGATGCCGCGCGGCGAGACACGAAACGCGCTGAGATTAGCGTGTTCCGCGACCCGTTGCACTACCGGTTACAAACGCCGCAAAGCCTTGCCGGGCGGGAGTTCGGCGCAGATCGGGGCGGCTCGCGACGGTACGGTTCAGATGTCCCGAAATGACCGCAGATGACGACGTTCGAGTGAGCCCCCCCAACCGAAAAAAATCGTGGGCCGGGCGGGGCGGCGGGGTGAAAAATCGGAGCGCGAAGGCGGGTGGCGAGGGGGGGATGTGGCCCCACATGACGGGAACGCGTTTGACGGCAAGCGGTGACGGGGAGAACGCGAGCGTGGGGTTGCGACACGGCGCATTCATGCCGGCATGCGCGCCGTGCCACCTGTGCGACATTCGCCGCGAACGCTGCGCGAAGCGGCGAAAGGGAGTCGGGGAGGAAAACGAAAAACGGCGGCGAAGGCCGCCGCTCGTCAACGCGAAGCCAGCGCCGGCGTACCGGTGTCGCGTGCGTTGCCGTCGTCGTTGTCGGCCGTCTGCGTCGTGTTCCACACGACGCGGTCGTTGACCGCGTACAGGCGGCACGAACCGGCGCCCTGCTTCGCGCAGTTGTCGAGCGCGAGCGCCATCGGGTCGTCGCCGCCTTCGGCCCACGACCATGCGCCTTCCGACGACACCGCGAACGCACGGCTCGGATGCTGGTTCAGGAAGCGGCGATAACCTTCGCGGCCGGCTTCGTCGACATACGGCACCGCGTCGACCGAGTCGATCGACGCATAGCCGCTCGCCTTCGGCTCGTGCGGGTTCGCGACCGCGTAGCGCACGGAGGTCGGCAGGTTCAGCTGCGCGAGGAACGCGTTGACGGCCGGCCACCACACGGGTACGCCGTCGCGGTCGACGATCAGCCGGTGCGCGTCGTCCTTGTAGCGGCCGAAATCGATGAACTGGGCTTGCGTGCCGTGCGAAACGTACGCGTCGCGCATTTGCGCGACCAGCCCGGGCGTCCACACCGAGTCGTTGTCGCCATACAGCCACAGCGACCGCACGGCCGTATGCGCGCCGTACTGGTCGAACGCGTCGACGAGGTTTTTCTGCCAGCCGTCGCAGAGGTCCTGGCGCAGCCCGCCGGAGAAGTTGATGATGCCGCGCACGCCCGGTGCGGCTTCGGTGCCGTACGCGACCGATACGAGGCCGCCGTGCGACGTGCCGGCGACGACGATGCGCGACGCATCGACATACGGCTGGCGCGACATGTAGCGCACCGTCGCGTCGACGTCAGCCGCCTGCGCGAGGCCGTTCTTGCCGACGTTGCAGCCTTCCTGCTGGTACGTGCCGTCCGAGCCCGCGAAGCCCTGGCGGTTCGGCGCGATCACCGCATAGCCGCGGCGCACGAATTCGCGCGCGAACGCGAGCGGCCGGCTGCGCGGCTGCAGATGGAGATCGCCGGTGTTCTTGCCGTGGTTGAAGACGACGAGCGGGAACGGGCCGGGGCCGTTCGGCTTGAAGAGCGTGGCCTCGAGCGTGATGGAGCCCGATGCATCGGCCGGAATGCGGAGGATCTGTTCGTTCAGGTCGGCGGCGACCTGCGGCAGGTTCGAATCGCCGTAGTCGAAGCGTTCGGCGTGGGCGAGCGACCCGCTGGCGCCGGCACCCGTCCCCGTATTGGCGTTCGGCAGCGTACCGGCCTGAGCGGCCGACAGCGCGCAGGCCGCCATCCATCCCACCAAACCCTTGCTGAACGCCATTCGTAAGCCCTGCCATGCAACATGACCAATTCGAGGTCATCGTAGCCCGACAAAATGGGGTTGTGCAATGCGGGAATTACCCGGCGTCTGACATGGCAACTATTTGTCAGCGTTCACTTACTTCGCCGTCGACGTAGCGCCAGAAACCATGTTCGTCGCGCTCGAAACGGCTCGTCTCGTGGAGCCGGTAAGCGCGTCCGCCAACCTTGTAGCGGGCCACGAATTCGACCTCCGCGTGCCGTTCGTCGAGCGGCGCGTGGCGTTTGACCGCCAGCCCGAGCCAGCGCGGCGCGTCGGGCGCTTCGGGGTCGGTGTCGAGATCCGGCGGGCAGGTGCGCGCGGCCCAGGTCGCGCGCAGGTAGTCGGTCGCGCCGAGCACGTAGGCGCTATACCGCGAGCGCATCAACTCGAGCGCGGTCGGCGCGGCTTCGCCGCCGTCGATGAAGCGGCCGCAGCAGGCCGCATAGCGGGGCGCCGGCGCTTTGCCGGCGGGAGCGGGGGACGCGCCGCCGCACGGGCACGCGTCAGGTCGGTTCAAAATCATGCGAAACGGGAATTAACGACGCAAGGTTGTCGGCTGCCTACCAGCTCAGCTCGATACCGTCGTACTGGAAGAAACGGCCGTTTGCCTGCGACACGTCCGCGCCGGATTCGGCGATCACGCGGCGCATGCCGGTCACGCTGGTTTCCGGATCGATCGCGGCCTGCGCGCCGCCCATGTCGGTGCGCACCCAGCCGGGATGCAGCGAGATGCACGCGGCGTGGCGCGTCTGCAGCGACGCGATGCGCAGCGCGTCGTTCAGCGCGGCCTTGCTCGCGCGGTACAGCCAGCCGGTCGTGCCGGTGGCCTCGGCGATGCTGCCCATCCGGCTCGACACGACGGCCAGTACGCCGCGCGCGTCCTCGACGAGCGGCAGCACGATCGGCAGCAGCTGCATCGGCCCGCGCACGTTCGTATGCATCACCGCGTCGAAATCCTCGGCGGTGACCGTCTCGACCCCCTCGGTGCGCGGCCCGTACACACCCGACACCAGCACGGTCGCATCGAGCCGCTCGCCGTCGAGCTTCCAGCCGAGCGCCGCGATCTGCTTGGGCTGCGTGATGTCGAGCGCATGCGCGTGCGCGCCGAGCGCGCGCAGCGCGTCGAGCGACGCGTCGTCGCGCGCGGTGGCGATCACGTTCCAGCCGTCGCGCCGGTATTGGCGGACGAATTCGCGGCCGAGGCCGCGCGATGCACCGACGATCAATACGGTTTTCATGTTCGCCGCTCCTTTGCAGTGCCGTGGTGACGGCGTCAGGTCAGTTCGATGGAGGTTGCCGCCGTTGCGTCGCCGCCGGCTTGGCTCGCGTGCTTACCCGGCGTCCGGGCAGGGCTTCAGGGTATCGACCACCGCCTGCGCGACTTCGTTCATTTGCGCGGCATCGGCGGCGACCATGTCGTTGTCCGGCGCATGCTTGCCGCCGGCGGTGAGCGCGGCCACGCAACGTTTGTAGGTCTCGTCGAGCGCGTCGAAGTTCGACACGGCCATTCCGAGGTTGCGCATCCGGCCGTCGTGCACGCCGTACACGAGCCCGTGCACGGTGAGCGACTGGCCGCGCGCCCACGCGTCGTTGACGATCGTCGTGCGGCATACGTTGACGACCTGCTCGATCGCGTTCAGCTCGATCAGGCGGCGATAGCGCGCTTCGCCCACCGGCCATCCGTCGAGCAGCGCCGCGTGGCGCTCGCGCACGTCCTGCACGTGATGCAGCCAGTTGTCGGCGAGGCCGACGCGGCGGTTGAGCAGTGCGGCGTTCACGCCCGAGCAGCCGTAGTGGCCGACGACCATGATGTGCTTCACGCGCAGGATGTCGACCGCGAACTGGATCACCGACAGGCAGTTCAGGTCGCTGTGCACGACCACGTTCGCGATATTGCGGTGGACGAACACTTCGCCCGGCGGCAGGCCGATGATCTGGTTCGCGGGCACGCGCGAATCCGAGCAGCCGATCCACAGGTATTCCGGCGCCTGCTGGTCGGCGAGGCGCGTGAAGAACTCGGGATCGTCGGCGAGCTGGCGCTTGACCCAGGCGTCGTTGTTGTCGAACAGGTGCGAGAGCGGGTTGACTGGGGTGTTCATCGGGTTGGATTCCGTTTTCGGCAATCAGGTCGATAGCGGGTTCGGTGTGACCGGCGTCAGGCGGCGCGCTGCGCGTCGCCTGCGCCATCGTTCTGGTCCGTCGCGCCGAAGCGCGCCGGGTAGCGCATGCAAAAGCGCAGCGCGGTGTCGTACGGGTAAAAATCGGGCAATTCGCCCTGCATCAGCTTGTCCTTGCTGGCCTGCCACAGCGCGGGATCGAAAAAGTCCGCGTGATGCTTCATGAAGACGTCGCGCACGCGCGGGTCGCCGAGCAGGAACGGCCCGTAGGTTTCCGGAAAGATGTCGTGCGGGCCGACGGTATACCACGGTTCGCCGGACAGCTCGTCTTCCTCGTTGCGCGGCGGCGGCACGCGGCGCACGTTGCAGTCGGTCAGGTACTCGATCTCGTCGTAGTCGTAGAACACGACGCGGCCGTGGCGCGTGACGCCGAAGTTCTTGTACAGCATGTCGCCGGGGAAGATGTTCGCCTTCATCAGCTCCTTCACCGCGTTGCCGTACTCCTTCACGCCGTGCTCGACGTCGGCGTCGGTGCCGTTCTGCAGATACAGGTTCAGCGGCGTCATCCGGCGCTCGATGTACAGGTGCTTGATCACGAGATTGTCGTCCTCGTATTCGAGCAGCGACGGCACTTCCTTCTCGAGCTCGCGCACGAGCGCATGGTCGAGCCGCGCGAGCGGCAGCGCGACGCTCGAATACTCGAGCGTGTCGGCCATCCGCCCGAGGCGGTCGTGGCGCTTCACGAGCTGGTACTTCTCCATGATCTGCGCGCGCGTCGTTTCCTTCGGCGGCGGGAACTGATCCTTGATGATCTTGAACACGTACGGGAACGACGGCAGCGTGAACACGAGCATCACGAGGCCCTTGATCCCGGGCGCGATGATGAAGCGATCGCTCGAATGCGACAGGTGGTGCAGCAGGTCGCGATAGAACAGGTTCTTGCCCTGCTTCTGCAGGCCGACCGACGTGTAGATCTCCGCCTTCGGCTTGCCGGGCATGATCGTGCACAGGAAGTCGACGTACGCGGAAGGCACACCCATGTCGACGAGGAAATACGAGTGCGAGAAGCCGAAGATGATCATCAGCTGGTCGCGGCGCAGCAGCACGGTGTCGAGCGAGAGCACGCCCGGGCGCACGTGGCGGATCGGCACCGCGAACGGCAGCACGCGGTCGGCGTTGATGATGCGGCCGACGATGTACGCGCTCTTGTTGCGGAAGAACAGCGACGACAGCACGTGGATCTGGAAATTCGGCGCTTCGTCGAAGTGGCCGAACTCGTCGTGGATCGCCTGCATCACGCATGCGATGTCGCGCGGGAGATCGTCGAACGCAGGCTCGAGCTGGAAGTTCGTGACGATCCGCTCGAGCGTGGCCGCGAGCCCGTCGGTGCCCGGATAGTACGCGCGGTAGGTCGGCTTCGCGGCCGGCTCGTCGTTCTCGAGATACTCGGTCGAGATCGCCGGGCGCACGAAGATGAAATCGTTGCTGAAGTACGAGCGGTGCAGGATCTTGCAGCACACCGAATTGAAGAAGGTCTCCGCGCACTCGGGCTGGCGGTGCGACGTGAGCAGGCCGATGTAGTGCAGCTTGATCTGCTGCCATACTTCGTCGTCGATGTTCTCCGCGTCGTATTCGTCTTCCAGCACCTCGACGCATTCCTTCACGCGATCGTCGTACGACGTGATCCGCTCGCGCGCGAGCCGCTGCAGCCCGTGCCAGTCGCCTTGCTCGTACAGCGTCTTCGCTTCGACGGCCGCTTCGCGGAAGATCCGGTAGTGGCGGTCGAAGTTCTCGAGCATCGTCTGCGCGACGTCGAAACCGATCTGCGAAGACAGCAGTTTGGGGAAGTGATTCATCGCGTGCAGGCTCGTTCGGGAGGGGCTGTAAGCACTCGCCATTTTAGCGCCCAAGCGGGCGGTTCAAGGACTTTGCGGCAATGTGCGGCCGGCCGGCAGGCGGCGGGTTGTGCGCCGTTGGATGCCGTTCGGTGCATCTTCGTGTAAAGATACGGGTACGGAACCGATTCTGGCGCGAACTTTTTTTGACGGGCGGCAAGCCGCCGGGCGCGTGTTCTGCGCGACGGCGATAGAATCGACGCACCGCCCGCCGCGGCCTGCCGCCGCCGCGCATTTGTACCGATAACGACGAGACGCCCCACCGATGAACGCACTGGAACACCAACTCGACTATCCCTTCGCCGACACGCTGCCCGCCGCGGGCGACACGTTCGAGGTCGCGCCCGGCGTGCGCTGGCTGCGCATGCCGCTGCCGTTCTCGCTCGATCACATCAACCTCTGGCTGCTGCGCGACGAGATCGACGGGCAGGCCGGCTGGACGATCGTCGATTGCGGGATCTCGTCGGACGCGATCCGCACGCACTGGGAGCAGATCTTCGACACGCATCTCGACGGCCTGCCCGTGCTGCGCGTGCTGGTCACGCACTGCCACCCCGATCACTTCGGCCTCGCGAACTGGCTGTGCGAAGGCGGCGACAAGGGCCGCTGGAACGTGCGGCTGTGGATGACGCTCGGCGAGTACATGTTCGGCTGCCTGATGGCGGCCGGCAACGGCTCGAACGCGGGCGGCGCGGCTGCCGCCGATCACTTCGCGCGCCACGGGCTGACCGATCCGGCCGCGCTCGACAAGCTGCGCAACCGCCGCCACTACTACTCGGATCTCGTGCCGGCCGTGCCGCCGCGCTACCGGCGCCTGCGCGAAGGCGACGCGGTGACGATCGGCGCGCGCACCTGGCGCGTCGTGACCGGCTTCGGCCATTCGCCTGAACATTGCGCGCTGCACAGCGAAGCCGACGGCGTGCTGATCTCCGGCGACATGGTGCTGCCGCGCATCTCGACGAACGTGTCCGTGTTCGACCTCGAACCGGAGGCGAACCCGCTCGCGTTGTACCTGCAGTCGCTCGGCCGCTACGAGACGATGGCGCCCGATACGCTGGTGCTGCCGTCGCACGGCAAGCCGTTCCGTGGCGTGCGCACGCGCGTCGCGCAACTGCGCGAACACCACGACGCGCGCCTGGCCGAAGTGCGCGTCGCGTGCGCGGAAAAGCCGATGAGCGCGGCCGACATCGTGCCGATCATGTTCCGCCGCCGCGAGCTCGACATCCACCAGATGACGTTCGCGCTCGGCGAGGCGCTCGCCCACCTGAACCTGCTGTGGCTCGCGGGCGAACTCGTGCGCGAGCAGGGCGACGACGGTGTGCTGCGGTTCGCGCGCCGTTGAGCGGGGTATCGACGGAAGTGTCCGTGTTGTTTGTAGAACCGTCGGCGTCAACCTGAATATCCATCATGAATCATGCCGCATAACGTTTCTCTTGCCGATGTCATTACGCTTGCGTCAATCCGCGAGTTGGCCGACCCGAAATCCTTCGCACGTGGCGAGGCTTATTACCACGATGGCGTCGTTTCGCGACTGACCGAGCGCGACGGCTCGGTATCGGCGACCGTGCGCGGCACATACCGCTATCACGTCGAACTGGCGGCGGACGACGACGGCACGCTGGATTATTCGTGCAATTGCCCGGTCGGCGAAGACGAGGTGTTCTGCAAGCATGCGGTGGCCGTTGCGTTGTCGTGGCTCGAAAACAGCGGCGAGGAAGTCTTTCATCGCGACGCACCTGAGACGGTGCGCCCGAGACGAAAGCGCAAGACCTATGCGGAACTGATTCATGAGTATCTGGCAACGCTGGACGCTGATGCGTTGCGGAACTGGTTGCTCGACGCGGCCGAACGCGACAGGTCCTTGCGCGACAGGCTGTTGTTCGAGGCCCGCGCCGCGAATGCCGACGACGTCCCGAGCCTGAAGGCTGCGGTCCGCCAACTGGCGCGCGTTACACGGCCGCTCGGCTGGGACGAAGCGCACCTTTACGGGGAAAACCTGTTCGAGCTGGCCGGCATGTTACGCCGGCAACTCGACGGTCCGCATGCCGCGCACGTGGTCGAGCTGACCGAACTCGCGATCGCCGATGCGGAGGCGAGCCTCGAACAGATCGATGACTCGGATGGCAGCGTGGCGCCCGGGCTCCACGAACTGGCCGAACTGCATCTCGATGCATGCCGGCGGACACGCCCGGACGCCATCCAGCTTGCCGAGCGCCTGTTCCGCCTGCAGGTCGGCGGGCAGTGGGATACGTTCCGCGGCGTGCTGCCGGCCTATGCGGAACCGCTGGGCGATGCGGGATTGAGCCGCTATCGGGAACTGGTCGAGCATCAATGGGCCGCGCTGCCGCCGCTGCGGGCGGGGCGGGACGATCGGCGCTCGTACGATTCGGTACGCTTGAATCTCGAGCATGCGATGGAATCGCTGGCGAGGCACGACGGCGACTTCGACGCGCTGGTTCGCATCTGGTCCAAGGATCTGTCGGCGTCGTACCGATTCGCGCAGATCGCGGAATTGTGCGCGGCGCATGGCCGTTTCGACGAAGGGCTGGCATGGGCCGAGCGCGGGTTGCACGAAGCGGGCGATCGTCGCGATGTGCGTCTTCTGGGCTTCTGTATCGACGAATACTTGCGTCGCCGCAATTTCGATCGGGCCGATGCACTCGCGTGGCAGCGTTTCGACGATCATCCAACGGCGGAAGCATTCTCGGCGTTGATGAAGGTCGCAAAGGTGACGAAGCGACGCGATGCCGTGCGGGAGCGCGCGGTTTCGCATCTGCTGTCTCTCGCGCGGAGCCAGGAAGCGCCGACTCAGGGCGGCAAAACGCGCCGGGGCTGGCAGCCTCTGGCGCGCACCGAACTCGTCAAGCTGCTGCTGGCGGAACAGGACGCCGCCGCGGCCTGGGACGCGTTTGGCGGCGGGCCGGTCGAGACCGGCGTATGGCCGGCGATGGCGGCCGCACGCGCGAAGACGCATCCCGCCGATGCGATCGCGCTGTATCACCGGTTGTTGCCGATCGCCGTCGAACGCGGCACCGGCGGTGCGCGTTACGACGAGGCGTTTCGTATCGTGCAGGCGATCGGCGCGCTGCGGGCGGCGCAGCGACAGCAGGCGGAATTCGACATGGAACTCGATGCTGTCCGGAAGACGTATCGCGCGAAGCGCAACTTCATCAAGTTGCTCGCGACGCTCGACGTGTAGCGCGTGCGACCGGCTCGATCAGGTATCGGGATGGAAATTGTATGGAAATCGACACGGCAGCAATCGATGATGCAGTCCTTGCGCTGCTCCAGTTGACTCTGCACGACCACAATCGCGCATGGAAGGGGCTCGATTGGGACGTGTTGAATCGCCTGCACGCGCGCGGTTTGATCGGCAACCCCGTGAACAACGCGAAATCCGTGGTCCTCACCGACGAGGGTTTGCGCGAATCCAGACGCTTGTTCGAACGGCTTTTCGTCGACCCGGGCAGTCGCGGTGACCCGTGACGCCCCTCGCTTCACTACGCGACGGGTTCGTAGCGCCACCCGTCCCGATGCCATTGCATCGTGTGCGTCGGGTCGAGCGCCGCGAGAAATGCGGTGTCGTGCGACGCGACCACGATCGCGCCGGGGAAGCCGGCCAGGGCGGCTTCGATCGCACGCACCGATTCGAGATCGAGGTGGTTGGTCGGCTCGTCGAGCAGCAGCAGTTGCGCGGGCGTGCCGCGCCACAACGCGCACGCGAGTGCGGCCTTCAGCCGTTCGCCGCCGCTCAGCTGCCGTGCCGGCTGCGTCGCGCGCGCCGCGTCGAGCTGCAACAGCGCGAGCCGGCTGCGCAGGTCGCCTTCGGCGAGGGGCGTATCGAGCAGCCCCAGTTGCTCGACGATCGAACGATCGGGATCGAGCAGCGCGAGCCGCTGGTCGAGATACGCGGCGCTGACGTGCGTCGTGCAGGCGCCTGAACGCGGCGAAAGCTCGCCCGCGAGCATGCGCAGCAACGTCGATTTGCCGCAGCCGTTCGGGCCGGTCAGCGCGATGCGCACCGGGCCGCTTGCCGACCATGTGATCGCGTCGGCATCGCAGGCGAGGCGCCACGGCGGTTGCGCGCGGTCGAGCGTGAACAGCTGGCGGCGCGCGCTGACCTCGGTGCCCGGCAGCGACACGAGCACGGGCGCATCGGCTGCGACGCGCGCGGCCGTCTCCTGCACGCGTTCGTCGAGCGTCGTCTTGAATTCGCTCTGGTGGCGCCGGACCTGCCCCATGATGTTGCGCGCCGCGCCCTTGCGGCTCTGGCGCGCGCCCGACGATAGGTTGGCTGTCTTCGCCTCGCGCAGCGATGCGGCCGCGTGACGCTGGATCGTGTCGTGCTCCTGCTGGAGCCTGCGCCTGACGCGTCCGCGCTCGGCACGCGCGTTGTCGAGTGCAGACTGCGCGGCATCCTGTTCGGCGTCGCGCTGCGCACGGTAGAGCGCATAGTTGCCACCATACGAGCGCACGCCTTGCGGCGTCAGCTCGACGATGCGCTGCACGTCGGCGAGCAGCGCACGGTCGTGGCTCACGATGACGAGGCCGCCGCGCCAGCCGTCGAGCGCCGCCCGCAGCCATGCGCGGCCCTGCGCGTCGAGATGGTTGGTCGGCTCGTCGAGCACCAGAAGGCCGGCGCCGGACAACAGGGCGCCGATCAGTGCGACGCGCGCGCGTTGCCCGCCGCTCAGCGCTTGCGCCGGCGTGTCGGCGCGCACGTCGTGCAGGCCGGCCGCGTCGAGCGCGGTGCGCAACCGCTCCACGAGATCCCAGCGATCGCCGATCGGGTCGAAGTCGTGCGGTTCCGCGCGGCCGTCGGCGAGACGCGCGAGCGCGTCGAGCGGCGCATCGAGCGCGGCAACCTGCGCGACGGTCCGCGGGCCGGCGGCTGCGTCGTCATGCTGCTGCGCGACGTAGACGACTGGCGTGCGCCGGTCGATCGTCCCCGCACTCGGCGCGCAGCGGCCCGCGATCAGTTGCGCGAGCTGGCTCTTGCCGATGCCGTTGCGGCCGACGATGCCGGTCGGCGTGCGATCGATGGAAAGGTCGAGCGAATCGAACAGCGTGAAGCCGTCGTCGAAGCGGAAGGAAACGTGATGAAGCGCGACGAGCGCGCCGGTGGGCGTGGCGGCAGCCATAAGCACCTCCGAAAATGCGTGAAGACCTTCGCGCGCGGCGTGCGTGGCACGGCGGCGAAAACATTTCGGGAAGGCTTAGTTGTTCACTTTGGCTGGCGTCCGGTATGAGGAATGAGCGCGCAGTGTAGCAGGCGCGGCGCGCGCGCCGCAAGCGACGGCCCGACGCGTCGTCGCTCGCGCGCGACGCGCGGCGGCCGCGTACCGCACCGCGGCGATCGTGAAGGTCTGCCGTCCGCACGGGCTCACGCGACAGCGGCTCGCGTGCGTGCCGGTGAGCGCGATGGCATCCGAACATCGCGTTCGTTGGTGCGTGTGCCTGCGTCAGCCCGCAGCGCGCGGCGCCGTCGTTGCGCGCCGCTCGAGCAGCGCGTGGAACGTTTGCCGGATGCGCTCGACGGCGGCTGTCTTGTACGGGAATCGTTCGTTGTTCCCGTGCACCAGCATGCTCGCATTGACCTCGAACACGACGACCGCTCCGTCGCGGTCGAGCCCGCAGTCGATGCCGAAATAGTCCAGCCCGATCGCGTCGCGGATCGCCTGCAGTCCGTTGCGCTGCGCGGCGCCGAACGCTTGCCACGGATCGTCGAGGAACGCGCGCTCCTCGTCCTGCATCCATGCGTGGTGCGCCATGTCGGTCGTCGCGTGATGGACCTTCCATTGGCTGTCGATCGCGAGGTGATACGGCAGGATCTCGCCGTCGACATAGACGAAACGGTACTTGCGGAAATAGCCGTCGGCGGACCGGTAGTCGACGTACGGCGTCAGATAGAAATCGTCCGTATCGAACCTGTCGACGAACGCCAGCAGTTGCGCCGCGTGTTCCATCCGTTCGAAATCGTCGCCGCCGTGCGCGCCGGCCGGCCTCGCGAGCAGCGGAAACGGTAGCGGCGCCGGCGATGTGCCCGATAGCATCGCGCGCAGCCCGGCTTTCCGGTGAAGCGACGTCTGCGGCACACGGCAGCCCGGCATCTCCGCCAGTTGCCGCGCCACCGCGTCCCGGCTCGTTTGCGCGATCACGGCCGGCGCATTCACGACGGGCCGGCCGACGCTCGTGACGAGCGCCTGCGCCGGCGCGAGCAGCGCCTGCCCGCGATCGACGTCGGACACCAGATTGACGACCACGTCCGCATAGATGCGCAACCGGTCGACGTCGTACTCCATGTCGGGCAGCAGCGTGATGATGTTGCTTTCGAAGCGCGCCCGATCGATCAGGAATTCGAACGGTGTGTTGCCGGCGCCGGGCGCGAACACGAACAATACGCGGAAGTCCGCCGGCGCGACGGCGGCCGGGATCGTGACAAGCGGCTTCAGTTTCAGCGCGCGGCGGAAGCTCGCGTCCGCTTCGCGCGCGAGCCCCAGCGCCTGCTCGAGATTCGCGACGGTATGCGCGAGCGCGGGATCGTCGGGATCGTGTTCGAGCGCGCGCCGGAAATGTGCGAGCCCGCGGGCGTGGCGGCCCGCGCAGGTCTCGGCGAGGCCGAGCTGGCGGCTGACGGCGGCGTGATCGCCGGGGCGCTCCAGCAGCGGCGTCAGCCAGCCGATGGCTTCGTCGAAGCGGTCCTGCCGGATCAGCACCAGCGCGAGGCCGAAGCACGCGTCCCAGTGGCCGGGCTCGAGCGCGAGCGCATCGCGGTAATGGTGTTTGGCCTGGTCGAGATGGCCCGCCTGCCGGCAAGAGGACGCGAGTGAAAGGGCGTGATCGATGGACATGATGGCGGCATGCCGCACGCGGCCGGATGACACGACGCTTGCGGTGCGGTTGGGCGAAAGCCGGGAAGACCCCGGCCGGATGGAACGAACGCCCGAAAGATAGCAGCGCGTCGATCCGTTCCGATCGCTCCCTCACTCCGGAAATTTACCGGCGATTACCGCAAGCCGCCGACGTAATGGGTCGTAACGCGACACCGCCCGACCGCGTCGTTTCCGCCTCTAATCGACCGATTGAACGGCGTGCGCTTGCGGCACGCTGCGATGGCGCTCGCAAAGCAACGCATCGCGGCGGGCGTCCGTTCATTCAATCCAGAGGAATACCATGTCCATTTCCAGCGTCTCGACCAGCGGCATCACGTCCCCGACCTTTCAGGGCAATGCCGCGCAGCGCACCGGCAACACCACGTCCACGTCGTCCCCGGAGCGGACGAAGCACATGCACGGCCATCATCATGGCGCCGAGGCCGTGTCGTCGAGCTCGACCGACAGCACGACGTCGTCGACCGGCAGCACGGCCGGCACCGCGAGCGGCACGGCGTCGACTTTTTCGCTCGCCGGCGACGCGCTCGGCAGCCTGATCAACACCACCGCGTAACGCGAAGCAGGCAACACGGCGGCGGCGTGATGCCCGTTCGCGGCGGACGCGTTACTGCACGGCGACCGTCGTGAAGTTCTGCCGTCCGAACGGGCTCACGCGATAGCCGCTCACGTTCGTGCGCGTGAGCGCGGCCGCGGTGGGGTAGCCGAGCGGGATCCACAGCGCCTGGTCGTGGATGATCTTCTGCGCGGCTTCGTACAGCTTCGCGCGCTTGGCCTGGTCGGCGGTCGACTTGCCGTCGGCGATCAGCTTGTCGAGCTGCGCGTCGCAGAAGCGCGCGAAGTTGATGCCCGATTTCACCGCATTGCAGCTGAACAGCGGCGACAGATAGTTGTCCGGATCGCCGTTGTCGCCGGCCCAGCCCATGAACAGCATGTCATGCTGGCCGAGCTTCGCCTGCTTGATCAGCTCGCCCCATTCGATCACCTTGACCTCGGCCTTCACGCCGATCTTCGCGAGGTCGGCCTGCAGCAGCTCCGCGCCGACCTTCGGGTTCGGGTTCAGCACGCTGCCGGTCGGGCGCGTCCAGATCGTCGTCGAGAAGCCGTTCGGGAAGCCGGCCTGCGCGAGCAACTGCTTCGCCTTCGCCGGATCGTACGGATACGGTGCGACGTCCTTCGCGTAGCTCCACGTGTTCGGCGGATACGGGTTGTTCGCGGCCGTCGCGGTGTTGTCGAACACGACCTTCAGGTAGGTCGCGCGGTCGAACGCGAGGTTCAGCGCTTCGCGCACCTTGTCGTTGTCGAGCGGCTTCTTCTGCGTGTTCAGTGCAACGAACGCGGTCATGAACGCGGGCGTCTGCACGACCTTCAGCGCGCTTTCGCCCTTCGCGGCGAGCACGTCCTGCGGCTTCGGCGACAGCGCGATCTGGCATTCGCCGGCCTTCACCTTCTGCAGGCGCACCGACGGGTCGGGCGTGATTGCATAGATCAGCCGGTCGACCTTCGGCTTCGTGCCCCAGTAGGTCGGATTCACGTCGTAGCGGATCAGCGCGTCCTTCGTGTAGCTCTTCAGCACGAACGGGCCGGTGCCGACCGGCTTCGCGTTCAGGTCGGCCTGCTTGCCGGCCTTCAGCAACTGGTCCGCGTATTCGGCCGAGTAGATCGACGCGAAGCCCATCGTCAGGATCGGCACGAACGTCGCGTTCGGCTCGTTCAGCACGAACTTCACGGTGCTGTCGTCGACCTTCGTGACCGACTTCACGAGCTTCACGAGGCCCATCGACTGCGCGTGCGGGAAGCCGCTCGCACCCGCCACCTTGTGCCACGGGTTCGAGTCGTCGAGCATTCGCGAGAACGTGAACACGACATCGTCCGCGTCGAGCGCGCGGCTCGGCTTGAAGTAGTCGGTGGTCTGGAACGCGACGTTCGGGCGCAGGTGGAACGTGTACGTGAGGCCGTCGGCGCTCGCCTCCCATTTGTCGGCGAGCGCGGGCACGACCTTCTTCGCGGCTTCGTCGTACGACACGAGCGTGTTGAAGATCACGTCGGCCGACGCGTTGGTCGTGACGAGCGAGTTGTACTGCACGACGTCGAAGCCGTCCGGGCTCGATTCCGTGCACACGGTGAGCGGCTTGGCGGCGGCGAGGCCGGGGGCGGCGAGGGCGGCGGCGAGCGTGGCCGCGGCGAACAGCTTGACCTGCATAGGATCTCCCACGTGGCTTGTGTTTTTTGCTGGGTGACGGGATGCGGGCGCGGCCCGGAAGCGGGCAGGGCCGGCGCGGCTGGCGAATAGCATACCGTCAAAGCGCGCGACGCGTGAAAAAAGCGCCTGAACGCGGCGAATTGACCGAAAAACGGCTGCGTTCGCGACGGAACGGGTGTTGGGGCGGTGGGAGGGGCGAGCGCTGGCGCTGGGGGCGCTGGACGGCGGTGCGGCGGGGGCGGCGCGGGAGCGCTCTGCGAATCGGAGCGTCGAAGCGGCCCGGCGTCGGTGCGGAGAGACGGAGAGATGGAGAGACGGAGAGACGGAGAGACGGAGAGACGGAGAGACGGAGAGACGGAGAGACGGAGAGACGGAGAGACGGAGAGACGGAGAGACGGAGAGACGGAGAGACGGCCCGCGATGCGTCGCGCGGGCCGGCGCTCGCCGGAGTGTCAGTGCGCCCCGGCCTTCGGCTTGCGCGGCGCCTTCTCGAACAGGCGGTCGTACAGCCAGCGCGGCAGCACGTGCAGCACCTTCGCGACGACGCCCATCTGCCACGGAATCACGCGGAACGCGTGCTGCCGCGCGATTGCCTGGGCCGCCCGTGCGGCGAAGCGGTCGGCGTCCATCAGGAACGGCATCCGGTACGGGTTGTGCGCGGTCATCGGCGTGCGGATGTAGCCGGGCGCGATCGTCACGACGCCGACGCCGGCCGGCCGCAGCTCGACGCGCAGCGCTTCGAGGTACTTGATCGCGGCCGATTTCGACGCGCTGTACGCGCCGGAACCGGGCAGGCCGCGCACGCCGGCGACGCTTGCGACACCGACCAGCGTGCCGTGGCGCGCGGCCGTCATCGGGCCGACGAACGGCTCGAACGTCGCGACCATCCCATAGTAGTTGATGTCCATCACGTCGCGGAACGCCGCGAGATCGCCCTGGCCCGTGACGGCGCCCTGGCTGATGCCTGCGTTCGCGATCACGACGTCGGGGCAGCCGTGCGTTGCGATGAACGACGCGGCGGCCGTCGCGAGCGCGTCGGCGTCGCGCACGTCGGCGGAATAGACGGAGATGGACAGCTTCGGGAAGCGCTGCGCGAACGCATCGAGGGTCTCGGTGCGTCGCGCGACGAGTGCGAGCGTGGCGCCCTGGCGGGCGTATTCCTCGGCCATCGCGAGGCCGAGGCCGCTCGATGCGCCGGTGATGAAGACCTTCAGCGGAGTAGTCATGCCGGCGCGCGGGCGGGGATCAGAGCTTCTTGTCCTGAACCTGCTTCACGAGGAAGTCGAGCACCTGGGCCGTGCCCGGGATGCTGTTCGCGTAAGCGGGGCCCGTCTTGTACTTGCCCTGGACGACGACCGTCGGCACGCCGTCGATCGCGTAGTCCTTCAGCAGCTTGGCCGACTGGTTCACTTCGCCCTGCACGCTGAACGAGTTGTACGCGTCCATGAACTGCTTCTTGTCGACGCCTTGCGTGGCCAGGAAATCGGCCTGCGCCTGCGGCGTCAGCAGGTAGTTCTTCTGCTTGTGGATCGCGTTGAAGATCGCCGGCGTGACCTTCTCGGAGATGCCGAGCGCGGACACCGCGTAGAACAGCTTCGAGTGCGGGACGAAATCGTCACGGAATGCGACCGGGACGCGCTTGAAGTCGATGTTGTTGCCCTGCTTCTTCACCCAGGCCTCGATCGTCGGCTCGAATTCGTAGCAGTGCGGGCAGCCGTACCAGAAGAACTCGATCACCTCGACCTTGCCGGCCGGCGCGGACACCGGCTGCGGCGACTTCATCACCTCGAAGTCCTTGCCGGCGACCGGCGCGGCGGGCGAAGCCTGTGCGAGGCCGGCGGCCAGGCCCAGGGACAGGAGGAGCGTGCTAAGCAGTTTTTTCATGTTGTGAACGTCGAATCAGTTGCTCGGGTTACGGGACGTAACGGGTTCTGGGTGGGCTCGGCCGGTTGCTTACTGCTTCGTGAAACGGATCACCGCCGTGTCGACACCTGCATCGGACAGGCGCTGGCGGGCCGAGTTCATATCCTCGAACTTCGAGAACGGGCCGACCCGCACGCGGAAATACGTCACGCCGCTGACATCGCGCTTCGACACCTTCGACTCGAAGCCCTGGAAGCCGAGGCGCGCGCGCTGCTGCTCGGCGTCGCCTTCCGTCTTGTACGCGCCAACCTGCAGGAAGTAGCCGGTATTCGCGTCGTTCGCGGTCGGCGGCTTCGCCGCGGCGGCGGCCGTGGCCGACGAGGTCGGCTTCGGCGTGTTCGCGGCCAGTTGCTGTTGTTGCTGCTTTTGCGCGGCGGCTTGCTGCGCCTGCTTCTGCGCGGCGAAGCGTGCGAGGTCGTCCTCGCCGCCTTGCTGCTGCTGCGCTTGCTGCGTCTTCTTCGGCGGCGGCGTGGTGTCGGCCGGCTTCGGCGCGACGGCGACGCCATTGCTCGACGACGTAGTGTTCGACGCGGTCGTGTTGTTCGCGCTGCCGGTGCTGTTCGAGCCGCTCGACCCGTTGGCCTGCGGCGGCACTTCGACGATCTGCGGCTCGGGCAGCAGGCCGCCCTGGGTCTGGTTCGCGGCCTGGCCTGGCGCGGTGTTCGGCGGCGCGGGCTGCGCGGCCTGCGGCACCGGCTGGCCGGGCGTCTTGCCCTGCAGCGCGCGGTTCGGATCGAACTGCTGCGGCTGGCTCGCGCCGTTGTCGGCCGGCGGCGGCGCGACCTTCGACACGAACGGCGACGGCGAACGCGTGATGTAGAGCGCCACCACCACCGCGATCGCGAGGCCGACGATCAGGCCCAGCACGATTCCAAGAAATGTTCCTCCGGCTTGTTTCGATTGTTTCGAAGTGCGGCGTGGTTGTGCCATTGCTTGAGTCACCTGCAAAAAGAATCGTGAAAAGGCCACGGCGGGCTGTCCGACGGCGGGTTATCCGACGGTGGGCGCTCCTGCCGCGGCCATTCGCTGCCCGGTTCGGGCCGCTTGCTGCCTTACATCTTGGCGGGCGCGGACACGCCGAGCACCGCCAGACCATTCTCGAGCACCTGCCGGGTCGCGGCGAGCAGCGCGGCGCGCGCATTGCGCGGCGCTTCGTCGTCGACCAGCACGCGCTCCGCATTGTAGAACGAGTGGAATTCGCCAGCGAGGTCGCGCAGGTAGAACGCGACCGCGTGCGGCGCCAGCTCGTTCGCCGCGTGCGTGAGCATGTCCGGGTATTCGGCCAGCTTCTGCATCAGCGACGCCGCTTGCGCGCTCGTCAGCTGTGACAGGTCGGCGCCCGGCAGCTGCGCAACGTCGACGTTGTAGCGCGATTTCAGCTCGTTGAGCACCGAGCAGATCCGCGCATGCGCGTACTGGACGTAATAGACCGGGTTTTCGTCGTTCTGTTTCAGCGCGAGGTCGATGTCGAACACGAACTCGGTATCGGCCTTGCGCGAGATCAGGAAGAACCGCACCGCGTCGCGGCCGCGCGTGATGGTCGCCTCGTCGATCAGGTCGGGCGCCGCTTCCTGGCCCGCCGCCGCGCCACCCGACCATTCGATCAGGTCGCGCACCGTCACGTAGCTGCCCGCGCGCTTCGAGATCTTCACTTCCTGGCCGTCGCGCATCACGGTGACCATCTTGTGCAGCACGTAGTCGGGGTAGCCCTTCGGAATCCCGATGTGCAGGCCCTGCAGGCCGGCGCGCACGCGCGCGATCGTGCCGTGGTGGTCCGAGCCCTGGATGTTGATCACCTTCGTGAAGCCGCGCTCCCACTTCGTCACGTGGTACGCGACGTCCGGCACGAAGTACGTGTACGTGCCGTCCGACTTGCGCATCACGCGATCCTTGTCGTCGCCTTCGTCGGTCGTGCGCAGCCACAGCGCGCCGTCCTGCTCGTAGGTCATGCCGGCCTTGACCAGCGCGTCGACCGTCTTCTCGACACGGCCTTCGCTGTACAGCGACGACTCGAGGTAGTACTGGTCGAACTTCACGCCGAACGCCTGCAGGTCCATGTCCTGCTCGCGACGCAGGTACGTGACCGCGAACTTGCGGATCGCGTCGAGATCCTCGACGTCGCCCGCACCCTTGACCGGCTCGCCATCCGACGCGGCGACCGTTTCGCCGTTCAGGTAGTCGCGTGCGATGTCGGCGATGTATTCGCCGTTGTACGCGGCTTCCGGCCAGCCCGCGTCGCCCGGCTTCAGGCCGCGCGCGCGCGCCTGCGTCGAGATCGCGAGGTTGCCGATCTGCACGCCCGCGTCGTTGTAGTAGAACTCGCGGTGCACCGCATAGCCCTGGCTCGCGATCACGTTCGCGAGCACGTCGCCGAGCGCGGCCTGGCGGCCGTGGCCGACGTGCAGCGGGCCGGTCGGGTTCGCCGACACGAATTCGAGCAGCACCTGCTTGCCTTTCTCGCGATCCGACGTGCCGAACGCGCGGCCCTGGTCGAACACGGCGGCGATCACCGCCTGCTTCGCGGCGGCCGACAGGCGCAGGTTGATGAAGCCGGGGCCGGCGATCTCGGCGGCTTCGACGAGCCCTTGCGCGGCCGGCTGCGCGGTGAGGGCGGCGACGATCTGCTCGGCGAGCTGGCGCGGGTTCGTGCCGAGCGGTTTCGCGAGCTGCATCGCGACGTTGCACGCGACGTCGCCGTGCGCGGCGACCTTCGGGCGCTCCAGCGTGATGGCCGGGGAGACGAACGCTGCGTCGGCGCTTTTCAGCGCGTGTGCGACCTGCTTGACGCTATCCGCGAGCAGGGCTTCGAGGGTCTGTTTGTGTGCTGGCAGCATGCTGGTAGAAGGCTTCGTTGGTGGCGGCCGGAAACGCCGGCCCGCCGGCGCGCTTTTTAAGCGCGCGTTTCAGGGATCGCAGAATTTTAACAGGTGCTAATATGCCGCTCAGGCGGCCCGCGTCCGCGAGGCCGGACGCCGGTCTGCCGGCGTTCCCCAACTTCGCCGCGCAGGCACAACAAGATGAAAAGGGAATTGTCATGATTACGTTCAAGAGCAAGGCGGCACAGGATCTCGACGTGCTGAAGGATTTCGCCGTGTATGTGCTGGGTCTCGTCGGCAAGCAGCTGGGCGAGCGCGGTGTGATTACGCACGACGAACTGGACCACGCGATCGCGAAGCTGGAAGGCGCAGTCGCGCAGGCGAAGCAGGAACGCGCCGAGCACGCCGGCCATTTCCACGAGGACGAAGCCGACCACGCGCACCACGAAGTGCCGCCGAGCCTGGCCCAGCGCGTCGCGCCGTTCCTCACGATGCTGCGCGAGGCGAAAGCCGGCGAAGCCGACGTGCACTGGGGCTTCTGAGCTTCCTTGCCCGGCAGTACGAAAGGTCAAGTAAGGCAAGAAAAAGCCCGCTTCCGAGCGGGCTTTTTCTTTTTGTCTGACCAAACGGGTGGCCGGTGGCCCGTTCGCTTCGATCAGAGCTGCGGCGCGAGCGCGCGGCGCGCGTCGTCGAGCGACAGCGCCATGCGCCGCGCGTAATCCTCGAGCTGATCCTGCCCGATTTTGCCGACCGAGAAATAGCGGCTGTCCGGATGCGCGAGATAGAAGCCCGATACGCTCGCGGCCGGCAGCATCGCCAGCGAGTCGGTCACGCTCATGCCGATCTCGTCCGCGCGCAGCACGTCGAACATGTCGCGCTTCACGAGGTGATCCGGGCAGGCCGGGTAGCCGGGCGCCGGGCGGATGCCCGCGTACTTTTCCGCGATCAGCGCCTCGTTGTCGAGCGTTTCGCCGCTCGCGTAGCCCCACAGCTCGCGCCGCACGCGTGCGTGCATCGCTTCCGCGAACGCTTCAGCGAAGCGGTCGGCGAGCGCCTTCAGCATGATCGCGCTGTAGTCGTCGTGGTCGGCTTCGAACTGCTTTTCCTTCGCGTCGACGCCGAGGCCGGCCGTCACCGCGAACATCCCGATGTAGTCGGCGACGCCCGATTCCTTCGGCGCGATGAAGTCGGCGAGCGAGCGGTTCGGCCGCATCACGCCGTCGACCACCGGGCGCACGCTCTGCTGGCGCAGGTTGCGCCACGTGAGCAGCACTTCCGAGCGCGACTCGTCGCTGTAGATCTCGATGTCGTCGTCGTTGACGGTATTCGCCGGCAGCAGCGAGATCACGCCGCTCGCGGTCAGCCAGCGGCCCTGGATCAGGCGCGCGAGCATCGATTTCGCGTCGGAGAACACGCGTCGCGCCGATTCGCCGACGATCTCGTCGTTCAGGATCGCCGGGTACGGGCCCGCGAGATCCCAGGTCTGGAAGAACGGGCCCCAGTCGATGTACTGCGCGAGCTCGTTCAGATCGTAGTTCTTGAACACGCGGCGGCCGATGAACTTCGGCTTGACCGGCTGGTAGCCCGCCCAGTCGATCCTGGTCTTGTTCGCGCGCGCTTCGGCGAGCGTGACCATCGGCTGCGCCTTGCGGTTCGCGTGCTGGTCGCGGATGCGTTCGTAGTCGGACTTCAGCTCGTCGAGGTATTTCGCCGCGCCTTCGTCGGACAGCAGGCTGGAGGCGACCGACACCGAGCGCGACGCGTCCGGCACGTAGACCACCGGGCCTTCGTAGTGCGGCGCGATCTTCACGGCCGTGTGCACGCGCGAGGTCGTCGCGCCGCCGATCAGCAGCGGGATCTTCTTCACGCGGAAGTAGTCGTCGCGCTGCATTTCGGACGCGACGTACGCCATTTCCTCGAGGCTCGGCGTGATGAGACCCGACAGCCCGATGATGTCCGCGCCCTCGACCTTCGCCTTCGCGAGGATCTCGTTGCACGGGACCATCACGCCCATGTTGACGACTTCGAAGTTGTTGCACTGGAGCACGACCGACACGATGTTCTTGCCGATGTCGTGCACGTCGCCCTTCACGGTCGCGATGACGATCTTGCCCTTCGCGCGCACGTCGCCGCCGGCTTCCGCGAGCAGGCGCTTTTCTTCCTCGATGAACGGGATCAGGTGCGCGACGGCCTGCTTCATCACGCGCGCCGATTTCACGACCTGCGGCAGGAACATCTTGCCCTGGCCGAACAGGTCGCCGACGACGTTCATCCCGTCCATCAGCGGCCCTTCGATCACGTTGATCGGCCGGCCGCCGGCCGCGGCGATCTTCGCGCGCGCTTCTTCGGTATCTTCGACGATGAAGTTCGTGATGCCGTGCACGAGCGCGTGCGCGAGCCGCTTCTCGACCGGCTGGTTGCGCCACTCGAGATTCTCTTCCTTCTTCGCGGCGCCGGTCTTGAACTTGTCGGCGATCTCGAGCAGGCGGTCGGTCGAATCGTCACGGCGGTTCAGGATCACGTCCTCGACGCGCTCGCGCAGCTCCGGGTCGAGGTCGGCGTACACGCCGAGCTGGCCCGCGTTGACGATGCCCATGTCCATCCCCGCCTGGATCGCGTGGTACAGGAACACGGTGTGGATCGCCTCGCGCACCGGGTCGTTGCCGCGGAACGAGAACGACACGTTCGACACGCCGCCGCTCACCTTCGCGTACGGCAGGTTCCGCTTGATCCAGCGGGTCGCCTCGATGAAGTCGACCGCGTAGTTGTTGTGCTCCTCGATACCGGTCGCGACGGCGAAGATGTTCGGGTCGAAGATGATGTCTTCCGGCGGGAAGCCGACTTCGTTCACGAGGAAGTTGTACGAGCGTGTGCAGATCTCGATCTTGCGCGCGTAGGTGTCGGCCTGGCCGGTTTCGTCGAACGCCATCACGACGGCCGCCGCGCCGTAGCGGCGGATCAGGTGCGCGTGGTGGCGGAACGCGTCCTCGCCTTCCTTCAGCGAGATCGAGTTCACGATCGCCTTGCCCTGCACGCACTTCAGGCCCGCCTCGATCACCTCCCACTTCGACGAGTCGATCATGATCGGCACGCGCGCGATGTCCGGCTCCGATGCGATGAGATTCAGGAAGCGCACCATCGCCGCCTTCGAATCGAGCATCGCCTCGTCCATGTTGATGTCGATCACCTGCGCGCCGTTCTCGACCTGCTGGCGCGCGACCGCGAGCGCCTCGTCGAACTGGCCGTTGAGGATCATGCGTGCGAACGCCTTCGAGCCGGTGACGTTGGTGCGCTCACCGACGTTGATGAAGAGCGTCCCGGGCGTGACGTTGAAAGGCTCGAGGCCGGCGAGGCGCATCGTGTGATCGGTCATGGCGGTGCGAATTCTGGTGATGAAGGACGTAGGGCGGTCGGGTCAGGCGTTGTCGCTGTACTGGTTCGGCCAGCGGCGCGGCTTCACGTCGGCGAGCGCCTTCGCGATCTCGGCGATGTGTTCGGGCGTCGTGCCGCAGCAGCCGCCGGCGAGGTTCACGAGCCCGGCTTGCGCGAATTCCTTCAGGAGACCCGACGTGACGTCCGGCGTCTCGTCGAAGCCCGTCTCGGCCATCGGGTTCGGCAGGCCCGCGTTCGGGTAGCACGACACGTACGTGTCGCACAGCTTCGCGAGCTCGGCGATGTACGGGCGCATCAGCGCCGCGCCGAGCGCGCAGTTCAGGCCGAACGTGAGCGGCTTCGCATGGCGCAGCGAATTCCAGAACGCCTCGACCGTCTGGCCCGACAGGATCCGGCCCGACGCATCGGTGACGGTGCCCGAGATCATGATCGGCAGGCGCTCGCCGGTGTCCTCGAACAGCTCGTCGAGCGCGAACAGCGCGGCCTTTGCGTTCAGCGTGTCGAAGATCGTCTCGACGAGGAACAGGTCGACGCCGCCGTCGAGCAGCGCCTTCGCCTGCTGGTAGTACGACGCGCGCAGCTCGTCGAACGTGACGTTGCGTGCGCCCGGGTCGTTGACGTCCGGCGAGATGCTGGCCGTCTTCGGCGTCGGTCCGATCGCGCCCGCGACGAAGCGCGGCTTGTCCGGCGTCGCGTATTTTTCGGCCGCTTCGCGTGCGAGCTTCGCCGATTCGATGTTCATCTCGACGACGAGATCCTCCATCTCGTAGTCGGATTGCGCGACGGTCGTCGCGCCGAACGTGTTGGTCTCGACGATGTCGGCGCCGGCCGCGAAGTACTGGTCGTGGATCTCGCGGATGATCTGCGGCTGCGTGATCGACAGCAACTCGTTGTTGCCCTTGATGTCGCGCGGGAAATCCTTGAAGCGCTCGCCGCGATACGCGGCTTCGTCGAGCTTGTAGCGCTGGATCATCGTGCCCATTGCGCCGTCGAGGATCAGGATGCGCGATTTGAGCAGCGCAGGCAGTGCGGCGCCGCGCGTGTAGGGCGCGTCGAGCGGGACGGAAGCGGCGAGAGGAGTCGCAGACATGGGCGAAAGACCGGCGAAGACGGGAAAACCGTCATTGTAGCCGGTGCGCATGGGCGCCGCCCGGCCTCGCGCCGCGCCGGCCGGGCCGCCAAATGAAAACCCCCGCCGGCGAACCGGACGGGGGCATGATCGGAGTGCTCGCGGGTGCCGCGTCGATGCGCGGCGAATGGCCCGGCCGCGCGAGGCGCCGGGCCGCGGGTCGTCAGTGCAGCACGACGGGCATCATCATCAGGCTGTCGAATTGTCCGAGGAATTCGTCGACTTCGTCGAGTGACGGTTCATCCTCGATCAACTGCTTCACGTGCGCGCGGAATCGTTCGGCAAGTTCGCCGTCGATGAAGATTTCGCGCTGCGCGTTCTTGTCGACGATTTCATATCCGCCGGCGTTCATCAGGTGGTGGCCGGCCTGCGGCGCGAATTCGACGACGCAGTAGTTGGGGCTGTTGTAGATCATTTGCATGGCGGCACTCCTCTTCGCAGTGGCATCTGGCCTTGTTGTCCCCTAGGTGGGGCGAGCCTTGCCGGATTCAAGGGGCTTGCGCTGCACACCCTGTTCCCGTTGTGTAGGGTGTATCGGTTAGAAGCCGATGTCTATGAAACGTTTCCCATTGTCGGCCGGTGGACTGAAATAGTTGTTAAAGAGTGTCATCGGCCATTTCTCGGAAATCTGTAATCGGTCGAAATTGCCGAATCGCGCGCGTCCACGCGCGAGTTCACTGTGTGACAGGCGATGTGACAGGCGATGTGACAGGCGAGGACGCGGGCGGCGCAGCCGGTTGTGCGGGCGGTTGCACGGCGGCCGGCGGCGCGGGTTGTGCCGGTTCCGCGGCGGGAGCGGCCGATGCGTCGGGCGTCGGTGCACCGGCGGGCGCATGCATTGCGCCGCCCGCGGGTTCTTCGTCGGACGGCGCGCCCGGCGCCGCGAGCCGGCCATGCCACAACAGCTCGATCTGCGCGCCGTTCGGTTCGCTCTGCACGAGCCGCGCGGGCAGCCAGCCGAGCGACGGCGCGAGCCACATGTCGATGCGGCGCGTGTCGCCGTCGCGCCGCGGCAGGCGCATGAAGTGCCGCGCGCCGATGATGCCGGTCTGCGTCTGCACCTGCTCGTCGCCGATCACGGTGATCGGCCACGTCTCGCCGCTGTTGTTGTCGATCACGAAGAACTGCTGCGTGACGCCCGGCTTGTAGGCAGACGGATTGCCGCGCACGAGCCCCGACAACTGCATCAGCATGCTGAAGCGGTCCTGCACGCCGTCGGGCAGCGGCGCGTTGTTCGGCGTGCGCGTAAACACGACCTGGCGGATCTCGCGGTTGAAGATCGCGATGTCTTCCGGCCGCTTGCCGCGCTTCTCGACGTAGCGGTCGGGCGCGACGCCGAACGCGTCGATGCGGCCTTCGCTGCGGTAGGTGAACGGGCCGACGAACGGCACGGGCATCGACACCGACAGGTCGTAGGTATGCCCGTCGGTGCGCCAGTGGATCGTGCCGATCATATTCTGCATGCCGTTGTAGAACGTGTCGTACTGCAGGTCGCCGGACGGCGGCGCGGCGAACTTCACGCCGTTCGTCGCGGGGCCCGGCGTCGCGGCGCTGGCGGCGCCGGCAGCCGACGCGGCATCGGCGCCCGATGCGCCCGGCACGCCACTCGCCGCGGACGCGGCGGCCGGCGGCTCGCCGTGCTCGGCCGTTTGCGTCGACGTGAGGACCGGCTCAGGCGCGGGTTTCGGTGCGGCGGCCTTCGGGGCAGCCGGTGCGGGCGCGGCCGGACGCTCGACCGGCTTCGGCGCAGGCGGCGCGGGCTGGCGCTCGATCGGTTGCGGTTTCAGCAGCTCGATCTGCACGGGGACTTCGGCGGGTGCGGGCGGCGTGAATGCGTCGCGGTTGCGCATCAGCCAGAACGCGGCGAGCGCGTGCAGCACCAGCACGACGACGAGCGCAATGCCCACGCGCAGCCAGTGGCGGGGCAAAGCGTGACTCGGGCGGGTGTCGGCAGGCTGCATGGGCATCGGAACAGGATCGGAGCGTTCGCATGGCGTCGGGCGCGCCGCGCGCGCCACAGGAATCGGACTGCCGAATGCGCCGCGCGTTCGCGCTACGTGACGGGGCGGGTGCAGGACGCGTCAGGCGTCGCGCGCGTCAGGACTATAGCCGAGTTCGTAAGACAGTTTCTGCGCGCAGGCGCGCAGCGCGGTGTCGATCTCGCCGCCCCATGCAATGTCGAACGAGCCTTCCTGGCCGAGCGCGACGATCGCGAGCGCGAGTTCGCCGACCGCATCGAACACGGGCATGCAGAACGCGTGGATCGTCGGCAGCAGCATCCCCTCGACGCGCGCGGCCTCGTGCTTGCGCACGTCGGCGAGCGCCGCGTCGACCTCGTCGAGCGTGCGCGGGCCGCCGTGGTGCGGCGAGCGGCGGGTATCGGCGAGTTCGCGCTCGAGCATCGCGGCGGTCTTGCTGCGCGGCAGGTACGCGGCGAACAGCAGCCCCGTCGCGGAGCCGAGCAGCGGCATCACGTCGCCGAGCTTCAGAGACGCCTTCGCCGGGTGGCTCGATTCCATCCAGTGGACGATCGTCGGCCCCTGGTTGCCCCATACGGCGATGCCGACCGTCTGGTCGAGCCGGTCGCGGAATTCGGTCAGCGCGATCCGCGCGAGCTTCACGCCGTCGACGCGCGCGAGCCGCGCGAGCCCCATCTGCAGCGCGAAGCCGCCGAGCTCGTAGCGGCCCGAGACGGGGTCCTGCGACACCACGCCGAGCCGCGCGAAGCTGACCAGGTAGCGGTGTGCCTTTGCAGGACTCATGCCCGCGCGCTGAGCGAGGTCGCGCAGCATCATCGCGCGCGGCTCGCTCGTCAGCACGTCGAGCAGGCGGAAGCCGACCTCGATCGACTGGATGCCGGAACGGACCTTCCCGCCGTGCTCGCCGGAAGCGGCGTCGTCGGTGTCGGAGTCGGCGAGATCGTCGTCGGGAAGCGGGCTGGCAGGCATGGGCGGCAGGTGCGCGAAAGTGCGGCAGGAGTCGGGCTGGAAAACCGGGCCGAAAAATCGGGGCGAAAACGGCGCGCACAATCGCGGCGCGCCGCAGGGATTCACCATCGTAAAATAGATTCCCTCCATCGTCACTACAACGGCAGAGTCCCCCTTATGAAACTTGCTTCGCTGAAGGACGGCACGCGCGACGGCCAGCTGATCGTCGTGTCGCGCGACCTGCACACCGCGGCGATCGCCGATGCGATCGCGCCGACGCTGCAGCGCGTTCTCGACGACTGGGCGTTCTACGCGCCGCAGCTGCGCGACCTGTACGACGCGCTGAACCACGGCCGCGCGCGCAATGCGTTCGCGTTCGATCCGGCCAACTGCATGGCGCCGCTGCCGCGCGCGTTCCAGTGGGCCGACGGCTCCGCCTATGTGAACCATGTCGAGCTCGTGCGCCGCGCGCGCGGCGCGGAGATGCCGCCCGAATTCTGGACCGACCCGCTGATGTACCAGGGCGGCAGCGACGATTTTCTGGGGCCGCGCGACGACGTCGTGTGCCCGTCCGAGGAATGGGGTATCGATTTCGAGGCGGAAGTCGCGGTGATCACCGGCGACGTGCGGATGAGCGCGACGCCCGACGAAGCGCTGAAGGGCGTGCGGCTCGTCACGCTCGTGAACGACGTGTCGCTGCGCAACCTGATTCCGGCCGAGCTCGCGAAGGGCTTCGGCTTCTTCCAGAGCAAGCCGGCCACCGCATTTGCACCGGTCGCCGTGACGCCCGACGAGCTCGGCGACGAATGGCGCGAAGGCCGCGTGCACCGGCCGATGATCGTCCACTGGAACGGCAAGAAGGTCGGCCAGCCCGATGCGGGCACCGACATGGTGTTCCACTTCGGCCAGCTGATCGCGCACGCGGCGAAGACGCGCAACCTGCGCGCCGGCTCGATCGTCGGCTCGGGCACGGTGTCGAACAAGGACGCGAAGCGCGGCTACTGCTGCATCGCCGAGAAACGCTGCCTCGAGACGATCGAGCACGGCGCGCCGCAGACCGGGTTCATGCGCTACGGCGATACCGTGCGCATCGAGATGTTCGATACCGCCGGCAAGTCGATCTTCGGCGCGATCGAGCAGTCGGTCGCCCCGCCCGACGGCGCGGCGTAAGTCACGCGGGGCACGCAGCTCCGCCGTCGCGAAACCCGGGCCCGGCCCGCGCGCCGGGTTTCGCCTGATGTTTGCCCGCGCGGGCTTGGCTACACTCGATTCAGGGGCTCGAGAGCCTCGAGCAAGGAGCTGGCATGGCCAATCTCGCCGCTTACAGCGGTTACGAAGCACTGAAGGTGACGCGCCGCGACCATGGCGTGCTCGACATCGTGATGAGCGGCGAGGGCGCGAACCGCAGCGGCCTCGCGACCGCGAACGCACGCATGCATCGCGAGCTCGCCGACATCTGGCGCGACGTCGACCGTGATCCCGACACGCGCGTCGCGGTGATCCGCGGCGAAGGCAAGGGCTTCTCGGCAGGCGGCGATCTCGCGCTCGTCGAGGACATGGCGAAGGACTTCGACGTGCGCGCCCGCGTGTGGCGCGAGGCGCGCGACCTCGTCTACAACGTGATCAACTGCAGCAAGCCGATCGTGTCGGCGATGCATGGCCCGGCCGTCGGCGCCGGGCTCGTTGCGGGGCTGCTCGCGGACATCTCGATCGCCGCGAAGGATGCGCGCATCATCGACGGCCACACGCGGCTCGGCGTCGCGGCCGGCGACCACGCGGCGATCGTGTGGCCGCTGCTGTGCGGGATGGCGAAGGCGAAGTACTACCTGATGCTGTGCGAGCCCGTGAGCGGCGAGGAGGCCGAGCGGATCGGGCTGGTCTCGCTCGCGGTCGAGCCGGCCGACCTGCTGCCGAAGGCGTACGAAGTGGCCGAGCGGCTCGCGCACGGTTCGCAGTCGGCGATCCGCTGGACCAAGTACGCGTTGAACAACTGGCTGCGCACGGCCGGGCCGACCTTCGATACGTCGCTTGCGCTCGAATTCATGGGCTTCTCGGGGCCCGACGTGCAGGAAGGCATCCGCTCGCTGCGCGAGCGGCGCCCGCCCGAGTTTCCCGGCGACGCGCCGTTCTGATGCGCGCCGGCGCTATGATCGACCCAGGCGCGGCTCGCGCGATGCATGGCGGCCGCCTTGCCCTCACCCAGTCAACCAGGATGCCCGTATGACGACCGATGCCCCCGGCTCCAACCCTTTCGCCGGCTTTGCCGGCTTCAAGCCCGCCGACATGATGGACCGCATGTGGGACATGATGCGGATGTCGCCGTTCGGCGGGATGACGTCGTTTCCGGGCGCCACGCACGGGCTGCCGCCGTCGCTGTCGAGCATGTCCGACATGATGGCGCCGCTCACGAGCGTCGAGGAGCTCGACAAGCGGATCACCGATCTGCGCGCGGTCGAGCAGTGGCTGAAGCTCAATCTCGGGATGCTGCAGTCCGCGATCCAGGCGCTCGAGGTACAGCGCGCGACGCTCGCGACGCTGCGTGCGTTCGGCGCGTTTGCGCAGAGCTCGATGTCAGCGGCCGAGGAGGCGGCCGTCGCGGCCGCGCATGCGGCGAAACAGGCATCGGGCGACGCACCGCCGGCCCCGGATGCCGACGCGTCGGATGCGGCGGCGGGCGACGCCGCGCAGCAGGCGTTCGATCCGTCGGGCTGGTGGAACCTGCTGCAGTCGCAGTTCAACCAGCTCGCGAGCCTCGCGATGGCGCAGCCGGGCATGCAGCCCGCCGCGCCGGGCGAGGCGCCGGCGGACGCGGCTGCGCCGCCGGAGCCGGCCGCGAAGCCGGCACCGGCCGCCGCCGCGCCGCGCAAGCCTGCGGCGAAGCGCGCGAAGTCGACCGGTGCGAGCGGTGCGGCCGGTTCGGCCGCGGCGCGCGCGGCGGCCGCTTCGTCGCCCGAAACCCGCCCGCCGAAGCGCTCGACGTGACGCGGCGCAGGTAGCAGGCAGGTCGACCATGCGGCTCGCGCTCGTTCTGATGGGAGGCGGCGCACGTGCCGCCTATCAGGTCGGCGTGCTGAAGGCGCTGGCCGAGATCGCGCGCGAAGCCGATCCGCAGCGGCACACGCTGCCGTTCGCGGTCGTGTGCGGCTCGTCGGCCGGCGCGATCAACGCGACGTCGATCGCGAGCCACGCAGACGACTTTTCCCACGGCGTGCGGCGCCTGCTCGAGTTCTGGGAGCCGTTGCGCGCCGACTACGTGTATCGCACCGACTGGCTCGGCATCGCGGCCGCCGGCGCGCGCTGGCTCGCGACGATGACGTTCGGCTGGGCGGCCCGCCGTTCGCCGCGCGGGCTGCTCGACAACGCGCCGCTCGCGCACCTGCTGCAGCGCGAGCTGAGTTTCCACCGGATCGAGCAGATGCTCGAAGCGCGCCTGCTGCACGCGCTCGCGGTGACGGCGCTCAGCTATTCGAGCGGGCGGCACCTGACGTTCTACCAGGCGGCCGAGCCGATCCAGGCGTGGCGCCGCGCGCAACGCACCGCACGGCTCGTCGACCTGTCGGCGTCGCACCTGCTCGCGTCGTCGGCGATTCCATTCGTGTTCCCGGCCGTGCCGCTCGTGCTCGACGGGCAGATCGAATACTTCGGCGACGGGTCGATCCGGCAGATCGCACCGCTGTCGCCGGCAATCCATTTCGGCGCGGACCGGATCGTCGTGGTCGGTGCGGCCGACCCGCGGCCCGAGATTCCGGCCGCGAACGGCGCCGGGCTGGTACGCGGCTACCCGACGCTCGCGCAGATCGGCCAGCAGGTGCTCGCGAGCGTGTTCCTCGACTCGATCGGCTCGGATATCGAGCGCATCGAACACATCAACCGGATGATCGAGCACCTGCCGCAGCAGGTCGAGGTGGGCAGCGGCTGGCGGCACGTCGATGTGCTCGCGATCGCGCCGTCCGAGCGCATCGAGCTGATCGCCGCGAAGCACCTGAAGCAGATGCCGGCGACGATGCGCGGGCTGCTCGGCGCGATCGGCGGCAGCCAGCCGGCCGGCGCGTCGTTCGCGAGCTACCTGCTGTTCGAGGAGGCGTTCACGCGCGAACTGATCGAGCTCGGCTATCGTGACGGGCGCGCGCAGCGCGACACGTTGGCCGGCTGGATCGCGCGGGCGGACGGCGGCAGCGTGCCGGCCGCCGGCATACCGCCGGAAGACGGCCTCGCGACCGGCGAAATACGGGTCTGATGCGCCGAAATGGTGCGTGGTTGCGTTTTCGCGACGGCCAGCCGCGACCGATCGCCGCACCGCGAATGGCGGAGCGCGACCGGCCAGGCGTCTCGGAACCGTCATGGACGCGTGCTATCATGGCCGCCGCCGTATACACCATATCGAACAGCCCGCCGATCCGGCATCCGCACGGGACCCTTCGGGGCACCCGCCTGGGGCAGGGGACGGGCGCGTCACGAGCCGGCCAGCGCCGGCCCCCACACAGGCAAGTGCGCAGCCGGTTCCGTTCGCGCGGAGCATGGTTGCGGCATGCCGCAACGGCGGCGGCGCGGCCGCCCGGCTGCCGGACGAGCAATCTGAGTCCGGTCGGTCGGTTTCACGCGTAAAATTACAGTCTTGGCCGCAAAAAGCGCGCTTGGCGCGCCGCTGCGGCAACAGTCACGTTTAGAGAAGTCGCATTGCGCAGAACAGGGGTGGGACCATCATGAACACCATGCTTTATCCGGAACTTTACCGATCGCTCGAAGCTGTCCGCTGGGACATGGAGAAGGACATTCCGTGGGACAGGTTCGATGCTTCGCTGCTGACCGACGAGCAGGCGAAGACGATCAAGATGAACGCGATCACCGAATGGTCGGCGCTGCCCGCGACGGAAATGTTCCTGCGCGACAACCAGCACGACAGCGACTTTTCCGCGTTCATGAGCGTGTGGTTCTTCGAGGAGCAGAAGCATTCGCTCGTACTGATGGAATACCTGCGCCGTTTCCGGCCGGAGATGGTGCCGACCGAAGAGGAACTGCACGCGGTGCGCTTCGAATTCGATCCGGCGCCGCCGCTCGAGACGCTGATGCTGCACTTCTGCGGCGAGATCCGCCTGAACCACTGGTACCGCTGCGCGGCCGACTGGCATACCGAGCCGGTCATCAAGCAGATCTACGAAACGATCTCGCGCGATGAAGCGCGCCACGGCGGCGCGTACCTGCGCTACATGAAGAAGGCGCTGAACAACTGCGGCGACGTTGCGCGTGCCGCGTTCGCGAAGATCGGCGTGCTGATGGCGTCGGCGCGCCGCACCGAGAAGCCGCTGCACCCGACCAACCTGCACGTGAACCAGGCGCTGTTCCCGCGCGACACCGTGCAGTCGCGCCTGCCCGATCCGGAATGGCTCGAGCGCTGGCTCGACGAGCAGATCCGGTTTGACGGCGAGTGGGAAAAGAAGGTCGTCGAGCGGATCCTGCACAACCTGTCGATCCTGTTCGAGCGTACGTTCGCGACCGCGCAGGAGTTGAACCGCTACCGCAAGGAAGTGACCAGCCGCCTGCAGGCCGAAAGCGGCCCGTCGTCGGCCGCGCAGCCGGCCTGAGGCTGGTTGGCGCCGCAGCCAGCCGGCGTGAAGCGCGCCGGCCGCGTTGCGCGATGCCGTACCCGTTGCATGAAGCCCGCCCGGTCAGTCCGGCGGGCTTTTTATCTGGCGCCGCCGCCGCGCGCGCCGTTGTTCATTCCGTCCAGCCTCCATCATGTCCGCCACCTTCGAACGCAAGCTGATCACCCGTGATGCCCTCGTCGCCCTGCGTGCGTCACTGCCGTCACCCGTCGTGTTCACCAACGGCGTATTCGACATCCTGCATCGTGGCCACGTCACGTATCTCGCCGACGCGAAAGCGCTCGGCGCATGCCTGATCGTCGGTGTGAACAGCGACGCGTCGGTACGCATGCTCGGCAAGGGCGACGACCGGCCGATCAATCGCGAGGAAGATCGCGCGGCGCTGCTCGCGGCGCTGGAAAGCGTCGACTGGGTCGTGACGTTCGAGGAAAAGACGCCGGTGTCGCTGATCGAGGCCGTCCGGCCGGACATTCTCGTGAAGGGGGGCGACTACGACATGGATGCGTTGCCGGAGTCGGCGCTGGTGCGCGGCTGGGGCGGCCGCGCGCTGGCGATTCCGTTCGAGCACGATCGCTCGACTACCGCGTTGCTGAAGAAGGTGCGCGCGCAACAGTCCTGAGCGCAGTCCGGCGCCGTCAGGGCGCGGACGCCGCGAGCGGCTCGGCCGTGACGGCAGGCGGCGTGATCGGGCCGCCGATGACGGGCTGGTCGGTTGCCTGCGCGAGCGGCGTCACGCGCAGCGCATCGGGCCGCACCTGCCGCGCCAGCACGCCCGGTTCGCGCGGGCCGGCCGCCGGCAGCGGCCCGAACACGCCGCGTGCCGCCACGAACGCAAGCATGTTGGCGAGAAAGAGAACAGCGATCAGCCAGCGCAGCATCGTCGACACTCCTCGTCGTCATTGACGTGGTTCACGTCATTCAATCGGGCCGGCCGCATCGCCGGCTATTTCACGCCTTCCGGTGACCGTGCGTGCGGGCTGCCGTCGTGGCGCCGCCCGTTCTTCACCGTCATCTTGACGCAGGCCCGCATGGGCTCGCGTCGCCGTGCGCCGGCGCGCTGCCGGCGCCTTTCCGTCACGCCTGCGCCGCCGGTGCGGCCGCGGCTTCCGCGGCGATCAGCGCGAGCCCGGACAGGATCAGTGCATCGTGCCGGGTATGCGGGACCGTCAGCGCACGCGCGACGTCGTCCGCCGCGCCGCCTGCCAGCACGAGCCGCACGGGCGCCTGCCAGGCATCCGCGAGATCGCGCCACGCGCGTTCGATCAGCCCGGCCTGTGCGTACAGGCAGCCGGCCGACAGCGAGCGCGGCGTATCGACCTGGAACGGCTCCGCTTGCGCATCTGCAAGCAGGCCGCTTGCGATATCGGTGGTCAGCGTCGGCAACTGCGCGGTGTGCGTGCCGAGCGCGCGCATCATCAGTGCCCACCCCGGCGCGATCAGACCGCCCGTGAAGCGGCCGTCCGCGCGCAGTGCCTCGAGCGTCGTCGCGGTGCCGAACGTCGCGATCAGCAGATGCTCGCCGGGAAAGGCCGCGTGCGCGCCGATCAGGCCGGCCCAGCGGTCGCTGCCGAGCTGGTCGGGCGTCGTATAGCCGTTCGTCACGCCGCATTGCGCGGGGCGCGAGCGTATCGTCGTGCGCGGCAGGCCCGGCCAGCGGGCGTCGAGCAGCGCGTCGATCCGGGCGGCCACGTCGGCGCCCGCGACGTTCGAGATCCATGCGTCGTGCGGACGCGGCAGGCTCGACCAGTCGGGATCGGCGCCGCCGTCGCGTGCGTGGCCGAACGCGCCGGTCTGGACAAGCGTGCGCTGCGCATCGGCGAGCGCCCACTTGATCCGGCTGTTGCCGGCGTCGATCAGCAGGTGCGGCTCGCTCATTGCGCTTCGCGCAGCGACACGTCGCCGGCCGCGATCGCCTGCATGCCGTTCGGCGTATCGAGCAGCAACTGGCCGGTCGCATCGATACCCGTTGCGATGCCGCGTGCGCGTTCGACGCCCTGTTCGAGCAGGACGACTTCGCGGCCGGCGTACGCGTGCAATGCGTGCCAGCGCGGCAGGAACGGCGCGAGCCCGTCGGTGCCGAACTGCGCGAGCGCGGGCGTGAGCGCGTTCAGCGACGCGGCGAGCGTATCGGTGAGGTTGGCCGATGCGCACGCGATCGACAGCGCGGCCGGCGGCAGCCCGATCGCGAGGGTCGCTTCGCGCGCGCGCAGCGCGTCGACCTGCGCGGCGACGGCTTCCGCGCCGTGCACGTTGATGCCGAAGCCGATCACGACGGCGGTCGCGTCGGCGGTGGTCCAGACGGTTTCGATCAGGATCCCGGCGAGCTTGCCGACGATGCGCGGCGCGCCGTCGTCGGTGGCCGTCAGCAGCAGGTCGTTCGGCCATTTGAGCGCGACGCGCGAGCGGGCGTCGAGCGGCAGCGCGGCCAGCCCTTCGGCGAGCGCGACGCCGATCGCGATACTGAGGCCGCCGAGCGCGTCGACAGGGCGCGGCACGATGCAGCCGACCGAGCAGAGGAGCGCATTGCCGGGCTGCGCGAACCACGGGCGGCCCTGCCGGCCGCGGCCGGCCGTCTGTTCGAACGCGACGCGCACGAGCGGCGCGGGCAACGCGTTCGCGCTGCGCGGCAGCGCCTTGAGCCGCGCCGCGACGTCGGCGTTGGTCGAGCCGGTGGCGGCGACGATGTCGAGCGGCCACGCACGCGGCGCGGCGTCCAGGTGCGCCTCGAGCCGGTTGCGTGCGATGTGCGCGTCGCCGGAATCGGGCGTGTCGGTGGAGGTGGGGGCGTTCATGGGGCTATTGTAGCGACAGGGGGCGGGGGCGCGTCGGGAAGCCGGCGAAGCGTTTGTCGGGGCGCTTGCTTGGATCGTCGCGACGCATTGGCCCGAATTTCGTTGCCGCCAAGAGAAGATGTCGCGTGTTCAAGCGGAAGTGCATCGTCAAGCCAAATGAAGTCCGGCCCGGTTCTTGTCGGGTGATGGGAAAAGCATGGTCGATTCATATAAATTGATTAGGATTTCGAATTCGTCTGATTGATTCCCTTGTGCTGATTGGGCATTTTGGATGCCAACCATTGACGACGGGGAATCCAGATGAGCAACGGGCAAGAGTCGCCAGCATCTTCTTTTACGGTTATCTGTCGGTTTGCTGCGGAAAGCGGCCGGCGTATCCGGGCTGGCGATAAGACAGTCATCGAATCGGGAACGGTTCGTCTTTATACGGATACGAAGCGTTCGGGCGCGACGTTTCGAGGCGAGTCGGCATGATTCGTTATTTCCTCGCCAAAGGCGACCGGGGCGGTAACGCCGTGATCACGGAAGGGCTGGAGTTCGTCACGTGTTCCAATCCACCCCCGCGCGTACAGATCGCCACGCTCTACATGAAAACCTACTGCACGGCTTGCAAACGGGAAGGGTTCATCGCGCCGCAAGGTCCGCGTTTGCCTGGTACGGGGCCCAATGGGCAGCAGTGGGCATTGAGTGGCGATGTCAATGCATGTGGATGTAGTCCGCCCCCCGTCTTTTATGCCGAGCGTGGCATGAAGATGATTCTGACGTCAGAAGATGCGGCAGCCGCTGAGAAAAAACAACGAATTGCAGAGGTCAATGAAAAAGAGCATACCGTCGCGACGCGATCTGACGTTACTCCTACCTATGACGAACAGGTGCGCGCCTGCATTGGCACCAGGCTGCCGCAGAGCTATCCGTATTTGATCGAAATGGCCGATGGGCGCACGATCGCCGGGCGCGTCGATACCAATGGTCGATTGCCGCGAATCCATACCGAGATTTCCGGGAGTTACCAAATATATTGGGGTGAGGATGCGCTTGCCCACAAGGACTGGCCGTCATGCCCAACAGATCGATAATGGTGAGGGGAAATACGACCCCGCTCTCAATCAAGGAAGTGCAGCTTCGGGCAGTGACGTTCAGCGAGCTGTGGGATGCTTACCCGTCGGGTAACCCATATGACAACCCTGCTTATACAAACCAATGTGCAATTCGCGTGAGTGTTGCCCTGCATCGCGTCGGGGTCGACATGAAGTCGTTTTCGTCGAAGCTGGTCAAGCCGCTAGGCGATCAACCGAGTATTGGGAGAATTCTGATAGATGGGAAGGCGACGGCGACACGTGCCAATGAACTTGGGGCGTGGCTCAGGTTGCAACCATTTGCAGGTCTCGGAAAGGCGGAGGCAATTACCGGCGCGAACTGGGAGGCAAAAATAAAGGGACGTACAGGCATTGTCATGTTTGACGGTTACTGGACGCGCGCCGGCGAGTCGGAATCGAATGCTAGCGGAGGGCACATTGATCTCTGGAACGGCTCTCGAATGACGATGAATGGTTTCTGGGGTGCGACCGCCACGATAGGGCGATATATCGGGATAGCATCATTTCGGCAAGGTGCAAGTGTCCTGCCAAGCCTCAGCTATTCCGATTTCGGGAGATCGAATTCAATCTGGTTTTGGGAGATCGAGTGAAGCGATTCGCGATTACGCTTTCTGGAGTCTTCGGGGGCTTGCTATTGGCCTGGCTCTACCTTGATGCATACAGCCATATAAGATGGCCGGAAACTTCAGGCACGCCGGCGCGGGGATGCTACGAGATCGACAAATGCCCGATGTCATGGTGGCAAGGGCTGCTTTTTTTTACGTACTTGTTTGCGCCGGCGGTGTTCTTCGGCGCCATCAATGCAATAGCGTATCGGCGTTGGTCATGCAAAAGATGGAGTGCGGCGCTCGGAATCGGGACCCTGCTCACGGGTCTGCTTTATCTTGACCCTTACGTGTCCCGCTTGCTTTAGCGCTGCTCGCAATGACGGAGCGATCGTATGCCAGCGCCCGGCCAAACGACTCAATGCTCTTCGATCCGCTCCAGCGCGTCGAGGTTTTCCTCGGACGTCAACGCAGCATCCTGCCCTCCAGCGCCGGGCCGTGGCGGGCCGACCCGAGAATCAGCGCGCCGCTCTCGTCCCGATGGCTCGCGCCAGCACCCGCGCAAGCCGAACAACCATCACATCACGGCGCGACAACCGGATGCTTCAGCGCATGCGCGGTCTCGATCCACTGCGCGTGGAATTCGTCCGCGTCGGGCTTGAGCCCGAGTTCGCCGTTGCGATAGGCCATCGCGAGCGTCTGTACGGCTTCCGGCAGCTCGTGCTCGGCGGCGCGGCGATACAGCGCCAGCGCGCGCGCCTCGTCGCGCGGCACGCCGCTGCCTTCGCGGTACGCGTTCGCGAGCATGAAGTCCGCGGCCGGAATGTCCGCGCGCGACGCGATCTCGAACCAGTGCGCGGCCTGCACCGGATCGGCGGCGACGCCGTAGCCGCTGCGATGGATCAGCCCGAGGTAATACGCGGCGGCCGGGTCGCCCTGCGCGGCCGCTTCGCCGAGCAGCGTACGGGCGCGTGCATAGTCCTTCGGCATGTCGCCGCTGCCGAGCAGCAACGCCTTGCCGAGCGCGAGCTGCGCGCGCCGGGCGGCCGGCGCGTCGGCCTTGCTGTCTGCCGTCGCGGCCGTTTCCAGCCAGCCGCGCCCCTCGTCGCGCAGCCCCGGTTCGCGGGCATCGACGAGCGCGATGCCGAGCGCCGCCTGCGCGGCGCCCGAGCCGCGGCGCGCGAGCGTGCGCAATTGCGCGAGTGCATGCGGCTCGGTGGCCTGCGTGACCATCGCCTGCCACTCGTCGAGCTGCGCGGCGCTCGGCGCGGGGCCGGCGCCACGCAGGCCAGTTGTCGCGACGACGGCCGCGACGGTCATGGCCGCCGCCGCGAGCAGCGCGGCCGGCGGGAGTTTCGCGCGCAGCAGGCGCCGCGCGGCGGCGGCGAAGCCGGTTTCGGCCGGCCGCATCGTCCGGATCGGTTGCATCGCGTGTCTCATTGCGTGAGGTCGATTTCGTAGGTGGCGAGGTTCTTGCCCGAGCCGTCGTCGGCCGCGACCTGCGTGATGCCGGTCAGGCCGGCCGCCGCCGCGTCGCCGAGACGGTTCGGCGCGGACGCGAACTGCACGTGCGCGACCGAGCTCGCGAGTTTCGTGAAGCGCCAGCTGCGCTGCGCGCCGTCGGCCGCACGCGTGATCGCGCCGCGCTTCTTGATGAATGCGATCAGCACGTCGCGGTTCGCATCGGGCGACGCGAAGATCGTCTTGCTGCCGTCGAGGCCCGGGAAGTTGCCGCCGCCGCTCGCGCGATAGTTGTTGGTCGCGACGATGAACTGCGCGTTCGGGTCGATCGGCGCGCCCTTGTACGTCAGGTTCCTGATCCGGCTGCCGACCGGCTGCGTGACGTCGATCTCATACGCGAGATCGGCCGACGTGAACATGTCGAAGTTGTAGCCGGGGAACGTGCTGACGAGCGGCTGCACGGTTGCCTTGGTCGGGTCGATCCGGTTGAAGCGCTTCGCGGCCGTTTCGAGCCAGTTCTTCACGTCGGCGCCGCTTACCTTCACCGCGTACACGGTGTTCGGGTACAGGTACAGGTCGGCCGCGTTGTTGATCGCGAGCGCGCCCGGCGCGACGTCGGTGTAGTCGGTGCCGCCGCCGAAGCCGCTCTTGAACGGCGCGCTGACCGACAGCACCGGCAGCGACGCGTATTGCGGCAGGTTCGCCTGCACGTAGGTCTTCACGTAGTCGGCCTGCGCCTCGTTGACGATCTGGATCGCGCCCGGGTCGCCTACGTCGGCGAAGTACGAGTTCATCCGGTAGTCGGTCGAGCCGATCGGCGTCTTCACGTAGTCGATCGTCGCCTGGTGCTCGGCGGCAATCGCGGCGGACACGGACGGATCGGCCGCGACGTAGCTCTTGTCGGCGTTCTGGATCGGTCGCGCCTCGACGGTCGTCTGCGATTTGTCGACGCTCCACGTCTTGCCGTCGAACTTCAGGCCGAGCTTGATCACGCCGAGGTGCTTGCCCCAGTAGTTGGCCATCACGGTCGGCACGCCGTTGACGGTGCCCTTGACCTTGTCGACGCCTGGCAGGTTGAATTGCGACACGGTGCTGTTCGCGTCCGGGAACACCTGGTGCGAGTGGCCGATCAGCATCGCGTCGATGCCGGTCACCTTCGACAGCCACCAGCTGCCGTTCTCCATCGTCGGCGAATACGCGGAATTGTCGAGGCCGCCGTGCGAGATCGCGACGACGAGATCGGCGCCCTTCGCGCGCATCTCCGGAATGTACTTTTCGGCGGCTTCCTTCAGGCCGGTCGTGTAGACCTTGCCGTCGAGCCAGCGCTTGTCCCAGTTCATGATCGCGGGCGGCGTGAAGCCGATGATGCCGATCTTCACGGGCGCGCTGATCGTCTTGCCGTCCGGCGTCGTCGCGGTCACGGTGCGGGTCAGGATCGTGTACGGCGCGAACAGCGGCGCGTTGGTCTTCGCGCTGATCACGTTCGCGAGCACCTGCGGGAAGTTCGGGCCCGCGCACTTCTTCTGCTGGGCCGGCGCGGGCAGGCCGTCGACCTCGAACGTGTTGCCGGTCACCTGCGACAGGTACGGCAGCCCGTAGTTGAATTCGTGGTTGCCGATCCCGCCGCCGTCGAATTTCGCGGCGTTCATCACCTTGTAGATCGCGAGCGTCTGGTCGCAGCCGACCGGCTTCACGAGCGCCTGGTAGTCCGACAGCGCGGTGCCCTGGATCGTGTCGCCGTTGTCGAGCAGCAGCGTGTTCGGATACTGCGCGCGCGCCTGCGCGATCAGCGTCGACACGCGCTCGAAGCCGAGCGAGTTGTCGGCGGCGAGCTTGAAATAGTCGTACGACAGCACGTTGGTGTGCAGGTCGGTCGTCTCCAGCAGCGCGAGCGTGGCCGTCGTGCCGACGGGCGCCTGGGCCGCCGGCGGCGTCACCGGCGGCGAGGTGACGTCGTCGCCGCCGCACGCGGCGAGGATGAAGGCGAGGCTGGCGAGCACGGCGATGGCCGGCATGCGACGGCGGGAAAGCGGGGGGAGACGCATCGGTTGTCCTGTTCGGTGTTCTGTTTTATGGAGTGCGCGGTACGCAACGCATGGCGGCGCGGGGCGCCGACGGCCTGATGTGCGGCGCGTGAGAGTATCGAAAGAAAACGTGACGGAAGAATGAAAGGTGATGAAGCCGGCAACGGGCAGGGGGCGTCGGCTTCCACGCGCACCCCGGGGCGGGCGTCCCGGGCCGGACGCCCCAGCCAGGCGTTCCCACGGAAATCCTCACGTCGCGTCGCCGGGCGGTTCGCTACAATGGCCGCTGTCACCATTTTGCAAACAACCTGCCCTTGGACTTCGAGACTCCTCCCGGCCTGTCGGTCGATGCCGGCGGCCAGGGCCAGACGGTGCGCCTGACCGGCCAGTGGACCGCGCTCGCGCTTGCACGCAATCGCGGCGTGGTCGCGCGCCGCGTCGCGAGCATCGCGTCCGGGCGCGTGAGCGAATGGGATCTGTCCGGCATCGAGCGGCTCGACCACGTCGGTGGCCAGGCGCTGTGGCGCGTGTGGGGGCGCAAGCTGCCGGCCGGCGTCGCGCTGAGCGACAACCAGCGCACGATCTTCGAGCGCATCGAGCGGCTCGACAGCCAGCGCGAGGCGCCCGAGCGCATCGTGCGCGTCGATCCCGTCACGCGGCTCGGCCAGGCAATCTTCACGTTCGGCGAACACCTGCAGGGCGGCATCGCGATGTTCGGCCTCGTGATCCTCGACGCGCTGTCGGTGCTGCGCCGCCCGCGGACGATGCCGTGGAAGGAACCGTCGGCGAACATCTACAGCGCGGGCACGCAGGCGCTGCCGATCACGGCGCTCGTCGCGTTCCTGATCGGCATCGTGCTCAGCTACCTGTCCGCGCAGCAGTTGCAGATGTTCGGCGCGAACCGCTACATCGTGAACATTCTCGGGCTGTCGGTGATCCGCGAGCTCGGCCCCGTGCTGTCGGCGATCCTCGTCGCGGGCCGCTCGGGCTCGGCGATCACCGCGCAGATCGGCGTGATGCGCGTGACCGAGGAGCTCGACGCGATGCGCGTGATGGGCATCCCGCACGGGCTGCGGCTGGTCCTGCCGCGCGTGCTCGCGCTCGGCGTCGCGATGCCGCTGCTCGTGATGTGGACCAACATCATCGCGCTGACGGGCGGCGCGCTTGCCGCGAAGCTCGTGCTCGGCATCGACGTCAACTATTTCGTGCGCTCGCTGCCGGGCGTCGTGCCGATCGCGAACCTGTACATCGGGGTCGGCAAGGGCGTCGTGTTCGGCATGCTGATCGCACTGGTCGCCTGCCATTTCGGCTTCCGGATCAAGGCGAACTCGCAGAGCCTCGGCGAAGGCACGACCACGTCGGTCGTGTCGTCGATCACGGTCGTGATCCTCGCCGACGCGGTGTTCGCGATCCTGTTCCAGAACGTGGGGCTCGGATGAACGTGTCGAACGAAACGGACGCCCACGCCGCGGCCATCGGAGCCGGGTCGATCGGCACGCCGGCGGCGGCGGATGCCGCCGACCTCGTGATCGAGGTGCGCAACCTGACCAAGCGCTACGGGCGCAACATCATTCACCAGAAGCTCGACTTCGACGTGCGGCGCGGCGAGATCGTGTCGATCGTCGGCGGCTCGGGCTCCGGCAAGACGACGCTCGTGCGGCAGATCCTCGGCCTCGAGCGGCCGACCTCGGGCACGATCAAGGTGTTCGGCGAGGATACGGCGACGATCGACGACGCGAGCGCGCGGATGATGCGCACGCGCTCCGGGATGCTGTTCCAGCAGGGCGCGCTGTTCTCGTCGATGACGGTGTTCGACAACGTCGCGCAGCCGCTGCGCGAGCTCGGCCGCGTGCCGCCGGATCTGCTGCACGACATCGTGATGTTGAAGCTCGAGATGGTCGGGCTGCCGTGCAAGCACGCGTCGAAGATGCCGGCCGCGCTGTCGGGCGGGATGGTCAAGCGGGTCGGCATCGCGCGCGCGATCGCGCTCGAGCCCGAGCTGCTGTTCCTCGACGAGCCGACGGCCGGCCTCGATCCGCAGGCGTCGGACGAATTCGTCGAGCTGATCGCGACGCTGCACCGCACGCTCGGCCTGACCGTCGTGATGGTGACGCACGATCTCGACACGATGGTCGCGCTGTCGACGCGCGTCGCGGTGCTGGCCGACCGCAAGGTGCTCGTCGCCGCGCCGGTCGAGGAGGTCGCGAACGTCGACCATCCGTTCATCCACGAATATTTCCTGGGGCTGCGCGGGCGCCGCGCATTGCAGGCGCTGCCGCCCGAGCGGCGCGCGAAGCTGCCGAAGGCGGCCCTCGAACCGGCGCTGTCGAGCGTCGAGCTGTAGGCACGAAGGAATCCGCGAATGGAAAACAAATCACATGCGTTCTGGGCCGGCCTGTTCACGATCGCGCTGACGCTCGCGATCGCGGGCACCGTGTTCTGGTTCAACGTCGACCGTACCGTGCGCGTGCCGTACGACCTGCTCGCGCGCACCAACGTGACGGGGCTGTTTCCGGACGCGGCCGTGCGCTTTCGCGGCCTCGACGTCGGCAAGGTGCAGTCGATCGGCTTCGATCGCGTGCATCCGGGCCAGATCCGGATCCGCATCCTCGTCGACCACGACGCGCCGATCACGCAGTCGACCTATGGCAGCCTCGGCTTCCAGGGCGTGACGGGCATCGCGTTCGTGCAGCTCGAGGACACGGGCCGCGATCTGGCGCCGCTGCCGTCGTCGACGAAGGCGATCGCGCAGATCCCGATGCGCCCGAGCCTGTTCGACCAGATCCAGGAGCGCGGCGATGTGCTGCTGCGGCAGCTCGAACTGGCCGCGAAGAGCGCGAACGCGCTGATGTCGCCCGAGATGCGCGAGCAGCTGCGCGCGACCGCTGAAAGCCTGCAGCACGCGGCCGATGGCGCCACCACGCTGACGAAGCAGCTCGGCCCGGCGGTGACCGCGCTGCCGGAAACGATGCACGAGGTGAACCGCGCGATGGCGTCGGCGAACACGCTGCTGCAGCCGAACGGGCCGCTCGTGTCGAACCTGAACAAGGCCGGCACGGCCGCGGAGCAGATCGGCGTCGCGCTGAACGGTCTCAACGCGCGCGTGCAGTACGACACGCTGCCGCGTTTTAACGCGCTGGCCGGCAGCGTCGGCGACGCATCGCGGCAATTGAAGGACGTGGCCGGTGAACTTGGCCGCAATCCGCGCAGTCTGTTGTTCGGTTCGCCCGGCGCGGCGCCGGGGCCCGGCGAGCCGGGCTTCGTCTGGCCGGGTGCGACGGCCGGGCAGTGATACCCATCGAAACCGGAAACATCATGCAGGAACACGCCATGCCACGAATCCTTGACCGCGCGCTGCGTCCCGCCGCGGCCGCGCTTGCCGTGCTGACGCTCTCGCTCGCGGCCGGCTGCGCCGGCAACAGCGCGGTGCTGTCGAATGTCCGCTACGACCTCGGGCCGGCCACGTCGGTCGTGACCGCAGGCCCGGGCCCCGCGCTGAAGGTGCTCGACGTTGCCGCGCCCGACGCGCTCGACTCCGACAAATTCGCGTACCGTCTCGCCTACGTGGACGCGCAGCACGTGGCCGTCTATCGCGACAGCCGCTGGACCGCGCCGCCCGCGCAACTGCTCACGCAGCGGCTGCGCGGCGCGCTGTCGTCGCGTGGCACGGTGCTCGAAGGGTCCGACGGCGTGCGCGCGCCGACGCTGAAGGTCGACCTGAACGAATTCGAACAGGTGTTCGACGGCCAGTCGCAGAGCCACGGCGCCGTCATCGCGCGCGCGACGCTGATGCTGGACGGCAAGGTGCTCGGCCAGCGCACGTTCGTTGCACGCGCGCCGTCGAGCACGCCGGACGCGGCGGGCGGCGCCCGCGCGCTCGCGACGGCGAGCGACCAGCTCGTGTCGCAGATCGCCGCGTGGGTCGGCATGCAGGCGTACGCGGGCACGCCGTGACACGTGCCGCGCAGCCGCGATGAGCGCGACCGGTACGCCTCGCGCCTCGCCGTTCGCGCGCCAGGCCTTTGCCGCTTACGCGGCACTCATCGTCTACGCGTCGCTGTATCCGTTCGAAGGCTGGGTATCGCTCGGCATCGGGCCGTTCGACTACCTGTTCGCGCCGATGCAGCGCTACGTGACCGCATTCGACGTGGTCACGAACGTGCTCGGCTACATGCCGTTCGGTGCGCTCGCCGTGCTCGCGCTGCACCCGCGCCGGCGCGGCGTGGCCGCGACGCTGATCGCGGCCGGGCTCGGCGTGCTGTTGTCCGGCTCGATGGAAGCGCTGCAAACCTACCTGCCGACGCGCGTCGCGTCGAATCTCGATCTCGCGGCCAACGCGCTCGGCGCGCTGCTGGGCGCGGCGCTCGTCGCGCCGGCCACCGGTGCGCTGCTCGATCGCGGCGCGTTGCGCCGGTTGCGCTTCGCGTGGTTCGAGGACGACGGCGCGACACCGCTGCTGCTCGCCGGGCTGTGGCCGTTCGCGATCCTGTTTCCGTCGCCGTTCCTGTTCGGCATCGGCGACTGGCCGGCCGCGCTGTGGGAGCGGGCCGACGCGTCGATGCAGGACGCGCTGCTTGCGTGGTTGCCGGCCGCGTGGCGCGTGGGCGAATGGCCGGAGCGCGTCGACGGCTGGCTGTCCGACTCGGGGTGGGAGGCCGCGCTCGGCGGGTTGATGCTGTTCGCCGCGCTGACGATCGCGTCGCTCGCGATGCGGCCGCGCGCGCCGCGCATCCGGCTCCTGATCGCGCTCGTCGCCGCGACGCTCGTGCTGAAGGCGGCCGCGACGTTCATGCAGTCGGCCACCGGCCTCGTCGTCGTGTGGGCGACGCCCGGCGCGCGGCTCGGGATCGAGCTCGGTTTCGCGGCCGCGCTCGTCACGCTGCACGTGCCGGCGACCTGGCGCGCGACGCTTGCGGCGCTCGCGCTGCTGGCCGGCGTGGCGCTCGTGAACCTGCTGCCGGTCAACCCGTTCTTCGACTTCACGCTGTCGGGCTGGCGGCAGGGGCGCTACCTGCACTTCAACAGCCTCGCGCGCTGGCTCGCGTGGATCTGGCCCTACGCGGCGCTGATCTGGCTCGGCCAGCGCGTCGAGCATGCGTGGCTGCCGGCCGCATTGCGGCGGTGACGCGGTGACGCGGCGGCTGCGATAACGCGGCCGCAGCGTTATCGCGGGCAGCGCCGTGCGCCGCTCGCTATAATCGTCCGCATCCTCCGTTGCCCCGCGCAGCGGCAACCGCTCCTCTTTCCGCACGGCCTCGCGCCGGGCCGCTCGTCACCATCATGGATTCCTACTACCAGCACCACGTCTTCTTCTGCCTGAACCAGCGCGAACCGGGCGCCGAACGCCCGAGCTGCGCGCAATGCGATGCGCAGACCATGCAGGAATACGCGAAAAAGCGCGTGAAGGAGCTCGGCCTCGCGGGGCCCGGCAAGGTTCGCATCAACAAGGCCGGCTGCCTCGACCGCTGCGAGGAAGGGCCCGTGATGGTCGTGTATCCGGAAGGCACGTGGTACACCTACGTCGACCAGGCCGACATCGACGAGATCGTCGAATCGCACCTGCGCGACGGCAAGGTCGTCGACCGCCTGAAGATCTGAGCGGGCCGGCCGAATGAACGTACATACGCAGAAGTCGCTGATCGCGGGGCCGGTCGGGCAGATCGAAATCGCGGTCGACCTCCCCGACGCGGTGCGCGAAGGCGGCGCCGCGCCGCGCGGCATCGCGCTGGTCGCGCATCCGCATCCGCTGTTCGGCGGCACGATGGACAACAAGGTCGCGCAGACGCTCGCGCGCACGCTCGTGCAGCTGAACTACGTCGTGTTCCGGTCGAACTTCCGCGGCGTCGGCGCGACCGAAGGCGTGCACGACAACGGCACCGGCGAGGCCGACGACCTGCTCGCGGTGCTCGCGCACATGCGCGCGCAGCCTGCGTATGCCGACCTGCCGCTCGTGCTCGCGGGCTTCTCGTTCGGCACGTTCGTGCTGTCGCACGTCGCGAAGCGGCTGCGCGACGCGGGCGAGACGATCGAGCGGATGGTGTTCGTCGGCACGGCCGCGAGCCGCTGGCAGGTGGCCGACGTGCCGGAGAATACGCTCGTGATCCACGGCGAAACCGACGACACGGTGCCGATCGCGTCCGTGTACGACTGGGCGCGGCCGCAGGAACTGCCGGTCGTCGTGATTCCCGGCGCCGAGCATTTCCTGCATCGCAAGCTGCATGTGCTGAAGCGCATCATCGTCGACGCATGGCGCTAGTCGGTGCGCGGGTGCCGGCGTAACGCCGGTAGCCCGCGTCGCCTCTCGCACGGGATCTCCGGCACGCGCCGGACGCGCGTTCCCGCCGCGCGACATCGCGCCGCCGCGTGCGGCGCAACCCGACTTCCACCTCGCCTGCGCACGCCTTTCGCACAGCTTCGCGTGCGATGACGTGCGGCTTGCCGTCACCCTGCGCCCGATGCCGATGTGCGGCCGATGTGCGGCCGTCCGGCGCCAGGTTCGCGAAAACGCCCTGCGCGGCCACGTATAATGGCCGCATTCCGCGTCGCCCGCGGCCCGGCTGGGCCCATGCGGCGCTCGTTTCGCCGCCTGTCCGCCCGCTCGCGACGGCCGCGAACCGAACGCGTCCGCACGAGTCCAACCGGCGCGTTTCGCGTCGCCCGACGATCTCGGGCGAGTGCCCGAAACGCCCGCCGCCTTGCCGTTCAACCCTGCGCGTTTCGCACCGCACTTTCTGCCATCAGCCTGAATCGATCATGCGTCTGTCTCCCCAAGGCCTCAAGTCCCTCGCTTCTTCCATCGCCTTTGGCACCGCCGCGCGCAACGTCGCGCTCGGCGTGATGCTGCCCGTTGCGCTCGCGTCGACGATCGTCGTCGCCGAGGCGAAGCCGGCCGCCAAGGCCCGGGCCGCGCATGCAGCGCCGGCCGCCACCGAGCAGTTCACCGGCGCGCCCGCGACCTACATGCCGGGCGCGGTGCCGCCGCCGGGCGTGAATGCACGCTCGTGGGTGCTCGTCGATGCGACCAGCAACACGGTGCTCGCGTCGGGCAATGCCGATGAACGCGTCGAGCCCGCATCGCTGACGAAGCTGATGACGGCGTACCTCGTGTTCGAGGCGCTCGACAAGAAGAAGATCTCGATGGAGCAGATCGTCACGCCGAGCGAAGCCGTGCGCCGCGTCGGCCGCGACGAGTCGCGCATGTTCATCGAGGCGAACAAGCCGGTGTCCGTGCACGATCTCGTGTACGGGATGATCATCCAGTCGGGCAACGACGCCGCGATCGCACTGGCCGAACTCGTCGGCGGCAGCGAAGGGCAGTTCGTCACGATGATGAACGACGAGGCGCAGCGCCTCGGCATGAAGGGCACGCACTTCGCCGACGTGAACGGCATGCCCGACCCGAACCACTACACGACGGCCGGCGATCTCGCGAAGCTGTCCGCCCACCTGATCCGCGATTTTCCGCAGTACTACAGCATCTTCTCGGAGAAGGAATTCAAGTACAACAACATCCGCCAGGGCAACCGCAACCGCCTGCTGTGGCTCGACCCGACGGTCGACGGCCTGAAGACGGGCCATACGCAAGCGGCCGGCTACTGCCTGATCGCGTCGGCGAAGCGCGCGATTCCGGGTGTGGACGGCCAGCGCCGCCTGGTGTCGGTGATGATGGGCGAGCAGAAGGAAGGCGAGCGCACGCAGGACAGCATGAAGATGCTGAACTACGGCTACAGCGCGTTCGATTCGGTGCGCCTGTTCAAGGGCGGCCAGGCGATCTCGACGCCGCGCATCTACAAGGGCAAGGACAACACCGTGCAGGTCGGCGTGCAGGGCGACCAGTGGGCGACCGTGCCGCGCGGCCTCGGCGACAAGGTCAAGACGGAAGTCGACGTCAACGCGCCGCTGATCGCGCCGCTCGCGGAAGGCCAGCAGGTCGGCACCGTGAAGATCGTCGCCGACGGCAAGACGCTGTCGGAATTCCCGGTCGTCGCGCTGCAGGCGGTGCCGGAAGCGGGTATCTTCGGGCGTATCTGGGACTCGATCCTGCTGATGTTCAGCAAGAAGAAGTAAGCACGACGGGCCTTTGTTTCCACGACTTCATCCCCATCATAGCCATGAGCCAAGCCGAATTCGAACCGATCGTCTACCTCAGCGTGTCGTCGCAGGAGGAAATGGTGCCGCTGTCGGAAGCCCGCGTACCGGTGCTGGACCGCGGGTTCATCTTCGGCGACGGCGTGTATGAAGTCGTTCCCGTCTATGCGCACGACGGCGCGCACGTGCCGTTCCGGATCGAGCAGCATCTGGCGCGGCTCGAGCGCAGCCTGAAGAAGATCGGCATCGCGAGCCCGCACGATGCGGCGGGCTGGCGCGCGCTGATCGAACGGGTGGTCGCGGCGAACGCCGAAGGCCTCGGCGACGGCAACGCGCTCGTCTACCTGCAGGTGACGCGCGGCGTCGCGAAGCGCGGCCACGCGTTCCCGGCGAACGCGGTGCCGACGGTGTTCATGATGACGAGCCCGCTGCGCCTGCCGTCCGCCGAAGAGCGCGCGCAGGGTGTGCGCTGCGTGACGGCCGAGGATCGCCGCTGGCTGCATTGCGACATCAAGTCGATCTCGCTGCTCGGCAACGTGCTGATGGCGCAGCATGCGGCCGAACGCGATGCGTTCGAGACGCTGCAGCTGCGCGACGGCAACCTGACGGAAGGCTCGTCGTCGAACGTGTGGATCGTGAAGAACGGCGAACTGCTCGCACCGCCGCGCAGCAACAAGATCCTCGAAGGGATCCGCTACGCGCTGATCGAGGAACTGGCGGATGAATGCAAGATCCCGTTCGTTGCACGCGAGATCAGCGAAGTGGAGTTGCGCGCAGCCGACGAAATCATGATCACGTCGGCCACGAAGGAAGTGCTGCCCGTCACGTCGCTCGACGACCTGCCCGTGCAGGGCGGCAAGCCCGGCCCCGTGTTCGCGGCCCTGTATGACGCGTACCAGCGCGCGAAGGCGCGCGAGTTTGAACAGTTTGACCTAACCCGGAGAAAATGATGAGCGAACCGACCAAAACCATCGAGGTGACCGGCGCGATCGATACCCGGAAGGAGTCGCTGCTGGAGTTCCCGTGCGATTTCCCGATCAAGATCATGGGCAAGGCGCACCCCGAGTTCAAGGACACGATCTTCAAGGTCGTGGCCGTTCACGACAACGAGATCGATGTCGAGAAGATCGAGGAGCGTGCGTCGAGCGGCGGCAATTACACGGGCCTCACGATCACCGTGCGGGCGACGAGCCAGGAACAGCTCGACAACATCTACCGCGCACTGACCGGCCATCCGATGGTCAAGGTTGTGCTCTAAGCGCCTTCCATCCTCCTTCCTGCGCGCACTCGGCGGGACGCTTCCCCGCCGCGCGCCGCGCGTCCAGCTCGTCGCACAGCCGCTTGTATTCGGCGACTTCCTCGAACAGCCAGTTCCGGAACGCCTGCACGCGCGGCGCATTCAGCAGCGGCGGCGGGCACACGAAAAAATAATGCCACGGGCTCGGCTCGTCGATGTCGAACAGGCGCACGATGCGTCCGTCGAGCAGGTCGTGCACCGCGAGCGAGCGGCGCACCAGCGCGATGCCCTGGCCGTCGATCGCGGCCAGCAGCAGGTTCGACGAATCCTGGTACAGAATCCCCCGCTTCGGCTCGGTCAGCGTCTTGAGCCCGGCCGCGTCGAACCACGGGCGCCACAGCTCGTCGTCCGAGCGCAGCAGGTTGTAATGCACGAGATCGGCGGGTGTCTGCGGCAGCTTGCCGCCGTTCAGCGTCGGCGCGCACGCCGGAAAGAACACTTCCTCGAACAGCGGCTCGACATGCAGCCCCGGATAGCTGCCGAAGCCGAAGCGGATCGCGAGATCGACGTCGTCGCGCGCGAAATCGGTGAGCGTGTTGGTCGACTGCAGCTCGACGTCGATTTCCGGATGCCGCTCGATGAACGTGCCGATGCGCGGCGTGATGAAGCGCGCGGCGAACGACGACAGCATCGACACCACGAGCCGCCGGTCGCGGTCGCTCGCGCGCACGTCGCGGGTCGCATCGGCGATCACCATCAGCGCGGTGCGGATCTGCTGTGCGTAGCGCATGCCGGCGTCGGTCAGGCACAGTCGCTTGCCGTTGCGCGTGAAAAGCTGCACGCCGAGCTCCTCCTCGAGCGCGCGCACCTGGTGGCTGACCGCGCCGTGCGTGACGAACAGCTCGTCGGCGGCGCGGGAGAAATTCTCGTGACGGGCGGCGGCTTCGAACGCGCGAATCGCGTTCAGCGCGGGCAGCTGGCGGAGGTCCATTTGCTAATTTTCCTCACATCGACGTGAAAATTGGTCGTTTTGTCGGACGCCTTGAAGTGACTACGATTGTAGCCATCGAAGCATTTATTGGCGGAGTCGATCATGCAAGAAATTTCTTCAAGCATCACGTTCGAAATCCCCGCGGGCGAAACCGTGCCGATGAAGGTGCAACGCAGCACGCGGCTGGTGGTGCAGCGCGGGCCGGTGTGGGCGACGCGCAGCAACGACGTCAACGACTACTTCCTGGTCGACGGTGAAACGCTGAAGCTGCGCCGCGGCGAGCGGCTGTGGCTGAGCGCGGAAGGCCGGGAGGGCACGTGCGTGGCATTCTCGGTGTCGCGGCCGCCGCGGGAAGTCGCGCTCGGCGGGCTGGCGCGGCTGCGCGAACGCGTGAGCGCGCTGCTCCATGACGGATGGCGCACCGTCTGACCATCATTTCTTTCGACGGATAACGGTGATCCGTCCCCTCTCCCGGGCCGGCGAGACCCACGGGTTTTCGGTAAACTACCGCCCATGTCCGTTTCGCCGGTTTCCATCGTGTCCACGCCTGTTGCCGTTTCCGCATCGCCCGCCGGGTCACCGGATCAGCCGGCCCAGCCGGTCACCGTGCGCTGGCGGGGCGTCGAGACCTACGAGGCGAGTTTCGACGCAATGCGCGCGTTCACCGACACGCGCACGGCCGACACCGGCGACGAGATCTGGCTGGTCGAGCACCCGCCCGTCTACACGCTCGGCCAGGCCGGCGACCCGGCCCACCTGCTGGTGGCCGACAGCGGCGTGCCGCTCGTGAAGGTCGACCGCGGCGGGCAAATCACTTACCACGGCCCCGGCCAGATCGTCGCCTACCTGCTGCTGGACCTGCGCCGGCGCAAGCTGATGGTGCGCACGCTGGTGACGAAGATCGAGGAGGCCGTGATCGAAACCCTCGCGGCGTATAATCTCGCTTCGGTCCGCAAGGCGGGCGCGCCCGGGATCTACGTGGCATCCGGCGTGCACGAGGGCGCGAAAATCGCGGCCCTCGGCCTGAAGATCCGTAACGGCTGCAGCTATCACGGGCTGAGCCTGAACGTGAAGATGGATCTGCGCCCGTTTCTTGCGATCAACCCGTGCGGCTATGCCGGACTGGAAACCGTCGACATGGCGAGCCTCGAGGTTGCCGCCGACTGGAACGACGTCGCCCATACGCTGGTGCGCCGTCTGATCGCCAACCTCGACGGCGCATCCGCGGCCGCCGACAAGCCGCAGGCACTGGAACAATCGAATGACTGACGTTACCGCTTCTCCCGCACCGGCCGATTCGGCCGCGACCGCTGCCTACGATCCGACCGCCAAGCAGAAGGCGCAGGCGAAGACGGCGCGCATCCCGATCAAGGTCATTCCGATCGAGAAGCTGAAGAAGCCCGAGTGGATCCGCGTGAAGGCGGCCACCGGCAGCTCGCGTTTCAACGAGATCAAGACGATCCTGCGCGAGCACAACCTGCATACGGTGTGCGAGGAAGCGAGCTGCCCGAACATCGGCGAATGCTTCGGCAAGGGCACCGCGACGTTCATGATCATGGGCGACAAGTGCACGCGCCGCTGCCCGTTCTGCGACGTCGGCCATGGCCGCCCCGATCCGCTGGATCCGGACGAGCCGAAGAACCTCGCGCGCACGATCGGCGCGCTGAAGCTCAAGTACGTGGTGATCACGAGCGTCGACCGCGACGACCTGCGCGACGGTGGCGCCGGCCACTTCGTCGAGTGCATTCGCGAAGTGCGCGAGCAGTCGCCGGAAACGCGCATCGAGATCCTGACGCCGGACTTCCGCGGCCGTCTCGACCGCGCGATCTCGATCCTGAACGCCGCGCCGCCGGACGTGATGAACCACAACCTCGAAACGGTGCCGCGCCTGTACAAGGAAGCGCGCCCGGGTTCGGACTACGCGCACTCGCTGAAGCTCCTGAAGGATTTCAAGGCGCTGCATCCGGACGTCGCGACGAAGTCGGGCCTGATGGTCGGCCTCGGCGAAACCGAAGAGGAAATCCTGCAGGTGATGCGCGACCTGCGCGCGCACGACGTCGACATGCTGACGATCGGCCAGTACCTGCAGCCGTCCGAGCACCATCTGCCGGTGCGTGCGTACGTGCATCCGGATACGTTCAAGATGTACGAGGAAGAGGCGTACAAGATGGGCTTCACGCACGCGGCGGTCGGCGCGATGGTGCGGTCGAGCTATCACGCCGATCTGCAGGCGCACGGGGCCGGGGTGGTCTGAGCGCCGCGTTCCTGCGGCAGTCACGCAGTCGAAAAAGCCCGCAGCGATGCGGGCTTTTTTGCTGGTGCGGCCGCCATTCCTGCGGTCGCACGGCAATCGTCACCCGACCGGACGCGCAATCCGGTCGAGCATGGAAAGCAAAGCTGAAACGGCATCGATAGCTTCGCACGATAAGTTCGCTCCCGCCGCGCGCAAAGCTCCTATAGTCGGCTCTCCCGCAGCAATGCCCGCATTCCGAAGGAGAGCCGCATGTCCCGCTTCAGCTTCATCCGCCGCGCCGTCGTCGCACTGACCGCCTTTGCCGCGCTCGGCGCGGCGCACGCCGAATCGCGCGAAGTCGTGATCGCGTACCAGGACATGGTCGTGCCGTGGCGCTACGCGCAGGCGAGCGGTGAAGTCGAAAAGGCGACCGGCTACAAGGTCAGGTTCCGCAAGCTCGACAGCGGCGCCGACGTGATCCGCGCGCTCGCGTCGGGCTCCGTGCAGCTCGGCGAAGCCGGCTCGAGCCCGATCGCGGCCGGCCTGTCGCAGGGGCTCGACATCTCGCTGTTCTGGGTGCTCGACAACATCAACGACGCCGAGGCGCTCGTCGCGCGCAACGGTTCCGGCGTCACGAGTATCGCGGCGCTGAAGGGCAGGAAGATCGGCGTGCCGTTCGTGTCGACGTCGCATTTCCACACGCTCGTCGCACTGCAGGCCGCGGGCGTCAATCCGAACGACGTGAAGATCGTCAACCTGCGCCCGCCCGAAGTCGCGGCGGCGTGGGCGCGCGGCGACATCGACGCGACCTACATCTGGGATCCGGTGCTCGCGAAGGTCAAGCAGTCGGGCACCGTGCTGACGACGTCGGGGCAAGTGGCGAAAGAAAGCGGCAAGGCGACCTTCGACGGCTTCGTCGTGAGCCGCAAGTTCGCGCGCGAGAACCCAGAGTTCGTCACGCGTTTCGTGAAGGTGCTGGCCGCCGCCGATGCCGACTATCGCGCGCATGCGGCGGCGTGGAAGGTCGGCTCGCCGCAGGTCGCGGCGGTGGCTAAGGTATCGGGCGCGAACGCGCAGGATGTGCCGGCCAGCCTCGCGCTCTACGCATTCCCGACGGCGGCCGAGCAGGCGTCGCCGACGTGGCTCGGTGGCGGCGCGCAATCGGGCGCCGCGAAATCGCTCGCGGCCACCGCCACGTTCCTCAAATCGCAAGGCACGATCCAGACGGTGCTCGCCGACTACTCGGCCGGTGTCGATCCGCAGTTCGTGCAGAAAGCCGCGCGCTGAGCGCGGTGAACATCGCGGAGTCCTGAACATGAGTACGCTGGAAGTCCGTCAGGTTTCGGTGGCCTATCCGGGCGAGCGCGGCAGGCCGACGACGCAGGCGCTCGCACGCGTCGACCTGCGCATCGAGGCCGGTGAATTCGTCGTCGCGCTTGGCGCGTCCGGGTGCGGGAAGACGACGCTGCTGAACTGCATGGCCGGCTTCGTCGTACCGACCACCGGTGAGGTACGCGTCGACGGCGTGCCGGTCACGGGCCCCGGCGCCGATCGCGGCGTCGTGTTCCAGAAATACGCGCTGCTGCCGTGGCTTAACGTGCTCGACAACGTCGCGCTCGGGCTGCGCTTCGCGCGCGTGTCGAAAGCCGAACGCGAAGCGCGGGCGCGGGAAATGCTCGCGCTCGTCGGGCTCGACGGTCATGCGCATGCGCGCGTGTACGAGCTGTCGGGCGGGATGCAGCAGCGGGTCGGCATCGCGCGCGCGTTGGCAAGCGACCCACGCGTGCTGCTGATGGACGAGCCGATGGGCGCGCTTGACGCGCTGACGCGCGGCACGATGCAGGCGCTCGTGCTCGACGTGTGGGCGCGCACCGGCAAGACGGTGTTCTTCATCACGCACGATGTCGAGGAGGCGCTGTTCCTCGCGACGCGTCTCGTCGTGATGACGCCCGGCCCCGGCCGGATCGCGGAAACTTTCGAACTGCCGTTCGCGCGCCGCTACGTCGAATCGCGCGATGCGCGTGCGGTGAAGTCTTCACCGGATTTCATCGCGTGGCGCGAGCGTCTGATCGCGTACCTGCATCGCGACGAAGCGGCCGAGGTGGCCGCGTGATGCATGAACTCGCGCGACAGGGCGCGTCGGTCGGACGCGGTCGGATCAGCACTTTGCACAGGCAGGACAGCATGAGCACGCAGGATTCGTGGGCGGCCGACGCGACGGCCGCAGGTGTCGAGCAGGGCGATCGCACGCGGACTCGGGCGGCGGAACGTCGTGCGTCGTCGTCGCGGCGCTACCGGTTGCCGGGGGAAGGGAAGACGGCCGGGTTGAGCGCGGCGACGGTCGCGGCGCTGGCCGTGCTGTGGTGGGTCGCCACGCATCGCCAGTGGTTGCCGCCGCTGTTCCTGCCCGCGCCGGAAGCCGTGTGGACGGCATTCGTCGATGCGTGGCATGGCCGCATCCAGGGTGGCCTGCCATTGTCCGAGCACCTGCTGTGGAGCGCCGCGCGCGTGTTCGGCGCGTTCGGGCTCGCGACCGCGATCGGCGTGCCGGCCGGCATCCTGATGGGCGTGAGCCGCGTTGCGCGCGGCGTGCTCGATCCGCTGCTGGAGTTCTACCGGCCGTTGCCGCCGCTCGCATACCTGCCGCTTGTGGTGATCTGGTTCGGCATCGACGAAACGGCGAAGCTCGTCGTGATCTTCCTCGCGTGCTTCGCGCCGATCGCGATGGCCGCACGTGCCGGCGTGCGCGCGGCGACGGTCGAGCAGATCAACGCCGCGTATTCGCTCGGCGGCAGCTTCGCGCAGATCGTGCGCCACGTGGTGCTGCCGGCCGCGCTGCCGGAGATCCTCACCGGGCTGCGGATCGCGATCGGCTTCGGCTGGACGACGCTCGTGGCGGCGGAGATGGTCGCCGCGACCGCCGGGCTCGGGCAGATGGTGCTCAACGCATCGAGCTTCCTGCGCACGGATATCGTCGTGATGGGCATCCTGATCATCGGCGCGATCGCGTGGCTGTTCGATCTCGCGATGCGGTGGGTCGAGCGGCGGGTGGTGCCGTGGAAGGGGCGGGGGTGAGCGAGGTTTGTTGCGACGTGTCGAGCGTCCTCGCATCAGGTTGCGGTGCCGCGTCGATAGAGGCTGAGGGCAACCGCCAGCCCGGCCAGCATGCCGGCGCAGCCGCGATTGAGCCATTTCAGGGCTTTGTCGGACATGACCTTCATCGCGTGATAGCCACTTGCCGCGTAAGCGCCCATCAACAGGACATCGATCGTGGCCGTCAGAATCGCTAGCGTCGCGTACTGGGCTGCGACGTTCGATTGGGGCTGGATGAACTGCGGCAGGAATGCCGAAAAGAACAGCAAGCCCTTCGGATTTGATAGTGCGACAAGCAGCGAGCGCTTGAATGCGGAGCGGCCGTCGCGTGCTCCGTCTGCTCGCACGGTGTCGGCCAACGGCAGGGATGTAGGGGCACGCCAGAGCGCCCAGGCGAGGTAGAGCAGGTACGCGGCGCCCGCCCACTTCAGCATGACGAACAGGTGTTCCGACGCTTGCATGAGTGCGCCGAGCCCACATCCCACCGCGCCGATCAGAATCAGGTCGGACAGCGCCGCTCCGGCGATGCCGTAAGCGGCGATGCGCATGCCGCGTGTGGCACCGTTGTTCAGCGCCAGCAGCATCGTCGGGCCGGGCGTGACCGTGACGGCGGATACGGTGATGACATACAGCACGAGTGTCGTCGAATTCATGTCGCGGCTCCTCGAGGGCAGAGGGTGCCAGTCTACGCGAGATCGAGGTGCCCGCCTGCCGGTGTCAATCCCCCATCGCCACCCCTTCCCGCCGCGGATCGGCCCCACCGAACCACACCGTCTGCCCCTGCACGTTCAGCCGCTGGATCCCCTGCAGCCCCGAGTTCATCTCGACGATCTGCACGTCGTGCCCGCGGCCCTTCAGCCCGTCGGCGAGCGCGTCCGACACGCGGCCGCGTTCGAGCTGCGTCGGCCCGTTCATCGACCCGAAGTTCGGCAGCGCGATCGCCTGCTGCATCGTCATCCCCCAGTCGAGCACGCCGACCAGCGTCTTCGCGACGTGGTTGATGATCGCGGGGCCGCCGGCCGAGCCGACGACCATCGTCACCTGCTTCGTCTTCTTGTCGAACACGAGCTCCGGCGACATCGCCGAGCGCGGCCGCTTGCCGGGCTGCACGCGATTCGCGACCGGCCGGCCGTTGTCGTTCGACACGAACGAGAAATCGGTGAGCTGGTTGTTCAGCATGAAGCCGCGCACCATCAGCCGCGAACCGAACGCGTCCTCGATGCTGGTCGTCATCGACAGCGCCTGGCCATAGCGGTCGACGATCGCGATGTCGGACGTGGACGGCAACTCGAGGCTGCGGTCGTCGGCCATCGCGAGCGTCGCGCCCTGCGGCGTGCCGGCCTGCGCGACGCCCATGCTGTTGTCGCCGATCAGGTGCGCGCGCTGCGCGAGATAGGTCTTGTCGGTGAGGCTCGCCCAACTGCCGCCCGGCAGCGGCACGAAATCGGGATCGGCGACATAGCGCGCGCGGTCCGCATACGCGAGGCGCCCGGCCTCGCTGAACAGGTGCGCGGCGAACGGCGTCGGCTCGTAGCCGACATCGTTGCGCACCGGCTTTTGCGCGCCGATCTGCTGCCAGTCGGGCATCGCCTCGAGGATGCCGAGCATCTGCGCGATCGCGAGGCCGCCCGACGACGGCGGCGGCATCCCGCACACGACCGAGCGACGGTAGTCGGTGCACAGCGGCGTGCGCACCTTCGCCTTGTAGCGCGCGAGATCCTGCAGCGACAGCAGGCCCGGGTTGGTCGGGTGCCTGCGCACCTTGGTGACGATGTCGCGCGCGATCGCGCCGCTGTAGAACGCGTTCGCGCCGCGCTCGGCGACCTGGCGCAGCACGGTTGCGAGCGCGGGGTTCTTCAGCACCGTGCCGGCCGCCTTCGGCGTGCCGTCCGGGTTGTAGAAGTACGCGCGCGCGGCCGGGTCGTTCTTCAGGTACTTGTCGTTGGCGATCAGCGTCGCCAGCCGCGGGCTGATCGTGAAGCCGTGCTCGGCGAGCCGGATCGCCGGCTGGAACAGCCGTCGCCACGGCAGCTTGCCGTGCGCGCGGTGCGCGGCGTCGAGCATGCGCAGCACGCCCGGCGTGCCGACCGAGCGCCCGCCGACGACACCTTCGTAGAAGCGCATCGGCTGGCCGGTCGGCCCGTAGAACAGGCGATCGGTCGCGGCGGCCGGCGCGGTTTCGCGGCCGTCGTAGGCCTGCGTCGCCTTGCCGTCGAAGTACAGCAGGAACGCGCCGCCGCCGATCCCCGACGATTGCGGCTCGACGAGCGCGAGCACCATCTGCGTCGCGATCGCCGCGTCGATCGCGGTGCCGCCGGCCTTCAGCATGTCGTAGCCGGCCTGCGTCGCGAGCGGGTTCGCGGCCGCGATCATGAAGTGCTGCGAGGTCCAGCCCGGCTTGTCGGTCCAGCCGGACGACAGCTCGGGCGCATGAAAACCGGGCAGCGGCACGGCGGCGCCCGATGCGGCGGCGACGGGCACCACCGCGCCCGACGACGGCGTGGACGGGGACGTGCAGCCGGCGTTGAACGCGACGAGCGCGACGGCGGCGAGCAGCGTCCAGGAGCGCGAATGCGGACGAATCCGGTCGAACATTGAACCCTCGGCAGCAGTGAATTCGAATGAAGCGATGGTGCGGGCGCAACGCGGCTGCCCGCCCCGGGCGCGCTATTGTCGCCGCGCGGCCGGCGGCTTGTCACCCGACAGGAAACCCTGACGCATCGCGCCGGGCCCGCCCCGGCCGGTCTTTCCGGCCTGTTCGAGGATGAACTCTATGAACGTCGACGTCGCACGCGTGTGGTGCCGGTTCGGCATGTAGAGCATGTACATATGCGTGCCGAAGATGCTGAGCCGGTACGCGTCGAGCGACGTGACGACCGTGCCGCGCCGGATGTCGTCCTGCACCACGTAGTCGGGCACGATGCCGACGCCGATCCCGCCGAGGATCGCCTGCCGCAGGAACAGGAAGTTCTCCGAAATCAGCGTGGGCTCGAGCAGCACCTCATGGCGCTCGTCGCCGAGATACGCGGCGATCCTGAGCTGCCGGCCCATCACCGTCGCGGTGACGACGGGAGCGGCCGACAACGCGCCGAGGCTTGACGGCATGCCGTGCTCGGCCGCGAATGCGGCCGACGCGCACGCGACGTAGCGTACCGCGCCCATGTCGCGCGCCACGAGGTTCTGCGGCGGCTCCGGCATCACGCGCACCGCGATGTCGATTTCGTCGCGCATCAGGTCTTCCACGCGGTTCTCGAACACGACGTCGAGCACGATCCCGGGATGCAGCCGCTTGAACGCGAGCAGCCAGTCGGACATCACCATCTGCCCGTAGCCGCTCGGCACCGACAGCCGCACGCGGCCCTGCAGGTCCTGGCCGAGCGTCGTCACCGATTCCTGCGCGGCGAGCAGTTCGTTGCGGATGCGCCGGCCGTGCTCGTACAGCTTCAGCCCGATTTCGGTCGGCTCGATGCGCCGCGTCGTGCGCCGCACGAGCTGCTGGCCGATCGAGCGCTCGAGCTGGTTCAGCCGGTAGCTGACATTCGCGCGGCTCATCTTGAGCCGCTGCGCGGCCTTGCTGAGATTGCCGGCGTCGAGGATCTCGACGAGCAGCGTCAGCGCGTTCAGGTCCATGCGTGTGCTCCTGATCCGTCCCGTTTAACGGTCGGAAAGCATTCAATGTCAAGTCAGACTTGACAGCTTGTAAAGGCGTGCGGGAATTGTCAATGAATCTAGATCAATCGAGAATCGGGTCATGCCCGGCGTCAGGCCGGATCTTGTCCCGCTTCGTGCGGGACCGGGGCTGGTGCCCCGGCGCCGCTCGCGTGGCCGCGAGCCACGAACCGGCGTCGACGCACCGGCCGCCGCGTCAAGGAGACACGATGAACTCACCCGCTTCCCCCACCAGCCCTGCCGGCATCGTCACGCGCGAGCGGCGCGACAAGGTGCTCGTCGTCACGATCGACCACCCGCCCGTCAACGCGTTGTCGGCCGACGTGCGGCGCGGCCTCGCCGACGCGCTCGACGCCGCGCAGGCCGACGACGCGATCCGCGCGGTGCTGATCGTCGGCGCCGGCCGCAACTTCATCGCGGGCGCCGACATCCGCGAGTTCGGCAAGCCGCCGGCGCCGCCGTCGCTGCCCGATGTATGCGAGCGGATCGAGTCCAGCGCGAAGCCGGTCGTGGTCGCGCTGCACGGCGCGACGCTCGGCGGCGGCCTCGAGGTCGCGCTCGCCGCGCATTACCGGCTCGCGGTGCGCGGCGCGAAGCTCGGGCTGCCCGAAGTCACGCTCGGCCTGCTGCCCGGCGCGGGCGGCACGCAGCGCGCGCCGCGCCTGATCGGCGCGAAGGCCGCGCTCGACCTGATGCTGACGGGCCGTCATGCAAGCGCCGAAGAAGCGCTCGCGCTGGGCCTGGTCGACCGTCTCGCGCACAGCGACGACACGCTCGCCGAAGGCCTCGCCTACGCGCAGGAACTCGTGTCGCTCGGCGCGCCGGTGCGCCGCACGCGCGATGCGCAGGGGCTCGCCGACCGCGCGTCCGCGCAAGCCGCGATCGATGCGGCGCGCGCGGAGCTGCCGAAGAAATCGCGCGGCCTGTTCTCGCCCGCGAAGATCGTCGACGCGGTCGAGGCCGCGCTCACGCAGTCGTTCGACGCGGGGATGAAGCTCGAGCGCACCCTGTTCCTGCAGTGCATCGACAGCCCGCAGCGCGCGGGCCTCGTGCATGCGTTCTTCGCGGAGCGTGAAGCGGCGAAGGCGCCCGAGGCGCGGCGCGCGAGCGCGCGGCCGGTCGAGCGGATCGGCGTGGTCGGCGGCGGCACGATGGGCGCGGGCATCGCGGTCGCGGCGCTCGATGCCGGGCTGCCGGTGACGATGATCGAACGCGACGAAGCATCGCTCGCGCGTGGCCGCGCGCACGTCGAGAAGGTGTACGACGGCCTCGTCGCGAAAGGCCGGATGACGCCGGCCGCGCACGCCGCGCGGCTCGCGCGCTTCAAGGGCAGCACGTCGTACGATGCGCTCGCGCAGGCCGACGTCGTGATCGAGGCCGTGTTCGAGGACATGGCCGTGAAGCAGGCCGTGTTCGCCGAACTCGCGCGGGTGTGCAAGCCGGGCGCGGTGCTCGCCACCAACACGTCGTATCTCGACATCGACGCGCTGGCCGCGAGCATCGACCGGCCGGCCGACGTGATCGGCCTGCATTTCTTCTCGCCGGCCAACGTGATGAAGCTGCTCGAGATCGTCGTGCCGGCGCGCGTGAGCGCGGACGTCGTCGCGACCGCGTTCGCGCTCGCGAAGCAGTTGAAGAAGACGCCGGTGCGCGCGGGCGTGTGCGACGGCTTCATCGGCAACCGGATCCTCGCCGTCTATCGCACGGCGGCCGACTACCTGATGGAAGACGGCGCGTCGCCGTACCAGATCGATCGAGCGGTGCGCGAATTCGGCTTCCCGATGGGGCCGTTCCAGGTCGTCGATCTCGCGGGCGGCGACATCGGCTGGGCGACCCGCAAGCGCCGCGCGGCGACGCGCGACCCGCGGGCGCGCTACGTGGAGATTTCCGACCGGCTGTGCGAGCGCGGCTGGTTCGGCCAGAAGACGGCGCGCGGCTACTACCTGTATCCGGACGGTGCGCGCGTCGGCACGCCGGACCCGGAAGTCGAGACGATCGTCGCGCAAGAGCGCGCGAAGAAGGGCGTCACGCCGCGCAAGTTCACCGACGACGAGATCCTGCGCCGCTACCTCGCCGCGATGATCAACGAAGGCGCGAACGTCGTGCACGAGAAGATCGCGCTGCGCCCGCTCGATGTCGATGCGGTGTTCCTGTACGGCTACGGCTTCCCGCGCCATCGCGGCGGCCCGATGCATTACGCGGACACGATCGGCCTCGCGAACGTGCTCGCCGATATCCGCGCGTTCGCGAAGGAGGATCCGCTGTTCTGGAAGCCGTCGCCGCTGCTCGTCGATCTCGTCGCGCGCGGCGCGGATTTCGCGAGCCTGAACCGCATCGACTGAACGCCCACCGCATTCGCCACGGACCGAAGATGGACCTCAATTTCACTCCCGAAGAGGAAGCCTTCCGCACGCAAGTGCAGCGCTTCCTGCAAGCCGAACTGCCCGCGCGCATCGCGCGCAAGGTGAAGGGCGGCCTGCATCTCACGCGCGACGACATGCGCGAATGGCATGCCATCCTCAACGCGCGCGGCTGGCTCGCGAGCCACTGGCCGCGCGAATACGGCGGCCCCGGCTGGAGCGTCGCGCAGAAGTTCCTGTTCGACAACGAATGCGCGCTCGCGGGTGCGCCGCGCATCGTGCCGTTCGGCGTGAACATGCTCGGCCCCGTGCTGATCAAGTACGGCAACGAAGCGCAGCAGCGCCACTGGCTGCCGCGCATCCTCGACGGCACCGACTGGTGGTGCCAGGGCTACTCGGAGCCGGGCGCCGGGTCCGATCTCGCGGCGGTGAAGACGAGCGCGGTGCGCGGCGTGGACGCGCAGGGCGAGCACTACGTCGTGAACGGCCAGAAGACGTGGACCACGCTCGGCCACTACGCAAACATGATCTTCTGCCTCGTGCGCACCGCGACCGACGTGCGCAAGCAGGAAGGCATCAGCTTCCTGCTGATCGACATGAACACGCCGGGCGTCGAGGTTCGCCCGATCGTCACGCTCGACGGCGAGCACGAGGTGAACGAGGTGTTCTTCACCGACGTGCGCGTGCCGGCGGCCAACCTCGTCGGTGAAGAGAACCGCGGTTGGACCTACGCGAAATACCTGCTCACGTACGAGCGCACCAACATCGCCGGCATCGGCTTCTCGACGGCCGCGCTCGACCGGTTGCGCGCGGTCGCCGCGAAGGTCACGAAGAACGGCCGGCCGCTCGCGGACGATCCGTTCTTCGCGGCGCGCGTCGCACGGGTCGAGATCGAGCTCGAGAACATGCGCACGACCAACCTGCGCGTGCTGGCCGCGGTCGCGGGCGGCGGCGCGCCGGGCGCGGAAAGCTCGATGCTGAAGATCCGCGGCACGCAGATCCGCCAGGAGATCACCGCGCTGATGCGGCGCGCGATGGGGCCGTATGCGCAGCCGTTCGTCGAGGAAGCACTCGATGCCGATTACGACGGCGAGCCGGTCGGACCGGACGAAGCCGCGAGCGCCGCGCAGCAGTATTTCAACAACCGGAAGCTGTCGATCTTCGGCGGCTCGAACGAAATCCAGAAGAACATCATCGCGAAGATGATGCTCGGGCTGTAACGAGGGACGCGACGATGGATTTCCAGCACACAGAAGACCGCCGGATGCTGGCGGATACGTTGAACCGCTTCATCGCCGAACAGTACGCGTTCCCGGTGCGCGATCGCATCGCGCAGTCGGCCGAGGGTTTCGATCGCGCGATGTGGCGGCGCTTTGCCGAACTCGGCACCGTCGGCGCGCTGTTTTGCGAAGCCGACGGCGGGTTCGGCGGCGCGGGCTTCGACATCGCCGTGGTGTTCGAATGCCTCGGGCGCGGGCTCGTCGTCGAGCCGTTCCTCGGCGCGCTGCTCGCGGGCCGCGCGTTGTCGCTCGCCGGCGGCGCCGCGCATCGCGACCGGCTCGCCGCGCTGATCGACGGCAGCGCGAGCGCCGCGTTCGCGCACGACGAGCCGGGCTCGCACTACGAACTGACGACCGTGCGCACGCGCGCCGAACGCTCGGGCGACGGCTGGGTGCTGACGGGCGCGAAGGGCGTCGTCGACCAGGCCGCGCAGGCGGCGTTCTTCGTCGTCAGCGCGCGCGTGTCAGGTCACGACGACGACGCGGCCGGCATCGGCCTGTTCGTCGTGCCGGCCGATGCGCCGGGCGTATCGCTGCGCGACTACCGGAAGATCGACGGCGGCCGCGCGGCCGAAGTGCGCTTCGAACGCGTCGCGCTGCCGGCCGATGCCGCGCTCGGCGCGCACGACGGCGAAGCCGGCGCCGAGCTGCTCGAACGCGTGCTCGGCTACGGGTTGCTCGCGCTGTCGGCGGAAGCGCTCGGCGCGATGGACGTCGCGAAGGCGTACACGCTCGACTACCTGCGCACCCGCAAGCAGTTCGGCATGCCGATCGGCAGCTTCCAGGCGTTGCAGCACCGGATGGCCGACCTGCTGCTCGAAGTCGAGCAGGCGCGCTCGGCCGTGATCAACGCGGCCGCGCAGCTCGATGCGCCGCGCGTGGTGCGTGAACGCGCGCTCGCGGCGGCGAAAACCAGCATCGGCCGGATCGGCACGCTCGTCGCGGAAGAGAGCATCCAGCTGCACGGCGGGATCGGGATGACGTGGGAGCTGCCGCTGTCGCACTACGCGAAGCGCCTCGTGATGATCGATCACCAGCTCGGCGACGAGGATCACCATCTCGCGCGCTACATCGCGCTGTCGAAACAGTAAAGGCGCACCACGCGAATGGAGGAGACAAGGATGACGAACGAATCGCGCGCATTGCCGCTGGCCGGCGTGAAGGTGCTCGATTTCTCGCGCGTGCTCGCGGGCCCGTGGTGTGCGATGGTGCTCGCCGATTTCGGCGCGGAAGTAATCAAGGTCGAGCATCCGGCGCGCGGCGACGACACGCGCGACTGGGGCCTGAGGATCGGCGACACGGAGACGACCTACTTCAACAGCGTGAACCGCAGCAAGCGCTCGATCTGTCTCGACCTGCAGACCGGCGAAGGGCGGCGGCTCGCGCGCGAGCTGGCCGCGCAGGCCGACGTGGTGCTTCACAACTTCAAGTTCGGCGGCGCGGAGAAGCTCGGCCTCGGCTACGACGCGCTGGCCGAGCTGAATCCGCGCCTGGTGCACTGCGCGATCTCCGGCTACGACCGCTCGGGCGCCGAGGCCGCGCGGCCCGGCTACGACCTCGTCGTGCAGGGCGAGGCCGGGCTGATGGCGCTGAACGGCGAGGCCGGCCAGCCGCCGCTGAAGTTCGGCGTCGCGGCGGTCGACCTGTTCACCGGCATGTATTCGGCGCAGGCGATCCTCGCCGCGCTGTACGAGCGCCATGCGACGGGGCGCGGGCGGCGCATCGAGATGGCGCTGTTCGACTGCGGGCTGATGATCACCGCGTACTACGGGCTCGACGCGCTGCTGATGGGCGAGGACCCGCCGCGCTACGGCAACGCGCATCCGTCGATCGTGCCGTACGGCGTGTTCGACGCGGCCGACGGCCCGCTCGTGATCACGGTCGGCAACAACACGCAGTTCGCGCGCTTCTGCGACGCGATCGAGCGGCCCGACCTCGCGGCCGACACGAGATACAAGACCAATCTCGGCCGCTCGGAAAACCGTGCGGACCTGCTGCCCGAGATTCGCGGCGAACTCGCCCGCCGGTCGCGCGCGACGTTGCTCGCGGCGCTCGCCGATGCGGGCATTCCGTGCGGCGAAGTGCTCGGGCTGCACGAAGCGCTGAAGTCGGAGCGCGCGACGAGCGCGGGGCTCGTCACGCGGCAGCCGCACCCGGTCGCGGGCGGCGTCGACGTGCTTGCGCCGCCGTATCGGTTCGACGGCGCGCGATTGCCGGTGCGCGGCGCGCCGCCGGTGCTCGGTGCCGATACGGAGGCGGTGCTCGGCGGCTGGCTCGGCATGTCGGTCGACGAGGTTGCGCGGCTGCGTGCGGAGCGCGTGGTCTGACGCGCGCATCGCCCCTTTCACCGGATTGCCTTTCTCCGCCGCGGCGCGGGCGGATCGGTTGACGCGCCGGCCATCCACAACATCTCCCTCGCGACACGACGAGGGCATTCGGCGGGACCGGCGCGGGCGCTGAAGGGCCCGCGCCGGGCGACCGCCAAGCATGGGACAGGAGACAGACACCATGGAGCTTTCCGTCATCGAATCGGTCACGGCGCGCCGCGACTACCAGCAGCTCGTGCGTGCGCGGCGCCGCTTCAGCTTCACGCTGACGGCGCTGATGATCGCGACCTACTACGGCTTCATCCTGCTCGTCGCGCTCGCGCCGCACGTGCTCGCCGCGCCGCTGTACCGCGGCGCGACGACGACGGTCGGGATCGCCACGGGCGTCGCGATCATCCTGGTCGCGATCGGCCTGACCGCGTGCTACGTGCTGCGCGCGAACCGTGCGTTCGACCGCCGCGTCGACGCGATCCTGCAGCGCCCCTGACGGAGGCCGACATGCGACATACTTCGATCGCGCCCGGCGCGCTTGCCGTTCCGTTGGCGCTCGTTTCTTGCGCCGCGCGGGCCGTATCGGTCGCGGGCCCGATGCCCGACAAGGTCGAACTGAACCCGGTCGCGATCGGGATGTTCTTCGCGTTCGTGTTCGCGACGCTCGCGCTCACGCGCTGGGCCGCGCGCCGCACGCGCTCGACGCGCGACTTCTACACGGCCGGCGGCGGCATCACCGGGCTGCAGAACGGGCTCGCGATCGCGGGCGACTACATGTCGGCCGCGTCGTTCCTCGGGCTGTCGGGGATGGTGTTCATGTTCGGCTTCGACGGGCTCATCTACTCGATCGGCTTTCTGGTCGGCTGGCCGTTCGTGATGTTCCTGATCGCCGAGCCGCTGCGCAACCTCGGCAAGTTCACGTTCGTCGACGTCGTCGCGTACCGCTTCGCGCAGCGGCCGATCCGGCTGCTGACGTCCGCGAATTCGCTCACGATCGTCGTGCTGTACCTCGTCGTGCAGATGGTCGGCGCGGGCAAGCTGATCCAGCTGCTGTTCGGGCTGTCGTACGGCACGGCCGAGCTGATCGTCGGCGTGCTGATGGTCGTGTACGTGTTCTTCGGCGGGATGACCGCGACCACCTGGGTGCAGGTGATCAAGGCCGTGCTGCTGCTGTGCGGCGCGACGCTGCTCGTCGTGCTCGCGCTCGGCGAATTCGGCTTCAGCATCGACGAGATGTTCCGCCGCGCGGTGGCCGTGCATCCGGGGGCGCTGTCGATCATGGGCCCCGGCAAGCTGATTCGCGATCCGGCCAACGCGCTGTCGCTCGGCATCGCGCTGATGTTCGGCACGGCCGGCTTCCCGCACATCCTGATGCGCTTCTTCACGGTGCCGAACGCGAAGGAGGCCCGCAAGTCGGTGCTGTACGCAACCGGCTTCATCGGCTACTTCTACCTGCTGACCTTCGTGATCGGCTTCTCGGCGATCGTGCTGCTCGCGCAGCATCCGGAGTTCTTCAAGCTCGGCGCGAACGGCACGTTCAACCTCACGCACGACCTGCTCGGCGGCTCGAACATGGTCGCGGTGAAGCTCGCGCTGGCGGTCGGCGGGAACTGGTTCTACGGCTTCATCGCGGCCGTCACGTTCGCGACGATCCTCGCGGTGGTCGCGGGCCTGACGCTCGCCGGCGCGACGACGATCTCGCACGACCTCTATGCGCAGATGTGGGCGCGCGGCAAGCCCGACGAACGCGTCGAGATGCGTATCTCGCGCGCGGCGACGATCGCGCTGTCGGCGGTCGCGATCGGGCTGTCGATCCTGTTCGAGCATGTGAACGTCGCGTTCATGGTCGGCCTCGTCGCGGCGGTGGCCGCGAGCGCGAATTTCCCGGTGCTCGCGATGTCGATCTTCTGGCGCGGGATGACCACGCGCGGCGCGGTGCTCGGCGGCGGCCTGGGCCTCGGGTCGGCGGTCACGCTCACGGTGCTGTCGAAGTCGGTGTGGGTCGACGTGCTGCATCACGCGCACGCGCCGGTGTTCCTCGACAACCCGGCGCTCGTGTCGGTGCCGCTCGCGTTCATCGGGATCGTCGCCGGCTCGCTCGCGGATCGCGGCGAGCGCGCCCGGCGCGAGCGCGAGGCCTTCGCACAGCAGGAGTTCTACGCGCAGACGGGCGTGCTGGCTGGCCGCGCCGTGCAGCACTGATTGATCCGACGGATGAGCACATCCGTCCGGATCGCCGGACGGATATTTTCCGGAAATCCGGAATACCGGATTTCCTTGCCTGCCGCATTATGAGAAATACAATGAAAACAATGGCTTGACGGGTTACGAAAGCCTGGCATCGACCTTGCGTTATAAATCGCACGGCCATCCCCCGGCCGGACTATTAAACCAAGCGTTGCATGAGACCCGGTAAGCGCCGAAGCGCCGGCCTGGGTCCACAGGAGACAATCGATGACCACTGCCTTCCTCCCCCTCCGGATGTCGTGAGGCATCGCTTGTTGCGGCACGGCAGCCGCGCGGGCGAATGACTCCCCTGGCATTCGCCTGCGCGCGTGACGCCGTTTCCATCGGCTCATCTACTTCTGCAGGAACCATCGTGAAGAAGAAACCCTTCTACAAAGTGCTCTATGTGCAGGTGATCTTCGCCATCATCGTCGGCGTGATCCTCGGTCACTACTACCCGGCGCTCGCCACCGACATGAAGCCGCTCGGCGACGGCTTCATCAAGCTGATCAAGATGGTGATCGGCCCGATCATCTTCTGTACGGTCGTGACCGGCATCGCCGGCATGGAGGACATGAAGAAGGTAGGCCGCGTCGGCGGCAAGGCGCTGCTGTACTTCGAGGTCGTGTCGACCTTCGCGCTGGTGCTCGGCCTCGCGGCCACGCACATCCTGCGTCCGGGCGTCGGCTTCAACATCGATCCGGCGACGCTCGACGGCAAGGCCGTTGCGTCGTACGCGGCGAAGGCGCACGGGCAGTCGACGGTCGACTTCCTGATGCACATCATCCCGAACACGATGGTCGATGCGTTCGCACAGGGCGAGATCCTGCAGATCCTGCTGATCGCGCTGCTGTTCGGCAGCGTGCTCGCGCACCTCGGCGAGCGCGGCCGCGTCGTGACCGACTTCATCGACGGGCTCACGCGCGTGCTGTTCGGCATCGTGCACATCGTCACGAAGCTGGCGCCGATCGGCGCGTTCGGCGCGATGGCGTTCACGATCGGCAAGTACGGCGTCGGCTCGCTGGTGCCGCTGCTCAAGCTGATCGGCACGTTCTACCTGACGTCGGTCGTGTTCGTGCTCGTCGTGCTCGGCACGATCGCGCGCGTCACGGGCTTCTCGATCATCCGCTTCGTGTCCTACATCAAGGAAGAGCTGCTGATCGTGCTCGGCACGAGCTCGTCGGAAGCCGCGCTGCCGCAGCTGATGGAAAAGCTCGAGAAGGCCGGCTGCTCGCGCTCGGTCGTCGGCCTCGTCGTGCCGACCGGCTATTCGTTCAACCTCGACGGCACCAACATCTACATGACGATGGCCGTGCTGTTCATCGCGCAGGCGACCAACATCGAACTGACGTGGATGCAGCAGCTCACGCTGCTGGCCGTCGCGATGCTGACGTCGAAGGGCGCGAGCGGCGTCACGGGCGCGGGCTTCATCACGCTCGCCGCGACGCTGGCCGTCGTGCCGACGATCCCGCTGTCGGGCATGGTGCTGATCCTCGGCATCGATCGCTTCATGAGCGAATGCCGCGCGCTGACCAACATCGTCGGCAACGGCGTGGCGACGGTCGTCGTGTCGGCCTGGGAGAAGGAGCTCGACCGCAACAAGCTGCGCCAGGCGCTGAAGGGCGGCGGTGAGGTCGCGGCGACCGAGACGGCCGGCGTCTGACGCCATGAACGAGCAGGCGGCGGCGCCGCTCGCCGGCGGCGCGGCCCGCGGCAGCCGGGGCGAAGAGGCGGAGGCCTATGACACAATAGGCGATCCGCATCGTCAGGAAGCCTCGACCGTGACGCGCCGCCTGCTCATTCTCGTCGTGCTTGCCGCCGCGCTCGCCGCGGCGTGCACGCTGACGTGGACGATGACCTGGCGGCGCGGCGTTGCCGAACTGCAGCGCAACGCCGCGGTGCGCGTCGACCGCACCACCAACGCGCTCAAGAGCACGCTCGACCGCTACGAATCGCTGCCCTATCTGCTCGGCAGCCATCCGTACGTGCAGGACCTGCTCGCCGAGCCAAAGCGCGCCGACTACACCGCGCGCGTCAATCGCTATCTCGAAGACCTCAACGAACACGCGCATGCGACTGTCACCTACGTGATCGGCGCGGACGGCCTGTGTGTCGCCGCCAGCAACTGGCGTGCGCCCGACAGCTTCGTCGGGATCGAATACCGTTTCCGCCCGTATTTCCTCGATGCGATGAAAGGCCAGGTCGGCCGCTTCTTCGGGATCGGCACGATCTCGCGCGATCCCGGCTACTACATCTCGCAGCCCGTGTGGCGCGACGGCAAGATCGCGGGCGTCGTCGTCGTGAAGCTCAACCTCGAATGGTTCCAGGGCGCCGATGCGTCCGAGCCGCTCGTCGTCGCGGACGACCATGGCGTCGTGTTCCTGTCGTCGGTGCCCGCGTGGAAGTACCACACGCTGCGGCCGCTCACGGGCCCCGTCGCCGCGTCGATCTACGAGACGCGCCAGTACGCGCAGCAACCCGTCACGCCGCTGCCGTTGCGCATCGAGCAGGTGCTCGGCCCCGACGCGGAGATCGTGCGACTCGGCCCCGGCCTGCGCGCGCCGCGCTTCCTCGCGAGCAAGCGCAGGATCGGCGAGCCCGACTGGCTGCTCGTCACGCTCGCGCCGATCGCGCCGATCGACGCCGATGCGCGCAACGCGACGATCGTCACGGGCTTTGGCTTCGTGTCGGTCGCGCTGCTCGCGTTCTACTGGCGGATGCGCCGCGCGCGCGTGCGCGAAATGATCCGCGGCCGCGCGCTGTTGCAGCAGGCGTACGCGGAGCTGAACCGGCGCGTCGAGGAGCGCACGGCCGACCTGTCGGAGGCGAACGAGCAATTGCAGAAGGAAGTCGGCGACCGGATCCGCGCGGAGCAGGAGTTGCGCGCCGCGCACGACGAGCTGATCCAGGCGAGCAAGCTTGCCGCGCTCGGCCAGATGGCGGCCGGCATCACGCACGAACTGAACCAGCCGCTCGCGGCGCTGCGCAGCTTCTCGGACAACACGCGTGTGCTGCTCGATCGCGGCGAGCAGGCGGCCGCGCGGGAAAACCTCGAGGCGATCGCCGCGCTCACCGAGCGGATGGGCAAGATCACGAACCAGTTGAAGCTGTTCGTCGGCCGCGCGAAGCCGCGCAACGAGCAGGCGCTCGTCGTGCGCGCGCTGCGCAGCGTGCTGTCGCTGCTCGACGAGCGCCTGCGCGGCGTCGCGCTCACGCTGACGCTGCAGGACGCGACCGTGTCGCCCGCGCACGATGCGCCGCTCGACCTGGCGCGCGACTATCCCGAGCTCGTCGCCCGTTGCGAGGACCTGCGCCTCGAACAGGTGCTGATCAACCTGCTCGGCAACGCGCTCGATGCGGTCGCCGGGGTTGCGGCGCCGGCGATCGAGGTGACGATCGCGGTGTCGGCGGCGACGCTCGCCGTCGAGGTGCGCGACAACGGCTGCGGCATTGCGCCCGACCTGCTGCCGCGCCTGTTCGAGCCGTTTTTCACGACCAAGGAAATGGGGCGGGGGCTCGGGCTTGGCCTCGCGATCTCGTCGTCGATCGCGAGCGACGCGGGCGGCGCGCTGACCGCGCGCAACGCGCCGTCGGGCGGCGCGCTGTTCGTCTTGACGCTGCGGCGCGCCCGCACGCATCATCCCGACTCCGTGTCCGAGCCGGCGGGCTCGCGCTAGGCGCGCCACGCCGCCCGCCCGATCGGCGCACGATCGGTATAACGACGCCGCGCGCGCTGCCGCCGCGCGGCCCGTCAGGAGCAAGTGAGTACGATGGCCAACCGGCTGCAAGTGATCTATATCGAAGACGACGCGCTCGTTCGCCGGGCAAGCGTGCAGAGCCTTCAGCTGGCGGGGTTCGACGTCGCCGGCTTCGAGTCGGCCGAAGCGGCCGAGAAGGCGATCGTCGCGGATACCGCCGGCGCGATCGTCAGCGACATCCGGCTGCCCGGCGCGAGCGGGCTCGACGTGCTCGCGCAGTGCCGCGAGCGCGTGCCCGACGTGCCCGTGATCCTCGTTACGGGGCACGGCGACATTTCGATGGCCGTGCAGGCCATGCGAGACGGCGCGTACGACTTCATCGAAAAACCGTTCGCGGCCGAGCGCCTGATCGAGACGGTGCGCCGCGCGCTCGAGCGCCGCGAGCTCGTGCTCGAGAACCACGCGTTGCGGCGCGAGCTGGCCGGGCAGAACGTCGTCGCGCCGCGCATCATCGGCCGCAGCCCCGCGATCGAGCAGGTGCGCAAGCTGATCGCGAACGTCGCGCCGACCGATGCGTCGGTGCTGATCAACGGCGACACCGGCGCCGGCAAGGAGTTGATCGCGCGCAGCCTGCACGAGCTGTCGCCGCGCCGCGACAAGCCGTTCATCGCGGTGAATTGCGGCGCGCTGCCCGAGCCGATGTTCGAGTCGGAGATGTTCGGCTACGAGCCCGGCGCGTTCACCGGCGCCGCGAAGCGCCGCGTCGGCAAGCTCGAATATGCGTCGGGCGGCACGCTGTTCCTCGACGAAATCGAAAGCATGCCGCTCGCGCTGCAGGTGAAGCTGCTGCGCGTGCTGCAGGACGGCGTGCTGGAGCGGCTCGGCTCGAACCAGCCGATCCGCGTGAACTGCCGCGTCGTCGCGGCAGCGAAGGGCGACATGGGCGAGCTCGTCGCGGCCGGCACGTTCCGGCGCGACCTGCTGTACCGCCTCAACGTCGTGACGATCGCGCTGCCGCCGCTTGCCGAGCGCCGCGAGGACATCGTGCCGCTGTTCGAGCACTTCATGCTCGATGCGGCCGTGCGTTACGCGCGGCCCGCGCCGGTGCTGACCGATCGGCAGCGCGCGAGCCTGATGCAGCGCGACTGGCCCGGCAACGTGCGCGAGCTGCGCAACGCGGCCGACCGCTTCGTGCTCGGCGTGGCCGACATGCCGCAGGAGACGGGCGCGGGCGGCGACGAAGCCGACAACGAGCAGACGCTGAAGGAGCGCATCGAGCAATTCGAGCGCGCGGTGATCGCCGAGGCGCTGAACCAGACGGGCGGCGCGGTCGCCGCGACGGCCGACCGGCTGCATGTCGGCAAGGCGACGCTGTACGAGAAGATGAAGCGCTACGGCCTGTCGGCGAAAGGCGAAACCGAGCGCTGAAAAGCCAACGGACCGCGGAACCGGCTTGCCCGGTCGTGCGGTCCGTCGTGCGGGGAAGGGCGCGGTGCGCGGCCCTTCGATCCGGATCGGGCGGCGCTCAGGCCGCGTTGCTGTCGAGTGCCTTCTTGAGCAGCGCGTCGAGTTCCGCGAACTGCGGTGCGCCGACGTAGCGCTTCAGGATCTTGCCGTCCTTGTCGACGACGAAGGTGGTCGGCGTGAGCTGCACGTTGCCGAACTGTTTCGCGACGCTGCCGTCGTCGAGCGCGACCTTGAACGGCAGCTGACGCGTTTGTGCGTAGTTCGCGACGTACATCGGCGGATCGTAGTTCATCGCGACCGCGACGAATTCCAGCCCCTGACCCTTGAAGCGGTTGTAGGTGTCGACCATCTGCGGCATTTCCTGCATGCAGGTTGCGCAGCTCGTCGCCCAGAAGTTCACGAGATAGACCTTGCCTTTCAGGTCGCCTGCAGTCGAAACCTTCTGGCCCGACAGCAGCGTGAACGTGGCGTCCGGCACGGTGGACTTGCCGTTGAACGCGAAGAAGCCGGCGACGGCGATCGCCGCGACGACGACGGCGGCGACGAGGTAGCGGACGGGGCCGGCGCTGCGCCGGACGGGAGGCGTGGTGTTCATCTGGTGCTCTCGGAGTCGGTCGATGACGCGGATCGATGCAAAGGACATCGAAATTCGGCGCTCATTTTAGCGCGAATGCGGCTTGCGCACCGACGGCGGCCGCGCATCCCGGATTTCAGGTTCGGCGGATAATGCCCGTTTTGCCTGCCCGATCCACGCCATGCCGAAGGAAGTCACCGTTTCGTTGCGCCCCCTTTTTCGTCCGCTGCGGCACTTCGCCGCGCTCGCGTGCGTGAGCGTCGCGCTGGCCGCATGCTCGCCGTCGTACGACTGGCGCACGCTGCACAACGATGCCGGCTACACGATCGACCTGCCGGCGAAGCCGACCGTCGAGGAACAGCCGGTGGCGATCGACGGCGCGTCGATGCCGATGCGGATGCAGGCCGCGCACGTTGACGGCGCGGTGTTCGCGGTCGGCACGCTGACGCTGCCGGACGACCGTGACGACACGCGCCGCGCGGCGCTCGACTTCCTGCGCGCCGGGCTGTCCCGCAACCTCGAAGGCGCGCCGCAGACGGCTTCGGTGCCCGTGCCGCTCGCGGCCGGCGGCGCGGTAAATGGGCTCGAGCTGCGCATCGCGGGCGCGGCCGCCGGCGGCGATCGCACGCACAAGACGATCGTCGCGCGGCTCGCCGCGCGCGGCCGGCACGCGTACCAGGCCGTCGTGATTGCCGACGGGCCGCTTGCGCAGGAGCAGCTCGACCAGTTTTTCGGGTCGTTCAAACTCGATTGACGGTGGCCGGAAAGGGCGCCGGGACACTCTGTGACAACTGAAAGTTCATTCGCAGCTTTCGACGCTAGTCGCCGGATTTTGCGGGTTTTTTCCGGCTATCCACAGCGCATGTGGATAACTTTGTTGAAAAGTTGCCCGGATTTCCCGCCAAGCCGCGCGGGACGGCCTTCCGGCCCGTTTGGCCGCTCGCTTGTGATTTGAGAAAAATCAATCAAAACAACGAGATGCGGATTCCGTGCTGCAAAGGCTTCGCCGAACCCTGATCCGGGGCCGGATGCGTGGAATTGTGTATAAGTCAAGTCTTGACAGCCGGATTTTGTCCTCCGAGGGCGTTCAGAGTGCCGTCAGCGCGCGCCGGTAGCGGATGGCTTCGGCGATCTGCGCGGCCGTCGGCAGCGGGTCGCCGGCCAGGTCGGCGATCGTCCGCGCGACCTTCAGCATGCCGGAAATACGCGTTAGCGCCGACAGGATCTAGGAGCCCTAGTGACTGGGCGTTGTGGATGTGTTTGCGCCCGGCTGCGGGAGACTATATTTACGTCTACCCAAACGAGTCACCCTGTCCGATACGCGCGCGTGTTGGGGAGCGCAAGATGCTCAGGAGAATTCAATCGGTGGTGGGTGGAATGGTATACGGCGGCACCAATCAAGGACCGTAGGTCATAGTAAGTCGGCGCGAGGTTGGTGGGCCGCGTAACTAATCGATATCAGAATCGCAGGCGATTCTGACGTTGCGCGGGGCACGTTCGAACCAACTGTGAAGCGCCCGTTGAGCACCGACACGCGGTAGACGTGACCCCGTCATTAGGGGCAATACGCGAAGTTTGTTGAAGGACGTGCAATCGCCGACCGACTACGTGTCACTAAGCTCAGCGTAGAACACCCGTTTGCCGTCTTTCGCCGCGAGGGCGTGGCGGATCAGCATGGAGTATGGCGAATTTCGCCCGGTATATTCGGTGTCGAGATGCATCTAGCTCCACTGAAACACTACCGAACTAAACCGGCGCTGTGACATGCCTCCAGAAACGGGATTTTGAGAAAATTGAGATCCGCCCAGTTAGAAATAGCTGCTCTCTTTATTGCGGTAAGTGCATCTTCGGGGCTTTTCCCTGCCTCTCTCATTTCCCCTAGAACTTGCTGCAGCCAATAGTAACCGGCAGTTTCCTCTTCGCAGCATATCGCCTTGTATCGTTCCTCTATATGGAAAACCTCCTTCCATGCCTCGATTTCAGTTTGATGTGTGGTGCTTGTTAGGTGTAGTTGAATATTTTCTGGCTGTAGATTTCGCGCGTCGACGATTTGGCCATTGGCGGGGCTAAGTTCAATTCTAAGTCGAACACTTGGATTGGTTTGTGCATAGCTATAAAAAGCTTTGCGGCGATTTCCATGCTCGTCGTATATGGGATCTTGTTGAAGTTTGTATTTCTTATTGCATTTATCGCAAATCGGCGCAAGATTTCGCATGCTCACGGAGTTAAAAGGATATTTCCTCTTTGGGAGGTAGTGATCGAAGTCCTCTTGAATTGTGCTGAAAATCCCATCGATCCGACTAATTCCACAAAATGGACATATTCCTTTTCGATTTTTTTTTCGAAATTCTTTGAAATGCTCTGCTAGTGTGCCAAGTCGATCCGTAACTGCTTTTCGCTTTCGAACTTCAGACCAAAGATTTACGCAAAAATCGTATAAATGCTCTGCGAGATCGGCGTTGAGCAATTTTATATCATCGTATGTTGCCGGTAAGCTTCCGTTCTGTTTGGAGCAAAGGGCTAAAATGTTGATGTTTTGATCAAAATATGATGCGAGTTTGGTGCGATCGGCCTCGGTGAGTTTGTCGCGACAAATATTGTGGATGCAATGAATGGGGCCGAATAAATAATCGGTTCCGCGCGACGATTTTACCGTCTCCCGGACGACCTGCTGGAATTCGGGAAGTAGTCGCCTTAGATAAAATGACTTCGATGGTTTGCACCAGACTTCTTTTACAAGATGGGATAGCCATTCCTCTATTTTTTCGAGTCGAGTCGGAACGTATTCGTAATGAAAAAGCATGTTTACCCTTTCTTCTTATCTAGTGCATCATTTATGAAAAGAATTTTCTCCATCGAGTCGCCCAGCAAATCGTTGGCGGATTCGATCAGATCGTCGGGGTCGCCGTCTAGTGTTAGTTGATTTCGCAACTCTTGTAGTTTTGCGGCAGCATAATCACCGATAGTTTCCTTTTGGCCGAAAACCTGCATTGTGATTGCGTTCGAAGATGCGCCAAAGGTATTGAACGGGGGAGTGTTCCAGGTCACAACTCCTTGAAGGTCTCTGGAGAATATAAGGACATGATCTCGTTTGCAATCAGAGACGATAAACGGAGAATGCGATGTGAAAATCACCTCGCGCATTACAGCCTTTGATTCATCATCAGCCTCGAGGGCCGATCGAAGTGTTGATACGTACGATGCTCGCCAGTCCGGATTGAGGTGTGTCTCTGGCTCGTCCAGTAGAAAGAGTGCTGGCTCGTGGCGAAATAGTAGGCACAATCCTATTGTGTGAACCAACTGGTGCTCGCCATCTGAGAGCGCCTTCCCATACATCTTCGCCGCAACTCCGCTTTTTATAATTTCGAAATTTTTAAATCGCATGATACGTTCATGCGATGCCGGCATGGGTATCGTTTCGTTGAGGTAAAGACTGTCGGATCGATAGAGTTCGTTTTTAGTTTGCTCGTCGACGCGGTAGTAGTTTAGCGTTAGTAGGGTTTGCAAGGATTGAAAGAGATTTAATGCGGATGCCGCGCGAGATCTTTCGTTCGAATTTCCATCCCCTACGCCAAAATGAAATTCAAATGCTCTTCGAGTTTCTTCGGTAATCCAGTAGTCCAAAATGAGATCGCTCTCAGTTTGGTCCGGATCGTCAGAGGTGTCCTCGTAATAAGTCGTAGCGCATTTGACCAACTTGTCGATAAGTCCTAGCTGTAGTTCGCCGTTCTCGTTAATATGCCCCCGTAGTTTTTCCGTAAGCTCGACACGATCCGTGGTGATTGAGGCGGTTGAATTGTCGCGAATATCGGTTTCGCGCGTGGTAACTGGAACGAAATGATGATGGCGAATGATTATGCGAAAGCGTTGGATTCCTTTGAGTCCAATTTTTTCTTCGAACACCTTGGTGACTACGTCACTGGGGAAGAGAAAATGACAAAGGAGAATCGCTTGGCTGAACTGTTCGTCCACATAAATCATCCTCCCCTCTGGCCTTCCGGCATAGGGGAGTTCTCTGACGAGATGGTCGCGATATTCGTCAAAATGCACAAAGCGCATTTTAAAGAAAGGAAGGCTAAGTATTTCGTTGTGTCCTGAAGAGTAGCCGAGCACATATCGGGGAAGCAGACTTTTCGCTTCGGTGCGAGCTAACTCTGTCGTTGCTCCGTCATTTCCATCTACTCTATTGAGCCAAAGCAGTCGTGGACGCTCTCCCGCCGATTTTTCAATAAGTACATGTGCGATTTCCGGGGTTTGTGAGTTTTCCGTCGTACTTTTGAGCTCCAATGGAGTTGGCAGCATGTATTCCAGCGAGAAGGCATCGATCAAGGCGTTCTCAGCGCGGAAACCACTCTCATTCGTTGATGGATCATATTCGAAGCCATCGGGTCTATAGTTCAAATAAATGCATTCGATATGGTAAAAAATAGATGCGAGTGCCTGAAGGACGTTCGATTTGCCGCTACCATTTCGACCGGCTAAGCAATAAGGTTCGAAGTCGGATGTGAGCGAACTCTCACCGTTATTCGGGAAAACGATAGTGAAGCCCCTTGGAAGGCTGCGAAAATTAGTGTCTAACGTTAGGCGTATTAATTTCATTTTGCAAGGTCGAAGACAATCTCGCGGCGCCCAAAGGCTTCCTTGGTATCTTTGTCGATCTGATAGTCGAATCGTTGAACTAAAACGGGTGCTTGATCATTTTGGCCAAGCAAATCGGAAATTAGCTTGCGAATCACTTCGTAGGGAGGCGGCTCGTCAAAGATATTTTTCGCGCGCTTCAATAAATCACCGAAACTGAATGGGATCTCGTGGCGCCCCAGCACGCGATACCGAAAATAATCGTCGGACCATGGAATGGGCTCCCCTTTCTCAATACGAGCATCAAGCGCCTTTAGTTCGCGCTCGATTTTCTTGGGTGGAACAAGAAATTCCGTGGAGATCGTCCGAGCATCTTTCGGCGCTACCGATGTGGCATTGCCAGTCTCGTCTTCTACGTTAGGAGGAATGGTAGCCTTGATACGCCTCAGATCAAGCAGGCCGCGATAAGCGCGCTGCTGCACTATTTCACGCAACGACTTGATGGCGCGCGCCGACTCCTGCATCTGGGTTGCCATTCCATGATGTCGTTCCAGTAGTGCTAGGAATTGCTCCTGTAAATCGACGTTAGGAGCAATTAGCTCCAGACCACGTATAGCCTGAGCATTTATGTTGTAGTTGCCGGCAGCAGTCTTAGCGTAAGTAAGTAAACGAGTTCGCCAAGAAGGCATCGCAAGCATTGCGTTGACGAACTCCGGATGCAATCGTGAGTTTTGTCGAAGTCTAACTCGGATCAGATACGACGCAAAAGCTGCATCATACGGTCCGGAATAGACAGCCGTTCTGGCAACCATCGAGGGATTACCATTTGTTCTTACAAATAGTAGATCGCGCGGGAGGAGTTTCAGTTTTTCCCACTCGGCTTCGGTGAGTTCTGAGAATTTCAAATTATCCCAATCAATTTTCCCTGCGATGACGTTAGGGATGCGGAGGACAGGATGAGCTCGATCCGATCGCGTTTCATAGCTTTTTTCGGATGTGCCGTAGCTGATACTTTCCATTTCTGAGGCGAATTTGACGACGGGCCACTGCATTGGATTTTTAATGGGGTCGCCGAACATGTGCAAGAACGAAGACACGATAAAGTTATTCGCTGATTGCAACGCCTCGCTGCGCAATTGCTGTAGATGATCGATTCGCGCGAGAACGGTCGCAATTTTTATCTGCTCTTCTAGCGGTGGAAGTGGTATTTCAATTGCTAGAAAATCATCTCGTGTTAGCGAGCGTCGCCTTGCCACCGCACCTCGCATCCTGCTTGCGTAGGTTTTCCTTGCCTGTTGAGAGCGAAGATAGCCTTCGAGAAAAGGCACATGTATATCTGCTGGGCTTTTAAGTTGCCAGATTGTGTACGCCGGACTTACCACCGCGGCAGGATACAATGTCTGAAAACCGAGGACACCCTCGTCAATGGGGAAGCCGACTACCAACTGATTGGGATAGACGACCCGATAATCTGAAATATCGTTGCTGGCGACACGTTTATTAAATTTCTCAGATTGATCGATCAGACCATCGCGCATCGTGACAGACAGCACGGGAAGATCTTGGTCACCGGCTCGAGAGTTGCCGGCAGGTGCCAAAAGTGATCCAAGCGGTACGGTGTTCCACGTCATTTCAAGATTTCTGTCAATTCGTCGATGTCTGCCTGAATACGAAGCTCAAGGTCACGAAGCCGATTAAGCACGGTGTCCGGATGCTCGTATACAACCTCAGCTTGCTCAGATTTGCGATAGTGTCCAAAAGATAGATCATATTTTGCATCGCGAATTTCCTTCGCGGACACAAAGAAATGCTTTCCCTTTCGGTCAGTGTTCACTTTCGGATCGCGTAGCCGCCATTGACGCACTACATCCTGTAATTCGCTGCCAGGAATTCGCTGGCGCTTGTCATCGAGGCTGAAGCCATCGTTCTCGACGTCGTAAAACCATGTGCTTTTCGTCTTTCCTTTGCGCTCAAATATCAGAATTGCTGTTGCAACTCCCGCGTATGGCCTGAAAACTCCACTTGGTAATGATATCACCGCTTGGAGATTGGTTTCTTCTAAAAGCCTTTTCCGCATTTCAACAAATGCGTTGGCTGAACTGAAGAGCACGCCACGTGGGATGACGATGCCGGCAACACCGCCCGGTTTGAGAAGAGTAAGTATTCGTTCTGTGAATAATATTTCAGTCTTGCTGGTGTTTGAACGAAGGATGCTATTTATATCTCCTTTGTCGATGCTTCCAGTGAAAGGAGGGTTCGCCATTACGACGTCGTATGCCTCGGTCTCATGAAAATTTTTGCTGAGAGTATCGGCATAGTCGATGCGAGGGTTATCGATGCCGTGCATCATGAGGTTCATGAGTGCAAGCCGAACCATGGTGGCATCGAAATCGTACCCGTACAGGTCCGATTCGAGTTTGCGCTTAGTGTCTTGGGTAAGAATTGCGCCCGCGCTTACTCTAATAAATCCGTCGTCATCGGCGTCTACCGGCTTTTTATTTTCTTCGGCGAGCACAATTTTTGTGCCGATGTAATGATAGGCGTCAAGAAGGAAGCCAGCTGTACCACATGCCGGATCGCAAATGCGTTGTCCAGGTTGAGGGTCGACTAATTCGCTTACCAGTTTGATTATGTGCCGTGGTGTGCGAAATTGCCCATTTTTTCCAGAGCTACTGATTTCATTGAGAAGCATCTCGTAGACATCGCCCTGAATGTCCTGAAACAGATGGCCGTCTTCGCGTGCGTCACGATCGATCTCAGTAAAAATCTCCTCGATTATGACGATGGCGCCTTTTAGTAAATTTTCGTTTGGAATTAAAAAGACGGCATTCGCCATGTGGCGAGCAAAATTATTATTCTCACTTTCGAGTGTCTTGATAAATGGAAACGCATAGTTAACCATGTGCGGAAGCAGGTCCTCTGCCTCCATCTCTTTTAGATAGCTCCATCGAAGGGTCGATTTTTCGATCGGAGTACTCGTATTGGGAGCTTTGTACTTTCCGGCAAAACGAGAATGAAACACTCCGCCGTTGTGCTTTGCTTCAAACTCCTGACGACGATCGAGTTCGTCGATCTGCTTCATGAAAAGCAAGTAGCTGATCTGTTCGATCGCAGCGATCGGGTTCGAAATTCCGCCAGACCAGAATCGGTTCCAGAGGCGGTCGATGAGGGATTTCAGAGTTGCGTTGATTTGTAACATGTTTGTCGAGTGACTGTGTCGGCATGTGTGACACCACACGCACTGCTTCTCCGAGCGGCATGGGCGTTTCGCACGGATGATAGAGCAGGCAGGGGGAGGAGTCATCCGCCCCTTTTTGTGTGGGGCCAGGGACGGCGTCAGGGTTGACGGATGACGCGTCTCGGTTTGCCATTGACCGATGGCGCTATGCTTCCAACGGGTCACGGTTCCTATGATCGATTCACCGTTGCGAGCCTGCCGTCGAAAGGGGCTAATGGTTAATTTTGGCATGGAGCTAGAGGCGAGCAAGTCTAAATAGTTCTGACGGAGGGACGTTCAACACGGCGGAGATTCGAATCACATTGAGGATGCTGACGTTGCGTTCCCCACACTCAATCTTTCGCATCTGACTGCGGTCCAGGCCAGTCAGATTGGCCAAGGCCTTCTGCGAAATTGCTCTCTCGTTACTGGTGATGTGAATTGCCTCCCTGCGAATCGAGCTATATGCCAGCGGCAGCAGGAGCTTCAGCGGCTGCGCGGCCGGTATCGACTCGCCGGCGCTGGGCGGCCCGTCCGCATATGGTGTTCGTCCGCGGCGGCGACTTCGCGCGCGCCGGGCGTCGCGCTGGTCGAGCACTCAGAGTGCCGTCAGCACGCGCCGGTAGCGGATGGCTTCGGCGATTTGCGCGGCTGTCGGCAGCGGGTCGCCGGCCAGGTCGGCGATCGTCCGCGCGACCTTCAGCACGCGGTAATACGCGCGCGCCGACCAGCCGAAGCGCTCGCCGGCCTCGCGCAGCAGGCGTTCGCCTTCGTCGGTCGGCCGGCACAGGTCGTCCGTCTCGCGGCCGCTCAGCATGTGATTCGTCTTGCCCTGCCGGTCGAGTTGCAGCGCACGCGCCCGCGCGACCCGCGCGGCCACCGCCGCACTCGGCTCGCCGGGCGCCGACGCGCGCGTCGCCAGCTCGGCCGGCGACAGCGCGGGCAGGTCGATCTGGATGTCGATGCGGTCGACGAGCGGCCCCGACAGCTTGCGCAGGTAGCGCGCGGCGACGTCCGGCGAGCAGCGGCAACGTCCGGATGGATCGCCGTGCCAGCCGCATGGGCACGGATTCATCGCGGCGATCAACTGGCACGCAGCGGGAAAGTCGGCTTGCTGGGCCGCGCGTGAAATCGTGATGCGGCCGGCCTCCAGCGGTTCGCGCAGCATCTCGAGCACGTGCCGGTCGAATTCCGGGAGTTCGTCGAGGAACAGCACACCGAGGTGCGCGAGCGTGATCTCGCCCGGTTGCGGCGGGTTGCGGCCGCCGACCAGCGCGGCGGCGCTCGACGAGTGATGCGGTGCGCGGAACGGCCGCCGGCGCCACTGCGCGGGTGAAAAGCCGAGGCGGCTCGCGGAGAGGAGCGCCGCCGACGTCAGCGCCTCGTCATCGGTCAGGGGCGGCAGGAGGCCCGGCAGCCGGGCGGCCAGCATCGACTTGCCCGCCCCCGGCGGCCCGACCATCAGCATGTGATGGCCGCCCGCAGCCGCGACTTCCAGCGCGCGGCGGGCGCCGCGCTGGCCGATCACGTCGGCGAGATCGGGGGCGGCCGGCATCGGCAGGCCGTCGAGGCACGGTGCCGCGACCGGGGCGAGCCGCCCGTCGGGCGCGCCGGTGAGGTGCGTGCACAGCGCGGGCAGGTCCGGCGCACCGAACACGGTGACGCCCGGCACGAGCGCAGCCTCGGCGGCACTGGCGAGCGGCAGGTACAGCTCGGGGGCGTTCGGCGCGGCGGCGGAGCCTGGCTCCGGGCCGGCTCCCCGGCCATCGTTGCCTGAACCGGAAAGCGAGCCGGAACCCAGACCGGAAGCCGCGCCACTTTCCGCGGACTGCCAATCCCGCGCCACGCCGCACGCCATCGCGAACGCGCCCCGCATCGGCCGCAGCGCGCCCGTCAGCGACAGTTCGCCCGCGAATTCGCGGCCGGCCAGCGCGTCGGCCGGGATCTGGCCGTTCGCGGCGAGGATGCCGAGCGCGATCGGCAGGTCGAACCGGCCCGACTCCTTCGGCAGGTCGGCCGGCGCGAGGTTGACGGTGATGCGGCGCACCGGGAATTCGAAGCCGCAGTTCTGCAGCGCGGCACGGACGCGCTCGCGGCTTTCGCGGACTTCGAGATCGGGCAGGCCGACGATCGAGAACGACGGCAACCCGTTGGCGAGATGGACTTCGACGGTGACGTCCGGCGCACGGCCGGAGGCGGGCGCGCGACTGCGCACCACGGCGAGCGACATGGCGAGGCTCCTGTAAACAAGGCGGACGGACGACGGCCGTTCGGGGCCGCATGCCGCGGGAATCGGACGAATCGGTGCGCGCTTGCCGGCGTGGCGCGGGGAAAGAACGAGGCACTGCGGAACGACGGACTGCGAAGAGCGATGAACAGCGAAGAGCGGGGGTGCTGCGGAGAACGACGAAGAGCGGTACGGTGACTTCAGTGCTTCAGTGCTTCAGTGCTTCAGTGCTTCAGTGCTTCGGGCGGCGGGCGGCGGGCGGCGGGCGCGAGCCGCACGAGGCGGCCCGCGCCCGGACCTTGCAGCCGGGTCGGGCGTCAGGCTTGCGGCGCGGCGAGCTTCTGCTCGAGTTCCGCGACGCGTTTCTCGAGTTCCTCGAGGCGCACGCGGGTGCGGGCGAGCACTTGCGCCTGCGTGTCGAATTCCTCGCGCGTGACGAGATCGAGTTTCGAGAAGCCTTGCGACAGCATGGCCTTCACGTTGCGCTCGACGTCCTTGGCCGGCGAGTTTTTCAGCAGATCGCTGACGCGCGACTGCAGATCGTTGAAAACGTCGCTGGGTTGCTTCATGTGATTCCCCTTCCTTGCACAAAAAATGTGCATCTTCAGTTGCGTACGTGCCCATGATGCACGCATGACCGGAAATGGTGCGCACTGAGCGCGAATTCCGGGCATGGCGCCCGCATGGGTGAATGGCCCGGCGATCCGGGACGTGCGTGCACTCTAGCAACGATCCTTTCGCCGCGCCAGCAAACCGGGCCACGTTGGCCATTCGGCCGGGCTTCCGCACCTTACATCACGTGATGCGCCCCCTTGATGAAGCCTTTTGAGACGGTGCTCGACCCGACATGGCATGCGAGTTGCTGAGAAGAGTCCGCTACAACATTCCAACCAATTCGACGGGACAACCCAGCGAGAGGACTTCATGAAACTCATTACCGCAATCATCAAGCCGTTCAAGCTCGATGAGACGCGCGAAGCGCTGTCGGCGCTTGGCGTCTCGGGCATCACGGTGACGGAGGTGAAAGGGTTCGGACGCCAGAAGGGGCACACCGAGCTGTACCGCGGCGCCGAATACGTGGTCGATTTCCTGCCGAAGATGAAGATCGAGGCGGCCGTGTCCGACGATCTCGTCGACCAGGCGGTCGAGGCGATCGAGCGGGCCGCGCGCACCGGCAAGATCGGCGACGGCAAGATCTTCGTCACGGCGATCGAACAGGTGATCCGGATTCGCACCGGGGAGACGGGCGCAGACGCGCTGTAACAGAACAGACAAGACAAGCGACAAGAGGAAACCCAAGATGCGCAAACTTCTGATGTCCCTGTTGATGGCCGGCTCGCTGATCGCGGCCGGCGTCGGCTCCGCGCTTGCCGACGACGCGGCGTCCGCCGCGGCTGCGTCCGCACCCGCCGCAATGGCTTCCGACGCCTCGGCTGCCGCCGCGCCGGCCGCTTCGACGCCGGCTGCCACCGACGCGTCCGCCACGGCCGCTGCCGCCGCACCGGCCTCGGGCGCCACCGACGCGTCGGCTGCCGCCGCCGCTTCGGCACCGGCCGCCCCCGCCGCGCCGACCGCGCCGTTCTCCGTCGATTCGTCGAAGATCAACTCGGGCGACACCGCGTGGATGCTGACCTCCACCGCGCTCGTGCTGTTCATGACGATCCCCGGCCTCGCGCTGTTCTATGCCGGCATGGTCCGCAAGAAGAACGTGCTCGCGACCGTGATGCAGAGCTTCGCGATCACCGCGCTGATCACGGTGCTGTGGACGGTGGTCGGCTACAGCCTCGCGTTCACGCCGGGCAACGGCTTCATCGGCGGCCTGTCGCGCGCGTTCCTGCACGGGATGAACTACATCCACGGCGACAAGGCGACGACGCTGACCGTCAGCCACCTGGCGCCGACGATCCCGGAATCGGTCTACTTCGTCTACCAGATGACGTTCGCGATCATCACGCCGGCGCTGATCTGCGGCGCGTTCGCCGACCGCATGAAGTTCTCGGCGATGCTCGTGTTCATGACGCTCTGGTCGCTGATCGTCTATGTGCCGATCGCGCACATGGTGTGGGAGCCGACCGGCTGGCTGTCGGCCGACGGCGTGCTCGACTTCGCGGGCGGCACGGTGGTGCACATCAACGCCGGTATCGCGGGCCTGATGTCGTGCCTGGTGCTCGGCAAGCGGGTCGGCTACGGCCGCGAATCGATGGCGCCGCACAACCTCGTGCTGACGATGATCGGCGGCTCGATGCTGTGGGTCGGCTGGTTCGGCTTCAACGCGGGTTCGGCGGTCGCGGCTGACGGCCGTGCCGGTTTCGCGATGCTGACGACGCAAGTCGCGACGGCCTGCGCGGCGCTCGGCTGGATGTTTGCCGAATGGATCGCGAAGGGCAAGCCGTCGGTGCTCGGCATCGTGTCGGGTGCGGTCGCGGGTCTCGTCGCGATCACGCCGGCGGCCGGCTTCGTCGGTGTGACGGGCGCACTCGTGATCGGCATCGCGGCCGGCGTCGTGTGCTTCTGGTCGGCGACGTGGCTCAAGTCGAAGCTCGGCTATGACGATTCGCTCGACGCGTTCGGCGTGCACGGCGTGGGCGGGATTCTCGGCGCACTGCTGACCGGCGTGTTCGCGGTCAAGGACATCGGCGGCGCCGACGGCAGCCTGCTGCTGCAGGCCAAGGGCGTGCTGATCACGCTGGTCTACAGCGGCGTGCTGAGCTTCGTGCTGCTGAAGCTGATCGACCTGACGATGGGCCTGCGCGTGTCGGAAGAAGAGGAGCGCGAAGGCCTCGACGTGATCCTGCACGGCGAGCACGTCGAATAAGTCACAAGGATGACCGGCGGGCCGCCGCGACGACGGCGCCTGCCATGAATGAGCGCAGCGACTTCGGCCCGCCCCACCGGCGGGCTTTTTTTCTCCTGTCACCCGCTGCCGTGGCGCATGACCCTTCGCACTATCGGGTCAATAGCCGAAAACTTCCTCCAAACCCTTGCGAAGCCGGGAACAATCCCCAAATGGGCAGGGCAATTGCTCTACAATCTTCATTCTCCCGCTCGCGAGTGATTCATGGTTCCCCACCTCGTTACGGCGTTGAACGGTCCGCTGCTCGAACTCGAGCAGAAGATCCTCGACGCGACGCCTGCGATCGAACGCTGGTTCAGGCTCGAATGGCAGGAACATACACCGCCGTTCTATTGTTCGGTGGACCTGCGCAATGCCGGCTTCAAGCTGGCGCCCGTCGACGCGAACCTGTTTCCCGGCGCGTTCAACAATCTGCCGTCCGAAGTGCTGCCGCTCGCCGTGCAGGCCGCGATGGCCGCAATCGAGAAGATCTGCCCGGACGCGAAGAACCTGCTCGTGATTCCCGAGCTGCCGACCCGCAACGCGTTCTACCTCGAAAACGTCGCACGTCTTGCGACGATCATGCGCCAGGCCGGCCTGAACGTGCGCTTCGGCTCGCTCGACCCGAGCATCACCGACATGACGCCGATCACGCTGGCCGACGGCCAGAAGATCGTGCTCGAACCGCTCGAGCGTTCGCCGCGCCGCCTCGGCCTGAAGAATTTCGACCCGTGCTCGATCCTGCTGAACAACGACTTGTCGGCCGGCATCCCGGCCGTGCTGGAAAACCTGCACGAGCAATACCTGCTGCCGCCGCTGCATGCGGGCTGGGCCGTGCGCCGCAAGTCGACGCACTTCTCGTGCTACGACGACGTCGCGAAGAAGTTCGCGAAGATGGTCGGCGTCGATCCGTGGATGGTGAATCCGTATTTCGCGCACGTGGAAGGCGTCGACTGGCAGGCGCATGAAGGCGAGCAGGCGCTCGCCGACGCGATCGACGGCGTGCTGAAGAAGATCGCGCGCAAGTACCGCGAATACGGGATCAGCGAGAAGCCGTACGTGGTCGTGAAGGCCGATGCGGGCACGGCGGGGCGCGGCGTGATGACCGTGCACGACGCGGCCGAGATCGGCCGCATGTCGAAGGCCGAGCGCGCGCAGATGGCCGAGTCGAAGGCCGGCCTCGCGGTGCGCGACGTGATCGTGCAGGAAGGCGTGTATACGTTCGAGCGCGTCGGCGACGAAGTCGCGGAGCCCGTCGTGTACATGATCGACCGCTACGTGGTCGGCGGCTTCTACCGCACGCACGCCGGCCGCGAACGCGACCAGAACCTGAACGCGCCCGGCATGCACTACGTACCGCTCGGCTTCGAGCACACGGCGCTGCCGGATGCGGGTGCGAAGCCGGGTGCCGCGCCGCCGAACCGTTTCTACATGTACGGTGTCGTCGCGCGGCTGTCGCTGATCGCGTCGTCGATCGAACTGGAAAAGACCGACCCCGAAGCCATCCAGGTGTAACGGACCTTCGCCAAGTACAGGACCTCATGGACATTCTCTTTATCGCCGACCCGCTCGAGCGCTTCAAGATCTACAAGGATTCGACCTACGCGATGATGGCCGAGGCGGCGCGGCGCGGGCATGCAGTCTATGCGTGTCAGCCGCATCAGCTCGCGTGGACGGGTTCGGGCGTCGAGGCGGACGTGCAGCGCGTGACGATCGTCGGCGACACGGCCGACCTGCACCGCCATCCGTGGTACGAGGCGGCCGCTCACGAATCCCGTGCGCTGACGTCGTTCGGTGCGGTGCTGATGCGCAAGGATCCGCCGTTCGACATGGAATACGTGACGGCCACGTGGATGCTCGAGCTCGCCGAGCGTGCGGGCGCGCACGTGTTCAACAAGCCGCAGTCGATCCGCGATCACTCGGAAAAGCTCGCGATCGGCGAGTTTCCGCAATTCGTCGCGCCGACGCTCGTCACGCGCGATGCGGCGCGCCTGCGTGCCTTCCACGCCGAGCATGGCGACGTGATCGTCAAGCCGCTCGACGGGATGGGCGGGATGGGCGTGTTCCGCGTGAAGGCCGACGGGATGAATCTCGGCGCGATCATCGAGATGCTCGGCCACGACGGCACGCGCTCGCTGATGATCCAGAAGTTCATTCCGGAGATCAAGGCGGGCGACAAGCGCATCCTGCTGATCGCGGGCGAGCCGGTGCCGTATTCGCTCGCCCGGATTCCGCAGGGTAGCGAGGTGCGCGGCAATCTCGCGGCGGGCGGGCTCGGTGTCGCGCAGCCGCTGACCGCGCGCGATCGCGAGATCGCCGAAACGCTCGGGCCCGTGCTCGCGGCACGCGGGCTGCTGCTGGTCGGCCTCGATGCGATCGGCGACTGGCTGACCGAGGTGAACGTCACGAGTCCGACGTGCTTCCGCGAGATCATGGAGCAGACGGGCTTCGACGTCGCCGCGATGTTCATCGACGCGCTGGAGCGTGCGGCCGCGTAGGCCGTCTCCCGCGCAACCCCGGCGGCGGCCGCGCAGGTCCCCCGTCGCCGGAGCGGTTCGACCGGCCTGCTACAATGCCCGCTTGCCCGGTGCCGCGATCGCGCACCAAAGGCCCGGCGGTCGGGCCGAAACTGTTGCAAGGCTGAACATGGAACGTTTCCCACACTCGCTACGCTCATTGCCCCGCCGCGGGGTGTCGGCCCGCCAGGGGCGGCCGGGAGCGATCTGACATGGCCGGGATCCTGATCATCGCGCACGCCCCGCTCGCCACCGCGCTGCGGGACTGTATCGCGCACATCTACGGCGGCGTGCCCGCCCGCATCGGCTGTATCGACGTGACGGCGGACAGCGATCCGACCCAGGTGATGGCGTTCGCGCACGCGGAACTCGCACGGCTCAAGGAAGAGAACGGCGTGGTCGTGCTGACCGACATGTACGGCGCGACGCCTGCGAACATCGCGGGCCAGCTCGCCAAGATCGACAACGTGCGCGTGCTCGCGGGCGTGAACCTGCCGATGCTCGTGCGAGCCGTCTGCTACCGCACCGTGCCGCTCGACAAGCTGGTCGACAAGGCGCTGTCCGGCGGCGCGAAGGGCGTCCACGAGGTGTCGGCCGGTACGCCGCCGCCGCCGACGGAAACCGGCTGCGGCCAGTGCGCGCCGATTCCGCCCGAACCGCAGCCGCGCACCGAATCGCACTGATTTCCCGTTTTCCGTTTTAGACAGCCCCGCCGACGCGCCCCGCCGGCGGCCCCGACCGATCCGACCGAGAATCATGCTTCAACAAGAAACCACCATCGTCAACAAATTGGGGCTCCATGCGCGTGCATCGGCCAAGCTTACGCAACTGGCCGGCAACTTCCAGTCGGAAGTCTGGATGACACGCAACGGGCGCAAGATCAATGCGAAGAGCATCATGGGCGTGATGATGCTGGCGGCGGGCATCGGCAGCACCGTGACGATCGAGACCGAAGGGCCGGACGAGCGGGAAGCGATGGACGCGCTGCTGAAGCTGATCGCCGACAAGTTCGGCGAAGGCCAGTGATCGCCGCGCGGGATCGTTGCCGTTTCCAGTCAGAATGCCGCGGATTCCGCGGCATTTTTTTCGTCGGAAGCATTGATGCGGAATGCGCAATGCTGCGGTGCATGCAGTCAGCGGGGAGTCGCGGAATTTATAATCGCTAACCGGGGTCATAAGCGCATCGCAGCAGTGTGCCGCGGCTTTACTTGTACAGAGGAGGTGCGCGTGTCCTTCACGCTGCATGGCATTCCCGTCTCACGTGGTATCGCGATCGGGCGAGCGTACCTGATCGCGCCGGCGGCGCTCGACGTCGCCCATTACCTGATCGAGGCAAACCAGATCGATGCGGAGGTCGAGCGCTTCCGCACGGCGCTCGATGTCGTGCATCACGAACTCGAAGCGCTGCGCGCCGACCTGACCGACGACACCCCGAGCGAAGTCGGCGCATTCATCGACGTGCACACGATGATCCTGAGCGACGAGATGCTCGTGCAGGAAACCATCGACCTGATCCGCACGCGTCGCTACAACGTCGAGTGGGCGCTGACCGAGCAGCTCGAGCTGCTCACGCGCCACTTCGACGACATCGAGGACGAATACCTGCGCGAGCGCAAGGCCGACATCGAGCAGGTGGTCGAGCGCGTGCTGAAGGCGCTCGCCGGTGCGCCGTCCGCGTCGCAGGCACTGGACCGGGCGGCCAAGAACGGCACGAACGAGATGATCGTCGTCGCGCACGACATCGCGCCGGCCGACATGATGCAGTTCAAGTCGCAGTCGTTCCAGGCGTTCGTCACCGACCTCGGCGGGCGCACGTCGCACACGGCGATCGTCGCGCGCAGCCTCGGCATCCCGGCGGCGGTCGGCGTGCAGCACGCGAGCGCATTGATCCGCCAGGACGACCTGATCATCGTCGACGGCGACCAGGGCATCGTGATCGTCGATCCGGCGCCGATCGTCCTCGAGGAATATTCGTACCGGCAGTCCGAGAAGCTGCTGGAGCAGCGCAAGCTGCAGCGTCTGAAGTTCTCGCCGACGCAAACGTTGTGCGGCACCAAGATCGATCTGTACGCGAACATCGAGCTGCCCGACGACGCGAAGGCGGCCGTCGAGGCCGGCGCGGTCGGCGTCGGGCTGTTCCGTTCCGAATTCCTGTTCATGCATCAGAAGGAGATGCCGGAAGAGGAGGAGCAGTTCGCCGCGTACAAGCGGGCCGTCGAGTGGATGAAGGGCATGCCGGTGACGATCCGCACGATCGACGTCGGCGCGGACAAGCCGCTCGAGGCGCTCGACGAAGGCTACGAGACGGCGCCGAATCCTGCGCTCGGCCTGCGTGCGATCCGCTGGAGCCTGTCAGAGCCGCAGATGTTCCTCACTCAGCTGCGCGCGATCCTGCGCGCGTCCGCGTTCGGCCAGGTGAAGATCCTGATCCCGATGCTCGCGCACGCGCAGGAGATCGACCAGACGCTCGACCTGATCCGCGAGGCGAAGCGCCAGCTCGACGACGCGGGGCTTGCATACGATCCGAACGTGCGGATCGGCGCGATGATCGAGATTCCGGCCGCGGCGATCGCGCTGCCGCTGTTCCTGAAGCGGTTCGATTTCCTGTCGATCGGCACGAACGACCTGATCCAGTACACGCTTGCGATCGACCGCGCGGACAACGCGGTCGCGCACCTGTACGACCCGCTGCATCCGGCCGTGCTGCACCTGATCTCCTATACGCTGCGCGAAGCGAAGCGCGCGGGCGTGTCGGTGTCGGTATGCGGGGAGATGGCCGGCGATCCGGCGCTCACGCGCCTGTTGCTCGGGATGGGGCTCACCGAGTTCTCGATGCACCCGAGCCAGTTGCTCGTCGTGAAGCAGGAGATCCTGCGCGCGCATCTGAAGGCGCTCGAAAAGCCGACGGCCGACGTGCTCGCCGCGTTCGAGCCCGAGGAAGTACAGGCCGCGTTGCAGCGCCTGTCGGTCGCGGAGCCGCGTGCGGACGCGGCTGCTTGACGCACTGGCGTTGCCGCTCAAACCTTGGCGAAGTGTTACCCATGCGCCGAAAGGCGCATGCCCGTCGCGCGTCAGTGCCGGCCCCCGCACACGGGGCAGTCGGCCTGGCGCGCGATTTTCATCGTCGTCCATTCCATCCGCAGCGAATCGAGCATCATCAGCCGCCCGCTGAGCGTCTTGCCGATTTCGCCGATCACGCGCAGCGCCTCGGCGGCCTGCATCGCGCCGATGATCCCGACCGTCGGCGCGAACACGCCCATCGTCGCGCATGCGACTTCCTCGAACGGCTGGTCTTCCGGGAACACGCACGCATAGCAGGGCGCGGCCGGGTCGCGGAAATCGAACGTGCTGATCTGGCCGTCGAAGCGCAGCGCGGCGCCGGATACGAGCGGCACGCCGTGCGCGACGCACGCGCGGTTGATCGCGTGCCGCGTTGCGAAGTTGTCGGTGCAGTCGAGCACGACGGTCGCGCGCGGCACGTGCGCGTCGAGCCACGCGTCGTCGACGCGCTCCGCGACCGCGTGCACCTTCACCTCGGGGTTCAACCGCGCGAGCGCGTCGCGCCCCGATTCGACCTTGTGGCGGCCGACCGACGCCGTCACGTGCAGGATCTGCCGCTGCAGGTTCGTGAGGTCGACCGTGTCGGCGTCGACGAGCGTGATCGTGCCGACGCCCGATGCGGCGAGGTACATCGCGGCCGGTGAGCCGAGGCCACCCGCGCCGATGACGATCGCATGCGCATCGAGAAAGCGCTGCTGCGCCTCGATGCCGATTTCGTCGACGAGGATGTGACGGGAGTAGCGAAGGAGTTGATCGTCGTTCATGGGAAGTCGTGGGCGAGGCGGCGGTCGTGTCGTTATTTTAGGCGCGCATGAAAAACGGGCCATCGCGGTCTTCCCGCGATGGCCCGTCGGATGCCGGCCGGCGCTTACTGCGGTGCCGACGCGGCCTTCGGTGCGGCTGCCGGCTTCGCGCCTGCGCCCGATGCCTTCGAGGTCGCCGCAGCCTTGCCGGCCGGGCTCTTCGTCGTGCTCTCGGCGAGCAGCGACTTCGATTCCTGGACCGGCTTGCCTTCGAGCTTGTTGAGCGCCTGCTGCATCATGAAGTCGTCGGCGCTGCCGAACTCGATCGGCTTGCGATCGCGATCCTTCTGGCGCTGCTCCGGCGTCTTCTTGTCGTTCTGCTCTTCGAGAATGCGCAGCTGATCCATCCGGCGCTGCTCGCGGTCTTCCTGTTCCTTCTTCTCGTTCGGATCCTGCGTGTTCGCAAGGTGGTTCGAGTAGTCGACCTCGCGCGTCACGAGCACGTCGTCCGGATCGCCGTCCGCGTACTGATCGACCGGCACGTCCGGCGTGATGCCCTTGTTCTGGATCGAACGGCCGCTCGGCGTGTAGTAGTACGCGGTGGTCAGGCGCAGCGCGGTGTCGGCCGTCATCGGGCGAACCGTCTGCACCGAACCCTTGCCGAACGTCGTCTTGCCCATGATCTGCGCGCGCTTCGAATCCTGCAGCGCGCCGGCGACGATTTCCGACGCGGATGCCGAATAGGCGTTCGTCAGCACGATCATCGGCACGGTCTTGAAGACCGGCGGCAGGTTCTTCAGCGGATCGCCGTCGAAGGACGGCAGGCGATAGTTGTCGTACGTATCGCGGTAGACCTGCTTCGAATCGGCGATCTGGCCGTTGGTCGACACGACGACGGAGTCGGGCGGCAGGAACGCGCCGGCCACGCCGACCGCGCTCTGCAGCAGGCCGCCGCCGTTGTTGCGCAGGTCGAGGACGAGGCCCTTGAGGTTCGGCTGCTGGCGTGCGATGTCCTGCAGCTTCGCGGCGAGATCAGGCGTCGTGCGCTCCTGGAAGCTCGTGATGCGGATATACGCATAGCCCGGATCGAGGATCTTCATCTTCACGCTCTGGACCTTGATGATCGCGCGCGTGACCGTGACCGGGAACGTGCGGTCGTCGCTCTTGCGGAAGATCGTCAGCGTGACCTTGGTGCCCGGCTCGCCGCGCATCTGCTTCACGGCCTTGTCGAGCGTCATGCCGCGCACCGGCTTGTCGTTGATGCGGGTGATCAGGTCGCCCGGACGGATGCCGGCGCGGAACGCGGGCGTATCTTCGATCGGCGAGATCACCTTGACGAGGCCGTCTTCCTGCGAGATCTCGATGCCGAGACCCGCGAAGCGGCCCTTCGTCTGCTCCTGCAACTCGTCATAGTCGGTCTTGTCGAGGAACGACGAGTGCGGGTCGAGGCTCGACACCATGCCCTTGATCGCGGCCGTCAGCAGCTTCTTGTCGTCGACCGGTTCGACGTACTCGCGCTTGATCTGTCCGAAGACTTCCGCGAACAGGCGGAGCTGGTCGAGGGGAAGCGGCGCCGTGGCGGTCTGCTCGGCCGATGCGGAAACCTGCAGCGTGGCGAACACGCCCGTGGCGAGGCCCGCGGCAATCAGGCCGATGTTCTTCAATTTCATTCGCATAGAGATCTGGTGCGGTCGGGAAGCGCGTGGCGGTAGCGGGGATGTAGCGGACAAGTATAACTGTTCGTCCGATGACTCAGTGGAACGGCGCGAAAAGCGTCGAAAAGGGCCCGGAACCGGCCCGGCGGGGCACTGCCGGGTGCGCTGCGGGTTCGAAAGCGGATTCGACAGCGCCGGCGCCGCGAAGGTTCGCGCGGTGTGCCGGACAAGGGGCGGGGCTCGGGCCGGGCGGGCCGCACCGGACGCAGCCCGCCCGGCTCACCCGGCCGACGGGCGTCAGCCCGCCTTGCCCTGCTTCGCGACGGCGGCTTGCGCCTGCGCGATCGCGTCCTGGTCGCCGAGGTAATAGTGCTTGATCGGCTTCAGGTTTTCGTCGAGTTCGTACACGAGCGGCACGCCGTTCGGGATGTTCAGGCCGACGATGTCGCTGTCCGAGATGCCGTCGAGGTACTTGATGAGCGCGCGCAGCGAGTTGCCGTGCGCGGCGATCAGCACCTGCTTGCCGGCGCGGACCGCCGGGGCGATCGACTCGTTCCACAGCGGCAGCACGCGCGCGACCGTGTCCTTCAGGCACTCGGTGAGCGGCAGCTGCTCGCGCGGCACCTTCGCGTAGCGCGGGTCGTTGAACGGCGCGCGTTCGTCGGTCGGCTCGAGCGCGGGCGGCGGCGTGTCGTAGCTGCGGCGCCACACGAGTACCTGGTCGTCGCCGAACTTCGCGGCCGTTTCGGCCTTGTTCAGGCCCGACAGCGCGCCGTAGTGGCGCTCGTTCAGGCGCCACGAGTGGACGACCGGCAGGTACATGAGGTCCATCCGGTCCTGCACGTGCCACAGCGTGCGGATCGCGCGCTTGAGCACCGACGTGTACGCGATGTCGAACGTGTAGCCGGCCTCCTTGAGCAATTCGCCGGCCTGGTAGGCCTCGTTGCGACCCTGCTCGGTCAGGTCGACGTCGACCCAGCCGGTGAAGCGGTTTTCCTTGTTCCACGTCGATTCGCCGTGGCGGATGAGAACGAGTTTGTACATGGATCTTGCGGTCGGTAGTGAAGGAAGCTGTGGCGCGTCGCGCAGGACCCGGCCCGGGCCCGCCATCGCGCAAGACGGTTATTTTATAATGGCGGGATTGTCCTCATCCGATTTCTCTTTTTCCGGCGGAATTCCGTGACGTTCTTTACCGATTACACCAACCTGGCCCTTATCGCGATCCTGGCGGTATCCGGCGGCCTGCTGGCCTGGCCCGCGCTGCGCCGCGGCCGCGGCGGCCTGTCGGCCGCAGAGGCGACGCAACTCATCAACCGTCGCAACGCGGTCGTGATCGACGTGCGCGCCGCGTCCGATTTCGCTGCCGGCCACCTGCCGTCCGCACGTCAGGTCGCGGCGGGCGAGATCGGCACGAAGATCGCGCAGGTCGCGAAGAACAAGAGCACGCCGGTGTTGCTCGTCTGCCAGAACGGCCAGCAGTCGCAGAAGGCGGCGCGCGAGGTCGAGGCGGCGGGCTACGCAGAGGTGCACGTGCTCGAGGGCGGCGTGGCCGCCTGGCAGCAGGCCGGGATGCCGGTCGTCAAACAAGGAGTGGCGAAGTGAACAAGGTTTTGATGTACAGCACGCAGGTGTGTCCGTATTGCATCCAGGCCGAGCGCCTGCTGAAGCTGCGCGGTGTCGAGCAGATCGAGAAGGTGCTGATCGACCGGGATCCTGCGCGCCGCGACGAAATGATGACGCGCACGGGGCGCCGCACGGTGCCGCAGATCTATATCGGCGACACGCACGTCGGCGGTTACGACGATCTGTCGAAGCTTGACCGCGAAGGCGGGCTCGTCCCGCTTCTGCAAGCGGCCTGATTAGGGCAGAATGGCCGCCGGCCGCGCCGCGGCTTGGCGCGCAGGATTCATCCGTGGCGGCCGGCGAGAAGCCGGGCCGCCCCGTCACCACTTTTAGGGAAACACCATGTCCGACGTCGAAAACCAACCGTTCTTCAATATCCAGCGCGTCTACCTGAAGGATATGTCGCTCGAGCAGCCGAATTCGCCGGCGATCTTCCTCGAGCAGGACATGCCGTCGGTTGAAGTCGAAGTTGACGTGAAGGCCGACCGCCTCGCGGAAAGCGTGTTCGAAGTCGTCGTGTCGGGCACCGTTACCGCGAAGGTGAAGGACAAGGTCGCGTTCCTGATCGAAGCGAAGCAAGCCGGCATTTTCGACATCCGCAACATTCCGGACGAACAGCTCGACCCGCTCGTCGGCATCGCATGCCCGACGATCCTGTTCCCGTACCTGCGTTCGAACATCGCCGACGCGATCACGCGTGCGGGCTTCCCGCCGATCCACCTGGCGGAAATCAACTTCCAGGCGCTGTACGAACAGCGCCTCGCGCAGCTTCAGCAGCAAGCCGGCGCCGCTGCAGGCGCGCCGAACGGCACGACGCTGAACTGACGTTTCACTCGGAGGACCGGTGCTGGGTATGAAAGTAGCCGTTCTCGGCGCCGGTGCGTGGGGCACCGCGCTCGCGGGCCATCTGGCCGCGCGGCACGACACGCTTCTGTGGGCGCGCGACGCCGCGCTCATCGCCGGGCTGCAGGCCCGGCACGAAAATTCCCGCTATCTGGACGGCATCGCGCTGCCTGACGCATTGCGCTACGGCGCCGATCTCGGCGCCGCGCTCGCGCATGGTGCCGCGGACGACGCACTGTGCGTGATCGCCGCGCCCGTGGCCGGGCTGCGCACGCTGTGTCATGCGATGCGCGATGCAGGCTGCGTGCCCGCGCATATCGTCTGGGTCTGCAAGGGCTTCGAGGCCGACACGCATCTGCTGCCGCATCAGGTGATCGCGGCCGAGCTGCCCGAGCAGCACAGCAACGGCGTGCTGTCGGGGCCGAGCTTCGCCCGGGAAGTCGGGCAGTCGCTGCCTGTCGCGCTGACGGTGGCGAGCACGTCCGCCGAATGCCGCGAGCGCACGCTCGCCGCGTTCCATCACGGCGCGATGCGGATCTATACGGGCGACGACGTGGTCGGCGTCGAGGTCGGCGGCGCGGTGAAGAACGTGCTCGCGATCGCGACCGGCATCGCCGACGGCCTCGGTCTCGGGCTGAACGCGCGCGCCGCGCTGATTACGCGCGGCCTCGCCGAAATGTCGCGCCTCGGTGTCGCGCTCGGCGGCCGGGCGGAAACCTTCACGGGCCTCACGGGCCTCGGCGACCTGATCCTCACCGCAACGGGCGACCTGTCGCGCAACCGCACGGTCGGCCTGCAGCTGGCGGCCGGCCGCACGCTGAACGACATCCTCGGCGCGCTCGGCCATGTGGCCGAAGGCGTGCGCTGCGCGCAGGCCGTGCTGGCCATCGCGCGCGCGCAGTCGATCGAAATGCCGATCACCGAAGCCGTGTGCGGCGTGCTGTTCGACGGCATCGCGCCGCGCGACGCCGTCAGTGGCTTGCTGCGGCGCGACGCGCGCGCCGAGTAGGGCGGCCCGGCACTGGCAGCGCCGTGTTCGCTTCGGGCGCGCGGCGTCAAAGCGCGCTACGCTTGAACAGTCTCCGGCGCTCCGGGAGGGTGTCATGCTGCGGATTCATTCCACCACGCTCGATGCGCAGGTCGTCGACATCACGACGCTCGATGTCGACGCGATCGTCAACGCCGCGAACGGTTCGCTGCTCGGCGGCGGTGGCGTCGATGGCGCGATCCACCGCGCGGCCGGCCCCGGCCTGCTTGCCGAATGCCGTACGCTCGGCGGCTGCGAGACGGGCGACGCCAAGCTCACGCGCGGCCACGGGCTGCCGGCGCGCTACGTGATCCATGCGGTCGGGCCGGTGTGGCACGGTGGCGGGAGCGGCGAGGCCGACCTGCTCGCGTCGTGCTACCGGCGCGCGATCGAGCTGGCCGAGGAGGTCGCGGCGGCGTCGATCGCGTTCCCGGCGATCAGTTGCGGCATCTATCGCTATCCGGCGGAAGAAGCCGTCGAGATTGCGGTCGGCACCGTCGCCGAAATGCTGCCGCAGGCGCCGAACCTCGCGCTCGTGGTGTTCGCGTGCTTTTCTCCCGACATCTACGACCTGTATCGCGCGCGACTCGCGCGGACGTGACGCGTCCCGCGGGGTGGGATGCGCCGCGCAAGCGTCACGCGCCGCCTTCGAAGCCGGCCTGGCGCCACGCCTCGAACACGACCACCGCGACCGTGTTCGACAGGTTCAGGCTGCGGTTGTCCGGCCGCATCGGCAGACGCACGCGCTGTTCGTTCGGGAAGCGCTCGAGCAACTCGGCGGGCAGGCCGCGCGTTTCCGAGCCGAACACGAACCAGTCGCCGGGCAGGAATGCGTGATCGTGGAAGCGGCCCGAGCCGCGGGTCGTGAACGCGAACATCCGCGCGGGGTCGGGCGTTTCCGCCGCGACGAACGCATCCCAGTCGCGGTGCACGCGCATCTGCGCATACTCGTGATAGTCGAGGCCCGCGCGGCGCATCCGCGCGTCGTCGAGCGGGAAGCCGAGCGGCTCGATCAGGTGCAGGCGCGCACCCGTGTTGGCGCACAGGCGGATCACGTTGCCGGTGTTCGGCGGAATTTCGGGGGCGACGAGGACGACGTTGAACATGTTTCGGTCTGGCTGGGCCGGCCGGGGCGGCGCAATGTGCGCGTTCCCGGCCGGCCGGTTCGTGGCGGCCGCCGCCGTGTTCGGGCGGCTGGCCTCTCTATCTAATTAATCCCTGGCGGTGCGCAGCGCAACCAGATTCGTCACGCGCGCGGCGCCCGCCGCTTTCAGCGCGTGCGCGGCCGCCGCGAGCGTCGCGCCGGACGTCATCACGTCGTCGACGAGCGCGACGTGGCGGCCGGCGACGCCACCCGCCACCGCGAATGCCGCCATCACGTTGTCGCGCCGTGCGTGCCGGTCGAGCCGCGACTGCGGCGCGGTGTCGGCGACCCGCGCGAGCAGCGCCGCATCCGCGCGCACGCCGAGCCGCCGCGCGAGCGGGCGCGCGATGACCCAGGCCTGGTTGTAGCCACGCGCGACGAGCCGCCGGTGCGACAGCGGCACGGGCACCACCAGGTCGAAGCCGCCGGCGCCGGGCGTATCGTCGATCAACCGGGCGAGGCGTGCCGCGAATTCGGCGCCGAGCGCGAGTTGCCGGTGAAACTTCAGGCCGCGCGCGAGTCCGTCGAGCGGCGCGCGGTAATCCGCCAGCGCGAGCGTTGCATCGAACGGCGGCGGCGCCGCACGGCACGCGTCGCACCGGTATGCGGCCGCGCGGCCGGCGCCGGCGCGAGCGCCGCGGGGCGGGGGCGAACGCGGCGGCCCGACGCCCAGCGGCAGCGCACAGACGTCGCAGCGCAGCCGCGCTTCGTTCCAGTACGCGGCGTCGCAAGCATCGCACATCACGGCATGTGACAAATTGCCGCACAGTGCGCAGCGATTCGGCAGCGCGACCGCGGCGACGCGCGCGCCCAGCGCGCGGACCTGCGACAAAGCGACGCGCATCGTGCGTCGGGCGGAACGGCGGATCATCGCAACACTCCTGACACCCCGCCTCAATGAAGCCCGCGGGGCGAGCGAGTATACTTCGGGCTCTTCGCCAGTGTGCCCGACATGTCCCCAGCTTCGACTTCAACCGGCCGTCCGGCCAATGACGCAAGGCGCCTTCGGCGGATCTTCGACCGCCGTGCCGCCACGTTCGATGCGGTCGCGTTCCTGCCGCGCGAGATCGCGCAGCGCATGAACGAGCGCCTCGAATACATCAAGGTGAGCCCCGCAGCCGTGCTGGACGCGGGCTGTGGCCCGGGCGACGATCTGCCGGCGCTGCGCGCACGCTTTCCCGAGGCGCCCGTATTCGGCGTCGACCTGTCCGGTGCGATGCTCGCGCGAGCCGGTCAGCGCGAGGTCGAGCAGACGAGCTGGCGCCGCTGGCTGCCGGCCTCGCTCGGCCGCGCACTGGGCCAGCGCGGCCCGCGCGTCGCGCAGGCCGATTTCGCCGCGCTGCCGTTCCCCGGCGGGGCGTTCGACCTGATCTGGTCGAATCTCGCCCTCCACTGGCATTCACGCCCGGACGCGGTGCTGCCCGAATGGCAGCGCGTGCTGCGCGTGAACGGGCTGCTGATGTTCAGCACGCTCGGCCCCGATACCCTGCGTGAACTGCGCGCGGCCTGCGCGGACGCCGAAGCGGCGCTCGGCATCGCGCCGCCCGCCGCGCGCGTGATCGATTTCGTCGACATGCACGACCTTGGCGACATGCTCGTCGAGAGCGGCTTCGAGATTCCCGTGATGGATCAGGAGGTGCTGACCGTCACCTACCAATCCCCCGACTCCCTGCTGGCCGACGTGCGCCGCTGGGGCGCCTATCCGTTCGAGCGTGAGGCGCCGCAACGCGCGACGCGGCGCTTTCGCGCGGCGCTCGGCGATGCGCTGGAGGCCCGCCGGCGCGCGGACGGCACGATTCCGCTCACGTTCGAAGTGATCTACGGCCACGCATGGAAGGCCGTACCGCGCACGACCGCCGAAGGGCACGGGATCGTGCGCATCGAGGACATCGGAAAGGGGCGTCCGAAGAATCGGTAAAGCGGTAAAGAGGGGTTTTGTTATGTCTGAAATTAGCGGCGCAAAGCGGGGTCGAATTGGCGCCTGAAATGGCCGGAAAGCTTGTCGCGCTTGGCTCGCGGGCCGATAGTCGCTTGCTTGTGGATGCCATTGAACCCGCCTATAATGCGTCAGCTTGTCGTCCCGGGGTCCCCGCAATACGGAACGACGAGTCCGATGCAGGCATGCATCGCATGCCATTCGCGTGAGGCGGCGATGGAAGCAGCGAGGGTTTTGGCGGAGACGACGAACGGCGAGCCGGTCCTCGAAGACTGGCTCATGAAACGCAACTGTTCGGCGTCGCCGCGTCAGTTCGTGCTGTTTTACGCGTCGCTCGCGGGCTTCTCGCTGCTGATCGCGACATTGCTGATGTGGCGGGGAGCTTGGCTCGTCATGCCCTTTACCGGAATCGAGTTGCTGGCTGTGGGTGTCGCATTTGCGATCTATGCTCGCCATGCAGTCGATTACGAACGCATCAGGCTGTATCCGCACCGGCTCGTGATCGAGCGGATGGATGCGGAGCGGCTCACGCAGATCGAATTCAACCCGCGCTGGGTGCGGGTCGAGCCGGGTGCGACGCCACGCGATCCGATTCGGCTGGTATCGCGCGGGCAGACCGTCGTAATCGGGCAGCATCTCGCGCAGTACAAGCGTGCGCAGTTCGCCGACGAACTGCGCGTGTCGCTCAGGCGCTGCGGCTGACGAGGCGCGGGCACCGGCGGATAGGGCCGGCGGCTTGCGACGGGGGAGGGTTTGAATGGAAATTTTGGGTAAGGATGCTATGAAAACAATCAAGCGAGCCCTCACGGGCGTGCTGGCATGCAGCGGATTGCTCTTTGCCGGTGCCGCCCTGGCGGTCGGTGATAGCCCGGGCGGCCCCCGCGTCAACGAGATCAACTTTCAGCCGCCGGTCACGAAGATCGCCGAGGAGCTCTACGATCTCCACACGATGATGCTCATCCTGTGTACGGTGATCTTCGTCGGCGTGTTCGGCGTGATGTTCTATTCGATCTTCGCGCACCGCAAATCCAAGGGCCACAAGGCCGCCAATTTCCATGAAAGCACGACCGTCGAGATCATCTGGACGATCGTGCCGTTCGTCATCGTCGTGCTGATGGCGCTGCCGGCGACGAAGGCCGTCGTCGCGATGAAGGACACGACGAACGCCGATCTCACGATCAAGGTCACCGGCTACCAGTGGAAGTGGGGCTACGACTACGTGAAGGGTCCGGGCGAGGGCATCGGCTTCCTGTCGACGCTCAGCACCCCGCGTGACGAAGTGATGGGCAAGAAGCCGATCACCGACACCTATCTGCAGGAAGTCGACAACCCGCTCGTCGTGCCGGTCAACAAGAAGATCCGCATCATCACCACCGCGAACGACGTCGTCCACTCGTGGTACGTGCCCGCGTTCGGCGTGAAGCAGGATGCGATCCCCGGCTTCGTGCGCGACACGTGGTTCAAGGCCGACAAGGTCGGTACGTTCCGCGGTTTCTGTACCGAGCTGTGCGGCAAGGAACACGCGTACATGCCGGTTGTCGTCGAAGTCCTGTCGGATGACGACTACGCGAAGTGGGTCACCGCGCAGAAGGCCAAGCTGGCCAGCGCCGCGGTCGATCCGAACAAGGTCTACACGATGGCTGAACTCGTCGCGCACGGCGAGGAAGTCTACAAGGCGAACTGCGCGGCCTGCCACCAGGTGAACGGCAAGGGCCTCGGCGCGTTCCCGGCCATGGACGGCAGCCCGATCGCGAACGGCCCGATCGCCGGCCACGTCGAGCGCGTGCTGCACGGCAAGGGCGCGATGCCGTCGTGGGCGTCGCTGTCGGATCTCGACATCGCCTCGGTCATCACGTACGAACGCAATTCGTGGGGCAACCACAAGAACGACCTGCTGCAGCCGAAGCAAGTGGCCGACGCGCGTAACGGCAAGATGCCGGAAGACGCGGCGGGCGCAGCGGCAGCTGCACCGGCGGAAGCCGCTTCGGCGCCGGCGCAGGCTGCGTCGGGCGGGGAGCAGCCGGCGGCAGCGGCATCGGCCGCGCTGTCGACGATCTACTTCGAGACGGGCAAGAGCGTGCTGCCGGCCGACGCGAAGGCGGCGATCGCCGCCGCGGCCGACTATGCGAAGGCACATCCGGACGCGAAGCTCGCGTTGTCGGGCTTTACCGACAAGACGGGCTCGGCCGACGCGAACGCCGAGCTGGCGAAGCATCGCGCGCAAGCTGTGCGCGACGCGCTGAAGGCAGCAGGCGTGGCGGAAGACCACATTATTCTCAAAAAGCCGGAAACGATCTCGGGCGGGGCGGACGCGAAGGAAGCCCGGCGTGTCGAGATCGGTCCGGCGGCTTGACGTGTCGCTGAGTTAGTCGACGTATTCGCATTAGGAGATTCTCATGTCTAGCATCGGGCACGACGTAGCCGCGGACCACGCGCACGACGACCACGCGCACGAAATGCCGCACGGCTGGCGGCGTTGGCTGTTCGCCACCAACCACAAGGACATCGGTACGCTGTACCTGTTGTTCTCGTTCATCATGTTCCTGTCGGGCGGCGTGATGGCGCTCGCCATCCGGGCCGAGCTGTTCGAGCCGGGCCTGCAGATCATGCGTCCGGAGTTCTTCAACGAACTCACGACGATGCACGGCCTGATCATGGTGTTCGGCGCGATCATGCCGGCGTTCGTCGGCTTCGCGAACTGGATGATTCCGCTGCAGATCGGCGCGTCCGACATGGCGTTCGCGCGGATGAACAACTTCAGCTTCTGGCTGCTGCCGGTTGCGGCCGTGCTGCTGGTCGGTTCGTTCTTCGCGCCGGGTGGCGCGACGGCCGCCGGCTGGACGCTCTACGCGCCGCTGTCGACGCAGATGGGCCCGGGCATGGACTTCGCGATCTTCGCGGTCCACATCATGGGCGCATCGTCGATCATGGGCGGGATCAACATCGTCGTGACGATCCTGAACATGCGCGCACCGGGCATGACGCTGATGAAGATGCCGATGTTCGCGTGGACGTGGCTGATCACGGCGTACCTGCTGATCGCGGTGATGCCGGTTCTGGCAGGCGCGATCACGATGGTGCTGTTCGACCGCCACTTCGGCACGTCGTTCTTCAACGCGGCAGGCGGCGGCGATCCGGTGATGTACCAGCACATCTTCTGGTTCTTCGGCCACCCCGAGGTGTACATCATGATTCTGCCGGCGTTCGGGATCGTGTCGCAGGTGATCCCGGCGTTCGCACGCAAGACGCTGTTCGGCTATAGCTCGATGGTGTACGCGACGGCTTCGATCGCGATCCTGTCGTTCATGGTCTGGGCGCACCACATGTTCGCCACGGGCATGCCGGTGACCGGCCAGCTGTTCTTCATGTACGCGACGATGCTGATCGCGGTGCCGACGGGCGTGAAGGTGTTCAACTGGCTCGCGACGATGTGGCGCGGCTCGATGACGTTCGAAACCCCGATGCTGTTCGCGATCGGCTTCCTGTTCGTGTTCACGTTCGGCGGCCTGACGGGCCTGATGCTCGCGATGGCGCCGCTCGACATCCAGTATCACGGCACCTACTTCGTGGTGGCGCACTTCCACTACGTGCTGGTGGCGGGCTCATTGTTCGCGCTGTTCTCGGGCTGGTACTACTGGGCGCCGAAGTGGACAGGCTGGATGTACAACGAGACGCGCGGCAAGATCCACTTCTGGGCGTCGATGATCTTCTTCAACCTGACGTTCTTCCCGATGCACTTCGTCGGTCTCGCAGGCATGCCGCGCCGCTATGCGGACTACCCGGCGCAGTTCACGGACTTCAACCAGGTTGCGACGATCGGCGCATTCGGCTTCGGCCTTGCGCAGGTGTACTTCCTGTTCGCAGTCGCGCTGCCGGCCTACCGTGGCGGCGGCGAGCTGGAAAAGGCGTCGGACAAGCCGTGGGATGGCGCGACGGGCCTCGAGTGGACGGTGCCGAGCCCGGCTCCCTTCCACACGTTCGAGCAACCGCCGCACGTCGAGTAAGTTTCACGGTGCGCTTAGCCGCCGCCTGCCGCACCGGCAGGCGCGGCGGGCGCCGAATCGAGGTTTCAGCGAAGTTTCAGATGACCCGGAATCCACAACAAAGACGAACGCCCGAGCAGATTCGTGCGGGCAACAAGCGGCTCGGCCTCATCCTGCTCGTCATCGCCGCCGTTTTTTTTGTGGGTGTCGTGATCAAGCAGTGGTGGCTGTCCACTCACTGATGCAGCAACAGACGCAGTAGCGAGGAAGTTGTCGTATGTCGAAGCCGGAAGAGGGCGCCGTCGATCGCGCGTTCAATCGTTCGATGCTGGTGAAGCTCTTCGTCGTGGCCGGGCTGATGTTCGGTTTCGGCTTCGCGCTGATCCCGATGTATCGGGCGATCTGCCAGATCACCGGCATCAACAACCTGGTGCAGCGCGATGTCAGCGAGCGCGAGGCGAAGAACTCGCAGGTCGACACCAGCCGCACGGTGTCGGTCGAGTTCGATGCGAACGCGCGCGGCCCGCTCGGTTTCAAGCCGGAGCACAACAGTCTCGACGTGCATCCGGGCGAGCTGACGACGATCGTGTACGACGTGACGAACGGGCAGGGCAGGCCGGTCGTTGCACAGGCGATTCCGAGCTACGCGCCGAAGCAGGCGACGGAGTTCTTCAAGAAGATCGAGTGCTTTTGCTTTACGCAGCAGACGCTGGCCGCGAACGAATCGCGCAAGATGCCGGTGGTGTTCGTGATCGATCCGAAACTGCCGAAGGACGTGAAGACGATCACGCTGTCGTACACGTTCTTCGAGCTGAATACGCCGGCCACGCCGGCGCCGGCGCCGGGCAAGACCGCGGCGCAGGGCGCGGCGAAGCCGGATGCATGACGACGGAGGCGGGGCGATGACGGGGGAGAAGCGGGGCGGGTCGTTCGGCCAGGCGCTGAAAGCCGTGCTGTGGTCGTTCTTCGGGGTGCGCAAGCGGCGCGACCTGGAGGCCGATGCGACGCAGTTGAATCCGCTGCACGTGCTGATTGTCGCGTTGCTGGCGGCCGGTGTGTTCATCGGCGTGCTGATCCTGATCGTGCGTGCCGTCGTGGGCTGAAGCCCGCGGCCACGAAAGAATGCAGCGCGCGGCGCCACGGCGGAGCGTGCAGGAAGGAGCGGTGGTGGTCACGCCGCGCAAGAAATAAAGCCGGAGCGGTTTCCGGTACACAAATTGGACTGAAGTGGAGAATCAAGCATGAGCGGTCAAAACCAGACCCCGTACTATTTCGTGCCGCATCCGTCGCAGCATCCGATCAGCGCGGCCATCGGCCTGCTGGTCATGCTCGGATCGACAGCGCTGTGGATCAACGGTCACGACTGGGCGCCGTTTACGGCGCTGCTCGGCCTGCTTTGGTTGCTCTTCACGCTGTATCACTGGTTCGGCGACGCGATCGCCGAATCGGAAGGCGGTCACTACGGCAAGAACGTCGACAAGTCGTACCGCTGGAGCATGAGCTGGTTCATCTTCTCGGAAGTCATGTTCTTCGGCGCGTTCTTCGGCGCGCTGTTCTATGCGCGTGAAATCGCGCTGCACCAGCTCGGCAGCCTCGACTACAAGCTGATCTGGCCGGATTTCTCCGCCGTGTGGCCGAACGAAGGCCCCGCCGCGCTCGCCGGTCACTTCAAGACGATGGGCCCGTGGCCGATCCCGACGCTGAACACCGCATTCCTGCTGTCGTCGGGCGTGACGCTGACGATCTCGCACCACGCGCTGCGTGACGATCATCGCAAGAAGGCGATCGCCTGGCTGGCCGCGACGCTCGCGTTCGGTATCTGCTTCCTGTTCCTGCAGGGCTTCGAGTATTACCACGCGTACAACGAACTGAACCTGACGCTGAACTCGGGCGTGTATGGTTCGACGTTCTTCCTGCTGACGGGCTTCCACGGCTTCCACGTGTTCCTCGGCGGCACGATGCTCGCGGTGGTGCTGGTGCGGATGATCCGCGGCCACTTCAAGCCCGATCACCACTTCGCATTCGAAGGCGCCGCGTGGTACTGGCACTTCGTCGACGTCGTCTGGCTCGGCCTGTACGTCGTCGTCTACTGGCTGTAAATGGAACAACGGCCCGCGCAGCAATGCGCGGGCCGTTTTCATTGGGTCGGCCGGGCAGCGTGACTGCCGGCCTTCACCACCCGGGCGCCGCCGCGACTCAGTCAGGCGGCGCTTTTGCTTGGCGCCGTGGCCGTGCGGCGAAATGTCACAGCGGCCGCGGCGGCAAACGGATCAACGCCCGATCGGCAGGCCGGTCGAATGGATCCAGCCCATCCGGTTCGCGATCAGGATGAGCAGGAACAGCGACACCGACAGCCCGACGCGGGTGGCGAGCGACCAGACCATGCGTTTCGTGTGGCCGCGGTCGTGCATCATGAAGTAGAGCGCCGAGCCCATGCTGGCAATGATGAGGACGAAGGCGATGGGAACGAGTATGTGCATGACACGAACCGGACGACGGCAATTCGAAAGGAAGAGGATAATTATCGCACTTCGCTTTCGGGCAGGTGCCGGGCGGGCCGCATGATGAAGATTCGCTGGCTGCCCGCGCTGCTGATCCTCGTCGTCGTCGCGGTCACGATCCGTCTCGGTTTCTGGCAGCGCGACCGCGCGCACCAGAAGGAAGCGCTGCAGGCGAGCATCGAGCGCTACGAGCAGGCGGCGCCCGTCGACGTCGGCGCGCAGCCGATGCCGCTCGCGTCCATCGAGTTCCATCGCGTGCGTGCGACGGGCCGTTTCCTGCCCGAGCAAGCCGTGTTCCTCGACAATCGGCCGTATAACGACCAGCCGGGTTTTTACGTCGTGATGCCGTTTAAACTCACGGGCGGCGGCGTCGTGCTCGTGAACCGCGGCTGGCTGCCGCGCAATATCTCCGATCGCACGGCGATCGAGCCGTTCGCGACGCCCGCGGGCGACGTCGAGATCGTGGGCATTGCGCGCGCCGACGCATCGCGGGCGTTCGAGCTCGGCGAAGGCGGATCGGCCGCGCACCAGAAGATCCGGCAGAACCTGGACGTCGCCGCGTATGCGAAGGAAACGGGGCTGCCGCTGCAGCCGTTCGTGATCCAGCAGACGAGCGATGACGGCGACAAGCTCGTGCGCGACTGGCCGGCGGCGACGACCGGCGTCGAGCGCAATTACGGTTACATGTTTCAGTGGTGGGCGATGGCGGCGGCCGCGCTCGGCTTCGGGCTGTACGCCGCGCGGCGTGCGGCGAAGAAGTCGGCCGGCGCGTGAGCGCCATGCCAGGACGCGGCGCCGGCGCCGCGGGTTCGTTTCGAGAGGTCTGATTTGTCCATGCAATCTTCCCGTCAGGGTCCGGCCGCTGCGCCGTCGCCTGCGGCCCGCAAGCGCGGCCGCTGGATGCTCGTGCTGCTGGGTCTCGTGTGCGCCGCGCCGATGATCGCGTCGTACTTCACCTATTACGTGATCAAGCCGAAGGGCGGCTCGACCAACTACGGCACGCTGATCGAGCCGCAGCGCCCGATCCCCGCGGATCTGCAGGTGACCGACGAAACCGGCAAGACCGTGCCGCTGTCGTCGCTGCGCGGCGTGTGGCTGTTCGTGATGACCGACAGCAGCGCGTGCGACGAAGCCTGCGCGAAGAAGCTCTATTTCATGCGCCAGATCCGCGTCACGCAGGCGGGCGAGCGGCACCGGCTCACGATGGTGTGGCTGCGCAGCGATGCGGGTGCGACGCCGCAGAAGGTGCTGGACGCGTACCCGGACACGCGCCGTCTCGTCGCCGACCCGGCCGCGGTGGCCGCGTGGCTGCCGGCCGACGCGGGCACGAAGGACAGCGACCACATCTACCTGGTCGACCCGAACGGCAACCTGATGATGCGCTTCCCGAAGGATCCGAACCCCAGCAAGATCAAGTCGGACGTGACGAAGCTGCTGAAGTGGTCGAGCATCGGCTAAGGCAATACGAGAGGCAATAAACCGATGGCGTATCTACTGCAACTCGGCCTGATCGGCTTCTGCATCGCGCTGCTGCCGCTGTCGTACGTGTGGGTGAAGGCCGACGACAACAAGTTTCGCAAGCTGGTGTGGATCACCACCTTCCTGACGCTCGACCTCGTGATGTTCGGCGGCTTCACGCGGCTGACCGATTCGGGGCTCGGCTGCCCGGACTGGCCCGGCTGCTACGGCACGTCGTCGCCGTTCATTGCGCACGCCGCGATCACGGCCGCGCACCAGGCGATGCCGACCGGCCCGGTCAGCATGTCGAAGGCGTGGATCGAGATGATCCACCGCTATTTCGCGATGGCGATCGGCGTGCTGATCATCGCGCAGGTCGTGATCGCGTGGGCCGCGCGGCTGCGCCGCCGCCCGCTGCACGTGTCGCCGTGGTGGCCGACGAGCCTGCTGCTGCTGATCCTCGTGCAGGGCGCGTTCGGCGCGTGGACGGTCACGATGAAGCTGCAGCCGGTGATCGTCACGATCCACCTGCTGCTCGGCCTCACGCTGCTCGGCACGCTCGGCTGGCTCGCGGCGCGGCAGACGCCGCTGCCGTCGTACGACCCCGAAGCCGGCCGCTATCGCGCGGCCGCGCTCGCGGCGCTGGTGCTGCTGGTCGTGCAGATCGCGCTCGGCGGCTGGGTGAGCACCAACTACGCGGTGCTCGCGTGCACCGACTTCCCGACCTGCAACGGCCAGTGGATCCCGCCGATGGACTTCGAGCACGGCTTCCACCTGTGGCGCGCGCTCGGGATGACGAAGGACGGCGAGGCGATCACGCAGGACGCGCTGGTCGCGATCCACTGGACGCATCGCACGTTCGCGTTCGTGGTGGTCGCGTACCTGGTCGCGTTCGCGCTGAGGATGCGCCGCTTCGAATCGCTGCGGCGGCCCGCGAACGGCGTGCTGCTGGTCGTGCTGCTGCAGTTCGTGACGGGCCTGACCAACATCGTGCTGCAGTGGCCGCTGCCGGTCGCCGTCGCGCATAACGGCGGGGCCGCGATCCTGCTGCTGCTCGTCGTCATGTTAAACTTTCGCATCCTTTCAAGCCGCCCCGGCCGTGTCGCGCAGCCTGCGCGCGACGCCGCCCCGGCGTGACCGCCCCCATGCAAAGCACCCTCTCCCAATCGCCCGGTAGCCGGTTTTCGCAATACATGGCGCTGACGAAGCCGCGTGTCACGCAGCTCGCGGTGTTCTGCGCGGTGATCGGCATGTTCCTCGCGACGCCGGGCATGGTGCCGTGGCACGTGCTGATCGGCGGTACGGTCGGCATCTGGCTGCTGGCCGGCGCCGCGTTCGCGATCAACTGCCTCGTCGAACAGAAGATCGACGCGATGATGCGCCGCACCGCGTGGCGCCCGTCCGCGCGCGGCGAGATCACGACCCCGCAGATCCTGCTGTTCTCGGCCGTGCTCGGCAGCGTCGGCGCATGGACGCTCTATACGTTCACGAACCCGCTGACGATGTGGCTGACGATCGCCACCTTCGTCGGCTACGCGGTGATCTACACGCTGCTGCTCAAGCCGATGACGCCGCAGAACATCGTGATCGGCGGTGCATCGGGGGCGATGCCGCCGGCGCTCGGCTGGGCCGCGGTCACCGGCGCGGTGCCGGGCGACGCGTGGATCCTCGTGCTGATCATCTTCGTATGGACGCCGCCGCATTTCTGGGTGCTCGCGCTCTATCGCCGCAAGGATTACGAGAACGCGGGGCTGCCGATGCTGCCCGTCACGCACGGCGAGAAGTTCACGCGGCTGCACATCCTGCTGTACACGGTGATCCTGTTCGCGGTCACAATGATGCCGTTCATCTCCGGGATGAGCGGAGCCGTCTACCTGACGAGCGCGGTGCTGCTCGGCGCGGTGTTCCTCGCGTATGCGTGGAAGATCCATCGCGACTATTCGGACGAACTCGCCCGCAAGGCCTTCCGCTACTCGATCGTCTACCTGTCGCTGCTGTTTGCCGCGCTGCTCGTCGATCACTATGCACGCCCGCTGCTCGGCGTGTAACCGCACGGTTTGAACGCAATGCTCCAATCACGGTTCGGGCGCCACGCGCGCCAAGGCTGGATGCTCGCATGCGCATTCACGGCAGCGCTGCTGCTCGCCGGATGCGACAACGCGCCGAAATTCCAGAATCTCGACATCACCGGCAATACGCAATTCGGCAGCGACTTTTCGCTGCCCGATACGACCGGCAAGGTGCGCACGCTCGCCGACTTCAAGGGCCGGGCGGTCGTGATGTTCTTCGGCTATACGCACTGCCCGGACGTGTGCCCGACGACCATGGCCGAGCTGTCCGAAGCGTTGAAGCAGCTCGGGCCGGATGCCGCGAAGCGCGTGCAGGTGCTGTTCGTGACCGTCGACCCGGAGCGTGACACGCCGGCGCTGCTCGGCCAGTACGTGCCCGCGTTCGATCCGTCGTTCATCGGCCTGCGGCCGGCCGACGAAGCGGCACTGAAGAAGGTCACGAAGGATTTCCGCGTGTACTACGCGAAGGTGCCGGGCAAGACGCCCGGCAGCTACACGATGGATCACACCGCAGCGAGCTACGTGTTCGACCGCAACGGCAAGCTGCGCCTGTTCGTGCGCGATGGCCAGGGCCCCGGCCCGTGGGTCCACGACCTGAAGCTGCTGGTCGACTGACCGGCCGCCGCCGGGCGCCCGGCCCGGCGATCACGTGACGGCCGCCACGCGCCGTCACGCTTTCCCGCTCTCCTCGTTGATTGCATGCGCCGCGCGTCGGGCGGCGTGCCGGCCTGCGCGCGCATCGCGCAGGCGTCGCGTTAAGGCAGCGCCGGTACGTTGAAGCCGGATGCGGCACGCGTGATCCGGAATTCCGTCACGCGATACGTGGCGAGCCCTTCGGTGACGAACGGATCGGTCTTCAGGATCGCGTCCAGTTCGTCGCGATCGATGCGGGCCGCGAGGATCACGCCGCCTTCGCGCGGCACCTTCGGCCCGGCCGCGATGAAGATGCCCTTGTCGAACTGCGGCTGCAGGAATGCGCGATGGCGCTCGAGCGCGTCGTCGATGCGCTCGAGCGATGCGGTGTAGTGAATGTCGATGACGTACATGGATGGCCCCGGAATGGTGCCGGCTCCTCGTGTGCCGGCTGGCCGGCCTTTTTAGCACAGTGGATGCGGGCTGTCGCGCCGGTGGTCGCGGTGCGGGGCGCGGGCGGCGTGTCGATCGCCGGTGCGTGGCGCCCGTTCGTATTCAAGTTGTAAGCCTCGGTGCCGTAAATGAATGGGCAAGCGTTTGCGCGCGGCAGGCCGTTCGCGCGCAGCGTGCGCATCGACATCGACAAAGGCACGCAGATGAGCAGAATGAGTTTGAACCGCAAGCTGTGGCTCGCGCTTGCGCTGGTATGGATCGGTCTCCTGGGCGTTGGCGCATGGAGCGCGTACGAGACGCGCACGACGATGCTCGCCGAGCGCAAGGCCGGCATCGCGAATCTCGTCGACTCGGCGGCCGGCATCGTGAGGGCGTATCACGCACTCGCACAAAGCGGCACGCTGCCCGAGGCCGACGCGAAGCGCGACGCGCTCGCGAGCCTGGCCGCGATGCGCTACGGCGATTCGGGCTACGTGTTCGTGATGGACTCGAAGCCGGTCGTGCTGATGCATCCGACGCTGCCGAAGCTGGTCGGCACGCAGGTCGGCGACTATCTCGACCCGGACGGCAAGCCGCTGTTCGTCACGATCCTGAACGCCGCGAAGGAAACCGGCAGCGGCTTCGCCGAGTATCGCGGGCGCCTGCCGCACAGCGAGACCGCCGTGCCGAAGATCAGCTACGTCACGCGCTTCACGCCGTGGGACTGGAACATCTCGAGCGGCGTCTTCCTGAAGGACATCGACACCATTTACTACCGGACACTGCTCGGCCACCTCGCGGTCGTGTTCGTGATCGGCTTCGTGATCAGCGCGGCGATGCTGGTGATCATCCGCAACGTGCGCGGCAGCCTCGGCGGCGAGCCCGACGAAGCGGCCGCGCTCGCGGCGCGCATCGCGCAGGGCGATCTGACGCAGCCGGTGCCCGTGCGGGCGGGCGACCGCACGAGCATGATGGCCGCGATGCACGACATGCAGGCACGGCTGCAGGCGACGATCGGCGGGATTCGCCAGTCGGCCGGAGCGATCGCGTCGGCGAGCCGCCAGATCTCGGCCGGCAACGACGACCTGTCGCAGCGCACCGAGGAGCAGGCCGCGTCGCTGGAAGAAACCGCCGCGAGCATGGAGCAGCTGACCGCGACGGTGAAGCAGAACGCCGACAATGCGCGGCAGGCGAGTGGGCTGGCGAACAACGCATCGGAGATCGCCCGTACCGGGAGCGACGTCGTGAATCGCGTGATCGGCACGATGGGCGAGATCGACGACAGCTCGCGCAAGATCGCCGACATCATCGGCGTGATCGAGGGCATCGCATTCCAGACCAACATCCTCGCGCTGAACGCGGCGGTCGAAGCCGCGCGCGCCGGCGAGCAGGGGCGCGGCTTCGCGGTGGTCGCGGGCGAAGTGCGTTCGCTCGCGCAGCGCAGCGCGACGGCGTCGAAGGAGATCCGCGAGCTGATCGTCGACTCGGTCGAGCGCGTGCGCAACGGGTCGGCGCTGGTCGGCCAGGCCGGCACGACGATGGGCGAGATCCTGCAGGCCGTCGCACGCGTGACCGACATCATGGGCGAGATCGCGGCGGCGTCCGAGGAGCAGGCGAGCGGCATCACGCAGGTCGGGCGCGCGGTCACGCAGATGGATCAGGTGACGCAACAAAACGCGGCGCTCGTCGAGGAGGCCGCCGCGGCCGCCGCGTCGCTGCAGGAACAGGCCGCACGGTTGCGCGACACGGTCGGCGCGTTCCGGGTCGGCGGGCAGGTGGGTGGGCCTGCACTCGGCGCCGCGAACGCAGATCAGGCGGCGGTGGCGTAACACACGGGCGCGATGCGCGACTCGCATGAACGCAACTAACGGCCGAGTCGCGCAGGCGCTGCCGGCACCGCTGCGGAGCATACCCATATGAGCGGGATGTATTTCACTTCCCGCCGATCCTGTGACACCATTTGCCCCTTCCTGCGAGTCGGGGCATACCCGTATCGCGCCCCATTTCCAGCAATCCAGTAAGCAAGAAAGCGAGAAACAGATGAAGCGTCGCAGTCTCCTGAAGGTATTTTCCGTGCTGGCCGCCGGTGCCGCACTGACGCTGTCGGCAGGCGCGCATGCCGAGGACAAGGTGATCAAGGTCGGCACGGTCGCCGGCCCGGATTCGGAAGTGTGGCAGCTCGTGCAGAAGGTCGCGAAGGAGAAGGAAGGCCTGAACGTGAAGGTCATCGAGTTCAACGACTACGTGCAGCCGAACGCGGCGCTCGACTCGGGCGACCTCGACGCGAACAGCTTCCAGCACCAGCCCTACCTCGACAGCCAGGTGAAGCAGCGCGGCTACAAGATCGTCAGCGCGGGCCTGACCTACATCTCGCCGATGGGCGTGTACTCGAAGAAGTTCAAGGCGCTGAAGGATCTGCCGCAGGGCGCGAAGGTCGCGGTGCCGAACGATCCGTCGAACGAGAACCGCGCGCTGCTGCTGCTGCAGACGCAAGGCCTGATCAAGCTGAAGGCGGGCGCCGGCACGGGCGGCAACAACGCAACGGTGCTCGACATCGCCGACAACCCGAAGAAACTGAAGATCTCCGAACTCGACGCCGCGCAACTGCCGCGCGTGCTGTCGGACGTCGACGCGGCCGTGATCAACACCAACTACGCGCTCGCCGCGAACCTGCAGCCGACCAAGGACGCGATCGCGCTCGAAGCGCTGACGAGCCCGTACGCGAACCTGATCGCCGTGCGCGCGAAGGACAAGGATCAGCCGTGGGTGAAGAAGCTGGTCAAGGCATACCAGTCGCCGGAAGTGCGGGAATTCATCAAGAAGCAGTTCAAGGGCTCGATGGTCGCGTCGTTCTGAACGCCGCATACCGGTCGAACCGCTGAATGAAAAGGGCCTGCATCGCGTGCAGGCCCTTTTTTCATTGGCGCGGCCGATCGGCGGCCGCAGGGTGTGCCGCGTTCCGCGGCCGGCTCACATCTCGCCGCGCCGCGAGCAGATCGACATGATCTGCTGGATCGCGTAATTGTCGCGCACGCCCGGCAGCGACTGCACGACACACTCATGAAAGCGCCGTTCACGCGGCAGCAGCATCGCGTTGTTGCGATACAGCGCGTCGCACGAGCGCTGGATCAGTTGCGCCGCCGCGCCGTTGCGGCTGTCGCGCAGCGCGCCGAGCATGCAGTCGTCGTATTGCGCATAGCCGTCGGTCAGCGCGAACGCCGCGCTCGGCAGCGCCAGCGCGAGCGCCGCGAATGCGATGGCTCGGATCCCCCGTTTCATGTGCCCTCCGAAGGCGTGGATTGGGTCGGCCGACAGCATAACGTAAAGCCGCGAGCGCGGCTGACCCGTTGCGTTGGAGCCGGCGGAAACCGCCGCCGGCCGGGCTTCGCGCGCGTTCGCGGGCGTCGGCGGGCGCTGCGATTCGGGGCGTGATGCGAAAGCGCGGAGTCAGGCGGTGGTCTGCGGAAATGGTATTCTCGTGCGTTCGCCGCCGCACGCTTTCCCGGAGCGTGCGCGGGCCGCTCGCCGACGCGTCGCACGCATGGCGGCGCCCGCCTGACGGCGGCGGGAATCCATCATCCAGAACCGACACAATACGGGGGAGACACATCCATGAAGCGTTTCAAGACTTTCGCGATCCGTTCGATCACGGCCGGCGTGGCCGCACTCGCGCTGGCAGGCGCCGCGCACGCACAGACCGTCAAGGTGCTGTCGATCGTCGATCACCCGGCGCTCGACGCGATCCGCGACGGCGTGCGCGCCGAACTGAAGGCGCAAGGGTACGGCGACGACAAGCTCAAGTGGGAATACCAGAGCGCGCAGGGCAACACGGGCACGGCCGCGCAGATCGCGCGCAAGTTCGTCGGTGACCAGCCCGACGTGATCGTCGCGATCGCGACGCCGGCCGCGCAGGCGGTGGTTGCATCGACGAAGAGCGTGCCGGTCGTCTATTCGGGCGTGACCGATCCGGTCGCCGCGCAGCTCGTGAAGGGCTGGGGCCCGTCGGGTACCAACGTGACGGGCGTGTCCGACAAGCTGCCGCTCGATCGCCAGGTCGCGCTGATCAAGCGCGTCGTGCCGAATGCGAAGACGGTCGGCATGGTCTACAACCCGGGCGAGGCAAACTCGGTCGTCGTCGTGAAGGCGCTCAAGGAGATCCTCGCGAAGCAGGGGATGACGCTCAGGGAAGCGGCCGCACCGCGTACCGTCGACATCGGCCCGGCCGCGAAGAGCCTGATCGGCAAGGTCGACGTGATCTACACGAACACCGACAACAACGTCGTGTCCGCGTACGAAGCGCTCGTGAAGGTCGCGAACGAAGCGAAGATCCCGCTCATCGCCGGCGACACCGACAGCGTGAAGCGCGGCGGCATCGCGGCGCTCGGCATCAACTACGGCGACCTCGGCCGCCAGACGGGCAAGGTCGTCGCGCGCATCCTGAAGGGCGAGAAGCCGGGCGCGATCGCGTCGGAAACGAGCAGCAACCTCGAGCTGTTCGCGAACACGGGCGCGGCCGCGAAGCAGGGCGTGACGCTGTCGCCGGATCTGCTCAAGGACGCGAAGACGGTCATCAAGTAAGCCGCGGCCCGAGCGCCGCGCTTGCAGGCCCGATCCGGGCCTGAACGACACCGCCGGACGGGCGGCTCCCACCCGGGGCCGCCCGTTCGCTTCGCCCGGCCGTACACGTCCGGCCGGGAAGCAACAGGATTTCCCCATCATGTCTCTGTTCTCGTTTCTGGGCGCGCTGGAGATCGGCCTGATCTTCAGTCTCGTCGCCCTCGGGGTGCTGATCTCGTTTCGCATCCTCAACTTCCCCGACCTCACTGTCGACGGCAGCTTTCCACTCGGCGGCGCCGTCGCCGCGACGCTGATCTCGGCCGGCTACGACCCGTTCAGCTCGACCTGCATCGCGATCGTCGCGGGCGCGGCGGCCGGCTTCGTCACCGGGTGGCTCAACGTGCGCCTGAAGATCATGGACCTGCTCGCCAGTATCCTGATGATGATCGCGCTGTATTCGGTGAACCTGCGGATCATGGGTCGGCCGAACGTGCCGCTCATCACCGAGCCGACCCTCTTCACCGTGCTGCAGCCCGACTGGATGCCCGACTACGTGCTGCGCCCGGCGCTGCTCGCGATCGTCGTCGTGGTCGCGAAGCTCGGCCTCGACTGGTTCTTCTCGTCGCAGCTCGGCCTCGCGATGCGCGCGACCGGCGCGAACCCGCGGATGGCGCGTGCGCAAGGTATCGCGACCGGCCGCGCGACGCTCGCCGGGATGGCGCTGTCGAACGCGCTCGTCGCGCTCGCAGGCGCGTTGTTCGCGCAGACGCAGGGCGGCGCGGATATCTCGATGGGGATCGGCACGATTGTGATCGGGCTGGCCGCGGTGATCATCGGCGAAACGCTGCTGCCGGCGCGCCGGCTCGTGCTGACGACGCTTGCCGTCGTGCTCGGCGCGATCGTCTACCGCTTCTTCATCGCGCTTGCGCTCAACAGCGAATTCATCGGGCTGAAGGCGCAGGATCTGAACCTCGTGACGGCCGCGCTCGTCACGATCGCGCTGGTGCTGCCGGCGACGCGCAAGAAGCTGTTCGCGCGCAAGAACGGAGGGGCCTGACATGCTGTCCGCACGAGACCTGACACTCACGTTCAATCCCGGCACGCCGATCGAGACGCGTGCGCTGCGCGGGCTGTCTCTCGAGATTCCCGACGGCCAGTTCGTCGCGGTGATCGGCTCGAATGGCGCCGGCAAGTCGACCTTCCTCAATGCGGTCAGCGGCGACCAGGCCGTCGATGCGGGGCGCATCTCGATCGACGGCGCGGACGTCACACGCAAGGCCGCGTGGGATCGCGCGCACCTCGTCGCGCGCGTGTTCCAGGATCCGATGGCCGGCACCTGCGAGGCGCTGACGATCGAGGAGAACATGGCGCTCGCGATGGCGCGTGGTGCGCGGCGCGGCTTCCGGGCCGCGCTCGACCGGCCGTCTCGCGCGCTGTTCCGCGACAAGCTGCGGCTCCTGAACCTCGGCCTCGAGAACCGGCTGACCGACCGGATCGGGCTGCTGTCGGGCGGCCAGCGGCAGGCGGTGAGCCTGTTGATGGCGTCGCTGCGGCCGTCGCGGATCCTGCTGCTCGACGAGCACACCGCCGCGCTCGATCCGAAGACGGCCGCATTCGTGCTGGAACTGACCGCGCGCATCGTCGCCGAGAGCAAGCTGACGACGATGATGGTCACGCACAGCATGCGGCAGGCGCTCGACTACGGCGACCGCACGGTGATGCTGCACCAGGGGCAGGTCGTGCTCGACGTGTCGGGCGACGCGCGCAAGGGGCTCGACGTGCCGGACCTGCTGCAGATGTTCGAGAAGGTGCGTCACGAGCAGCTCGACGACGACGCGTTGCTGCTCGGCTGACGGGCGGCAGGCGGGCCGGCGCGGTGCGGTGCGGGGTGCCGCACCGTGCCGGTTCGCGCGAGGGTGGGCATGCCGATCCGGCCGGGCGATTCGGCGCGCGTGCGCCGCATCGGGCCGGATGGTTGTAGCGTGCGTTCGGGCGGCACGATCCGGCCACGCCCGATCCGGCGCGCCGCAACATGACGGGTGCGCCGGCTTTCTCCCCGTTTTTCCTCTGACAAAAAACCGGTTTCGCACCGGCGCTGTGCGATGCGGGCGCATTGCCATATACTGTATATCCATACAGTTGTGGGTGGCGTCATGCTCGCATCCTCCATTTCTCCCGAATCCCTTCATCCATCGCTCTGGCGTGGCTCGCAGCTCGCGCGCGGTGGTCCGCGCACGATCGACACGGGCTTTGCGCCGCTGTCCGCCGAGCTGCCGGGCGGCGGCTGGCCGGTCGGCGGGCTCGTCGAACTGCTGGCCGCGCAGCCGGGGTGCGGCGAGATGCGGCTGCTCGCGCCCGCGCTCGCACGCACCGTCAGCGCCCGGCGTCCGCTCGCGCTCGTCGCGCCGCCGCAATCGCCGCATGCGACCGCGCTCGCCAGTCTCGGCGTGCCGGCCGACGCGTTGCTGTGGCTGCGCGCCGACAGCCGCACGGATGCGTTGTGGGCCGCCGAACAGGCGCTCAAGACCGGCTGTTGCGGCGCGCTGCTGCTCTGGCAGGACCCGCGGCCCGATGCGCTGCGGCGCCTGCATCTCGCGGCCGCGCGCACGGGCGACACGCTATTCGTGATGTTGCGCCCGCTGTCGGCCGTGCGGCAGCCGTCGCCGGCCGTGCTGCGCGTCGCGCTGTACCCCGTGCCGGGCGGCGTGTCGCTCGATATCGTCAAGCGTCGCGGGCCGGCGCGCGGCGAGCCGCTCGTGCTCGACCTGCCGTCGCCCATCGTGGAGAGCCGCTATGCGCGTCTTGCTCGGCATCCATCTGCCGCGCCTGCCGCTCGACGTGTGCGCCCCGCCGCCGTCTGACGCAGCGGCCGGCGGCGCCGGCTGCGCGGTGCTCGAGCAAGGCGTCGTGCTGATCGCCGATGCAGCCGCGCGCCGGCAAGGCGTGCGCGCGGGCATGAAGCGCGGCGGCGTGCTGACGCTCACGCCCGACACGCAACTCGTCGAACGCGATCCCGCGCGCGAGGCCGATGCGCTGCGCGCGGTCGCGCTCGCGTTGCTGCGCTTCTCGCCGTGCGTCGCGCTCGACGACGAAGCCACGCTGATCGTCGACGTCGGCCCGAGCCTGCGCCTGTTCGGCGGCTTGCCGTCGCTGTGCCGCCAGGTGCGTGCGACGCTCGCGGCGCTCGGTTATGCGGCGCGCCTGTCCGCCGCGCCGACCGGGCGCGGTGCGTGGCTGCTCGCGCGTGTCTCGGCCCGCGCGCGGATCCGGCGCCGGGTGGCCGCCCCTGCGTCGCTGGTTCGCGCGCTCGACGGGCTGCCGTGCGTGCTGTTGCCCGATGCGCGTCCGTATGCGGGCTGGTTCGACGGTCTCGGTTGCCGCAGGCTCGCCGATCTGCGCCGCCTGCCGCGCGCGGGGCTGCAGCGCCGCTGCGGTCCCGCGCTGCTGGCCGCGCTCGATCGTGCGTACGGCGATGCGGTCGAGCCGCTTGCGTGGATGGCGGTGCCGCCCGTGTTCGACGTGCGGCTCGAATTGCCGGAGCGCGTCGAATACGCGGAAGCCGTGCTGTTCGCCGCGCGGCGGCTCGTCGTGCAGCTCTGCGGCTGGCTGGCCGCGCGGCAACTGTCGCTGGCCGCGATGACGTTCGATCTCGAGCACGAGCGCGGCCGCCAGGCCGTGCCGCCGACGCCGCTCGAACTCGCATTCGCCGCACCCGTGCGCGACGAGGCGCATTTCATGCGGCTGCTCGGCGAGCGGCTCGCACGCGTCGAGCTGCCGGCCGCGGTGATCGCGGTGCGCCTGAAGGCCACGCGCGTCGAATCGGTCGCGCCGCCCGCCGACGATCTTTTCCCCGAGCCGGGCGGCACGCGCGAGACGCGCGCGCGGCTGTTCGAGCTGCTGGTCGCGCGGCTCGGCGCGGAGAACGTGCTGCGCGCGGCGCCGGTTGCCGATTACCGGCCCGAGGCCGCGAACCGCTGGTTGCCGCTCGATGCGCAGGCCGGCAAGCCGGCCGCTGGCCCGCCGGCCGTGCCGCCGCGTCCCGCGTGGCTGCTGGCCGAGCCGCTGCCGTTGCTGATGCGCGGGGAGCGGCCGGTATTTCATACGCCGCTCAGGATGATGTCGTCGGTGGAGCGGATCGAGGCAGGGTGGTTCGATGGTCAGCTTGCTGCACGCGATTACTGCGTCGCGCAGGACGAGGCCGGTGCGTGCTACTGGGTATTCAAGGAACGGGCGAGGAGCGAGTCCGAGCCGCGCTGGTTCCTGCACGGCCTGTTCGGGTGAGCGGCGATGGTTGCGGAATTCAGCTGGCTGCCCGATTACGCGGAGTTGTTTTGCCGCTCGAACTTCTCGTTCCTGCATGGCGCGTCGCATGCGGAGGAACTGGTCGAACGTGCGTGCGAACTCGGCTATCGCGGGATCGCGATCACCGACGAATGTTCGCTCGCAGGTGCGCCGCGCATGCATGTCGCCGCGAAGGCGAAAGGGCTGCCGCTCGTCATCGGTTCGTATTTCGACGTCACGCCGGATGAAGTCGCGCCCGGCCACGATCCGGGCCCCGGCGCGTTCGGGCTCGTGTTGCTGGCGCAGAACCGCGAGGGCTACGGCAACCTGTCCGAGCTGATTTCGTGGCGGCGAATGGCATCGCCGAAGGGCACTTACACGCTGACGTCGCGGATGCTGTCGGCGCCGCCTGCCGAGTTTGCGCACTTGCGCGGCATGCCCGACTGCTTCGCGATTCTCGTGCCCACGTATCCGGTGCGTGCCGATGTACTCGATGCGCAGGTCGCGTGGTTTCGCGCGACGTTCGGCGAACGTGCGCGGCTCGGGCTCGTGCAGTTGCAGCGCGCGCTGGATGGGGTACAGCGCGAGGAGATTCGTGCGGCCGGCGAACGACGTGGCGTGCGCATCGTCGCGCTGGGTGACGTGACGATGCACCGGCGCTCGTGCAAGGAACTGCAGGACGTGATGACGGCAATCCGCGTCGGCATGCCGGTTTCCGAGTGCGGGTATGCGCTCGCGCCGAATGCGGAACAGCATCTGCGCTCGCGACAGCGAATCGGGCAACTGTACTCGCCGGAGGAGATCGCGCAGACGTGCGCGATTCTCGATGCTTGTCATTTCGAACTCGATTCGCTGCGCTACGAGTATCCCGACGAGATCGTGCCGAAGGGGCTCACGCCGACGAGCTATCTGGAACAGGAAACCCGGGCAGGCGCGGCCGAGCGTTATCCGAACGGCATTCCGGAGAAAGTGGCGAAGCAGATCCGGTATGAACTCGACCTGATCGCGAAGCTGAGCTACGAACCGTTCTTCCTGACCGTCTACGACATCGTCAAATACGCGCGCAGCCAGAACATTCTGTGCCAGGGCAGAGGCTCGGCAGCGAACTCGGTAGTCTGTTACTGCCTGGGCATCACCGAGGTCGACCCCGATCAGAGCACGATGCTGTTCGAGCGTTTCATCAGCGAGGAGCGTGGCGAGCCGCCCGACATCGACGTCGACTTCGAGCATCAGCGTCGGGAGGAAGTGATTCAGCATATCTACAAGAAATACGGCAAGGATCGCGCGGCGCTCGCGGCGGCCGTTTCGACCTATCGTCCGCGCGGCGTGCTGCGCGAAACCGGCAAGGCGCTCGGTGTCGATCCGATGCTGATCGATCGCGTCGCGAAGGGGCATCGCTGGTTCGACGGCAGCCGTGACCTGTTGCAGCAATTCGCGACGACCGGGCTCGACCCGGCGACGCCGATGATTCGCGCATGGGCCGAACTGTCGGGGCGACTGCTCAACTTTCCGCGCCACTTGTCGCAGCACTCGGGCGGTTTCGTGATCAGCCGCGGCAAGCTCACGCGGCTCGTGCCCGTCGAGAACGCGGCGATGGACGGGCGGCGCGTGATCCAGTGGGATAAAGACGATCTCGAATCGCTCAAGCTGATGAAGGTCGACGTGCTCGCGCTCGGCATGCTGTCGGCGCTGCATCGCGCGTTCGACATGCGCACCGCATGGCGCGGGCCGCCGAAACCGGGCGGCGAGCCGTTCACGCTGAAGCATATTCCGCAGGATGACAAGGCGACCTACGACATGATCTGTCGCGCCGACACAGTCGGCGTGTTCCAGATCGAATCGCGCGCGCAGATGTCGATGCTGCCGCGCCTGCGCCCGAAGACTTACTACGATCTGGTGATCGAGGTGGCGATCGTGCGGCCGGGGCCGATCCAGGGCGGGGCAGTGCACCCCTATCTGAAACGGCGCCGGGGAATCGAAAAGGTCAGTTATCCGAAGGAGGAGTTGAAGCCCGCGCTCGAACGTACGTACGGCGTGCCGATCTTCCAGGAGCAGGTGATGCAGATCGCGATGATCGCGGCAGGCTTCACGCCCGGCGAGGCCGATGAGCTGCGCCGCGCGATGGCCGCGTGGAAGCGCAAGGGCAATCTCGAGAAATATCACCGCAAGATCGTCGACGGGATGCGCGAGCGCGACTATCCACCCGACTTCGCCGAACAGATCTTCGAACAGATCAAGGGCTTCGGCGATTACGGATTCCCCGAAAGCCATGCGGCAAGCTTCGCGAAACTCGCGTACGCCAGCAGCTGGCTCAAATGCCACGAACCGGCGATCTTCCTCGCCGCATTGCTGAACAGCCAGCCGATGGGTTTCTACCCGCCGTCGCAACTCGTGCAGGACGCGAAGCGGCACGGCGTGCAGGTGCTGCCGATCGACGTGACGCAAAGCAACTGGGAAGCGTCGCTGGAAGCGCTGCCCGACCAGCCGCCTCCGCGCGGCCAGCCCGCTGTGCGGCTCGGCCTGTCGCTCGTGCGCGGTCTCGGCGAAGCCGCCGCGCGCCGCATCGAAGCGGCACGCGCAGCCGGCCCGTTCGACAGTGTCGACACCCTCGCGCGCCGCGCGCAGCTCGAATGCCGCGACCTCGAAGCGCTCGCCGCCGCGAACGCGCTCGCGACGCTCGCCGGCCATCGCCGCGACGCATTGTGGCAAGCGGTCGCAGCAGCCCCCGAGCGCGACCTGCTCGCTGCCGCGCCGATCGACGAAGTGGAGAAGCCCGCATTCGGCGCGCCGTCGGAAGCCGACGAGATCCTCGCCGACTATCACACCACCGGCCTCACGCTGAACCGCCATCCCGTCGCGCTGCTGCGGCCCGAGCTGCGCGCGCGGCGCCTGTCGTCCGCGGCCGAATTGCATGACCGCCCCGATGGCCGGCTCGCGCGCGCGTGCGGGCTCGTGACCGCACGGCAGATGCCGGGCACCGCGAAAGGCGTGATGTTCATGACGCTCGAGGACGAAACCGGCTGCGTGAACCTGATCGTCCGGCCCGAACTGCTCGCGCGGCAGCGCCGCGAAACCCTCGATTCGCGGCTGCTCGCGGCGTCCGGCGTGTGGCAGGTCGTGAGCGACGTGAGGCACCTCGTCGCACAACACTTCGAGGATCTGACGCCGCTGCTCGGCGGCCTGCGCACAGCGAGCCGCGAATTCCACTGACGCACCGTGGCGGTCGCGGCGCGCCTGCCGTCACCCGTGCATACCAGTCGGCTCAACTGGTTCTATTCAGGTCTCATATTCGCGCCCAAAAGCCGGCCGAGACGCGTACTTGAACTGTCCCCTTGCATACCAATCCGGGTAAATCCCTATCCGGTACTTTGTTTTAAACAAAAGGTTTGTTGGAACTAAACCGCTTGCCTGGCAAGGCTTTCGGCGATTCCTGTACCACTAATACCAGTTCGTTGACTGGTATTATGGTGGTTATATAATGCCCTCACTTTCGACGGCCCGAGGCCGTCGTCCGACACCCGGAGGCACATGGAAACCGGCTGGTCCGAACTGGCGCCCGATCCCCTCAGCGACACGCCGCTTTATCTGCAGCTCGCCCGCAACCTGGCGAGTGCGATCCACGCCGGCGCATGGCGGGCCGGTGAGGCGCTGCCGTCGGAGCGGCTGCTGTCGGTGTCGGTCGGTGTGTCGAGGATCACGGCCCGTCGCGCACTCGCGCTGCTGGTCGAGCAGGGGCTGATCAAGCGGGCGCGCGGGGCGGGCAGCTTCATCACGCCGCGCGTTGCCGATCCGCTGTCGCGTCTCGTCGGCTTCACCGCGAAGATGCGGCAGCGCGGCTTCGTGCCCGATTCGGTATGGCTGTCGCGCACGCTGCGCGCCGCAAACCGCGACGAGATCACGCGTCTCGGCCTCGCGCCCGGCGCGACGGTGGCGCGACTCGAACGGCTGCGCCGCGCGGACGGCATCGTGATGGCCGTCGAGCACTCGACGCTGCCGGCCGCGGTGGTGCCCGATCCGCAGGTGCTCGGCGCGTCGCTGTACGAATACCTCGAAGCGCGCGGGATGACCGTCGTGCGCGCGCTGCAGCACTTTCGCGCGGCGAACGCGACCCACGCGATCGCGAAATGGATGGCGGTGAAGCCGGGTTCGGCGCTGCTGGTGATCACGCGGATCGGCTACGGCGCCGACCAGCGCGCGATCGAAGTGAGTGAAACGTATTGCCGCGACGATTACTACGACTTCGTCGCCGAACTGAAACGCTGACGCGCGAGACTGCACGCGCGCGACCCGCGTGAAGCAACGACACGGATTTGCAAATCACGACGCGGATGCCCGCGTCACCAGATCATCAAGAGAACGTCATGCTGACTGGAAACATCCTTACCCCCGACGGCTGGATTCACGGTTCGCTCGATAGCGAGAACGGCCGCATCACCACGCTTGACGGCAAGCCCGTCGATCCCGCGAAGAACGACGCGCCTTACATCCTGCCCGGCTTCATCGACCTGCACGTGCACGGCGGCGGCGGCGCCGACGTGATGGAAGGCGGCGACGCGATCGAGACGATCGCCCGCACGCACGCGCAATTCGGCACGACGAGCCTGCTCGCGACGACGATGACCGCGCCGCGCGACGAACTGATGAAAGTCGTCGGCAACCTCGGCAGCGTTGCACGCACCCGCACGCCGGGCGGCGCGCGCGTGCTCGGCGTGCACCTCGAAGGGCCGTACATCAACCCCGGCAAGCTCGGCGCGCAACCCGACGCGGCCGTGTCGGCCGTGCTCGACGAAGTGCTGAAGTACCTGTCGATCGCACCGATCCGCGTTGTCACGCTCGCGCCGGAAATCGCCGGCCACATCGAGATCATCGGCGAGATGGCCGCGCGCGGCGTGCGCGTGCAGCTCGGCCATTCGCTCGCGACCTACGACGACGCGGTGGCCGCGCTCAAGCACGGCGCGTGCGGCTTCACGCATCTGTTCAACGCGATGTCGCCGCTGCATCACCGCAACCCGGGCCTGGTAGGCGCGGCGCTTGCGCATGCCGAATACGCGGAAATCATCCCAGACCTGCTGCACGTCCACCCGGGCGCGATTCGTGCTGCGCTGCGCGCGATCCCGCGCCTGTACGTCGTGACCGACAGCACGTCCGCCACCGGGATGCCCGACGGCGAATACCGGCTCGGCAGCCAGCACGTGACGAAGTGCCTCGGCGGCGTGCGGCTCGCCGACGGCACGCTCGCCGGCAGCACGCTGACGATGGACCAGGCGCTGCGCAACCTCGTGTCGCTCGGCCTGCCGATCGCCGACGTGTCGAACCGGATGTCGCGCTATGCGGCCGACTATCTCGGCATCGCCGATCGCGGCCGCCTCGAGCGCGGCGCATGGGCCGACCTCGCGGTGTTCGATCGCGACCTGAACCTCACCGCGACTTACGTCGAAGGAGAATCGATTGTCGAATATGCTTAAGGAAGCGCGCGAGTCCGCCCAGGTCGTCGCCGCGCAGATCGCCGACACCACGCGCGTCGAAGCGCTCGCCGGCCAATTGCTCGATCACCCGCCGGCCGTCGCGCTGACGGTCGCGCGCGGCAGCTCGGATCACGCCGCGAGCTATTTCGCGAGCCTGACGATGAGCCGCCTCGGCGTGCCGGTCGCGTCGCTGCCGATGTCGGTCGCGACGCTGCAGCAGGCGCCGCTGAAGGTGCAGGACCAGCTCGCGATCGCGTTCTCCCAGTCGGGCAAGAGCCCCGATCTCGTCAACACGATGGCCGCGCTGCGCGAAGCCGGCGCGCGCACCGTCGCCGCCGTGAACGTGCTGCCCTCGCCGCTCGCCGATGCGTGCGAGCACCAGTTGCCGCTGCTCGCCGGCCCCGAACTGTCGGTGGCCGCGACCAAGAGCTATATCGCGATGCTGTCGCTGTCCGCGCAGATCGTGGCCTACTGGCAGCGCGACGCCGCGCTGATGACCGCGCTGCGCGGCCTGCCCGACGTGCTCGCGCAGGCTGGCCAGCTCGACTGGTCGCAGGCCGTTGCCGCGCTGGCGGGTGTCGAACGGATGATCGTGATCGGCCGCGGCCTGGGCCTCGCGATCGCGCAGGAAGCCGCGCTGAAGCTGAAGGAAACGTCCGGCATCCAGGCCGAGGCGTTCTCGAGCGCCGAAGTCCGTCACGGCCCGATGGAGCTGATCGACCGCGACTATCCGCTGCTCGTGTTCGCGCCGCCGGGGCCCGAGCAGGCCGGCCTGCTGCAGCTCGCCGAAGACATGCGCGCCCGCGGCGCCGCCGTGCTGCTCGCGGCGCCCGCCGGCACGCCCGGCACATCGGGCACGGTGCTGCCGCTCGCGCAGTCCGCCCATCCGGCGCTCGATCCGATCGCCGCCATTCTTTCGTTCTACGTGATGGCAGCGGATCTTGCCGTCGCGCGCGGCCGCAATCCCGACACGCCGCGCCACCTGAACAAAGTCACCGAAACGCACTGATAGCCGAGACAGCCGATGAGACGTGCCGAGGAGTCCCAGTTGAAGAGCCCCACCCCCGATCAGATCGTCCTGCTTGCCCCGTTGACGGGGCCGATCGTCGCGCTGGCCGACGTGCCCGATCCGGTGTTCTCCGGCGGGATGTTCGGCGACGGCATCGGCATCGACCCGCTCGCGGGCCAGCTCGTCGCGCCGTGCGCGGGCGTCGTGTCGCATCTCGCCCGTACGGGCCATGCCGTGACGATCACGACGCCGCAAGGCGCGGAAGTGCTGCTGCACATCGGCATCGATACCGTTGAACTGAACGGGCAGGGCTTCATCGCGCACGTCGAGGCCGGCGCGCGTGTCGAGGCGGGCACGCTGCTGATCGAGTTCGACCAGGACGCGGTGGCGCGCAGCGCGCATTCGCTCGTGTCGGTGATCGCGATCGCGAACTCGGATGCGTTCGAGGTCGTCGAGCGCGCCAGCGGTTTCGCGACGGCTGGCGAGACGCCGCTGCTGGCGCTGCGCGGCAAGGGCGAAGCGGCCGCGCAGGCAGCGCAAACCAGCGCCGCGGCGGGGAACGAAGTGCGCCGCGAAATCGTGCTGGCGCAGCCGGGCGGCCTGCATGCGCGGCCGGCCGCACGTGCGCGTGAAGCCGTGCGCGGGTTCGACGCGACCGTCGACGTGCTGTTCGACGGCCGCAAGGCATCGATCGCGAGCGTCGTCGGCCTGCTCGGCCTCGGCGCCGGGGAAGGCGCGACGGTCGAACTGGTCGGCCGTGGCGCGCACGCGCAGCAGGCCGTCGATGCGGTCGAGCACGAGCTGTTGCGCGAAGCGCACGGTGAAGTCGAGGAAAAACCGGCGCGGCTGAGGTCGCCCGCGCCGCAGACGGTCGTGCGCAACGTGGGTGCCCCGATCGACCCGAACACGCTCGCGGGTGTGTGCGCGGCGCCCGGTATCGCGGTCGGCACGCTGGTGCGTCTCGACGATGCGGAAATTGTGCCGCCCGAGCAGGCTGCCGGCACGCCGGCCACGGAAAGCCGTCAGCTCGACCAGGCGCTGAAGTCCGTCGATGCGGAACTCGACGAAACGGTGCGCAACGCATCGGCGCGCGGCGCGGTCGGCGAAGCGGGCATCTTCGCGGTGCACCGCGTGCTGCTCGAGGATCCGACGCTGATCGACGCGGCGCGCGACCTGATCAGCCTCGGCAAAAGCGCGGGCTTCGCATGGCGCGCGACGATCCGCACGCAGATCGACACGCTGTCGAAGCTCGACGATGCGCTGCTCGCCGAACGCGCAGCCGACCTGCGCGACATCGAGAAGCGCGTGCTGCGCGCGCTCGGCCACACGAACGGCGCGGCGCGGGCGCTCCCCGACGAGGCCGTGCTCGCGGCCGAGGAATTCACGCCGTCCGACCTGTCGTCGCTCGATCGCCAGCGCGTGACCGCGCTCGTGATGGCGCGCGGCGGCGCGACGTCGCATGCGGCAATCATCGCGCGGCAGCTCGGCATTCCGGCGCTGGTCGCGGTCGGCGATGCACTGTACGCGATTCCGGACGGCACGCAGGTCGTCGTCGATGCAAGCGCGGGCCGGCTCGAGCACGCGCCGACCGCACTCGACGTCGAGCGCGCGCGGCACGAGCGCCAGCGCCTGGACGGCGTGCGCGAGGCGAACCGGCAACTGGCGGGCGTTGCCGCCTCGACCGTCGATGGCCGTGCGATCGAGGTCGCCGCGAACATCGCGACGCTCGACGACGCGAATACCGCGGTCGACAACGGCGCCGACGCGGTCGGCCTGCTGCGCACCGAACTGATGTTCATCCATCGCCAGGCTGCACCGACGGTCGTCGAACACCAGCAGAGCTACCAGTCGATCGTCGACGCATTGCAGGGCCGCACGGCGATCATCCGCACGCTCGACGTCGGCGCCGACAAGGAAGTCGACTACCTGACGCTGCCGCCCGAACCGAACCCGGCGCTCGGCCTGCGCGGCATCCGTCTCGCGCAGGTGCGCCCCGACCTGCTCGACGATCAGTTGCAGGGCCTGCTCGCGGTGAAGCCGTTCGGCGCGGTGCGCATCCTGCTGCCGATGGTCACCGACGCGGGCGAGCTCGTGCGGTTGCGCAAGCGCATCGACGAATTCGCGCGCGCGCAGGGGCGCACCGAGCCGATCGAAGTCGGCGTGATGATCGAGGTGCCGTCGGCCGCGCTGCTGGCCGACCAGCTCGCGCAGCACGCGGATTTCCTGTCGATCGGCACCAACGACCTGACGCAGTACACGCTCGCGATGGACCGCTGCCAGGCCGACCTGGCAGCGCAATCCGACGGCCTGCATCCGGCCGTGCTGCGCCTGATCGACATCGCGGTGCGCGGCGCCGCGAAGCACGGCAAGTGGGTGGGCGTGTGCGGCGCGCTCGGCGGCGATCCGCTCGCGGTGCCGATCCTGGTCGGCCTCGGCGTGACCGAACTGTCGGTCGACCCGGTGTCGGTGCCGGGCATCAAGGCGCGGGTGCGCCGTCTCGATTACCCGTTGTGCCGTCAGCGCGCGCAGGATCTGCTCGCACTCGATTCGGCGCAGGCGGTAAGGGCAGCAAGCCGCGAGGTCTGGCCGCTCGACTGAACGTCGAAGGCAGGCTCGCGACCCGTTTCACTACGAAAGCAATTAGGTCAACGACGCTTAACGACGAGACAAGGATTGGAGGACTGAATGAACGGGAATCCGTTTCTGAAAATACAGGGCCTGGGCCGGGCGCTGATGCTGCCGATCGCGGTACTGCCGGTTGCCGGCATCCTGCTGCGACTCGGTCAGCCCGACGTGTTCAACATCAAGATGATCGCCGACGCCGGCGGCGCGATCTTCGACAACCTGCCGCTGCTGTTCGCGATCGGCGTGGCGGTCGGTTTCGCGAAGGACAACAACGGCGTGGCGGCGCTCGCGGGCGCGATCGGCTACCTGATCGAAACCGCGATCATGAAGGACATCGATCCCAAGCTGAACATGGGCGTGCTGTCCGGGATCATCGCCGGTGTCGTGGCGGGCCTGCTGTACAACCGCTACAAGGACATCAAGCTGCCGGACTACCTCGCGTTCTTCGGCGGGAAACGGTTCGTGCCGATCATCACGGGGCTGGCCTGCGTGGTGCTCGGCATCGTGTTCGGGTATGTATGGCAGCCGGTCCAGCATGCGATCGACGCGGCCGGCCAGTGGCTGACGACGGCGGGCGCGATCGGTGCGTTCGTGTTCGGCTTCCTGAACCGCCTGCTGCTCGTCACGGGCCTGCACCACATCATCAACTCGCTCGCATGGTTCGTGTTCGGCAACTTCACGCCGCCCGCCGGCGGCGAGATCGTGCACGGCGACCTGCACCGCTTCTTCGCGGGCGACCCGACCGCGGGCACCTTCATGGCCGGCTTCTTCCCGATCATGATGTTCGGCCTGCCGGCCGCGTGCCTGGCGATGCTGCACGAAGCGCCGAAGGAACGCCGCGCGATGGTCGGCGGCCTGCTGTTCTCGATGGCGCTCACGTCGTTCCTGACCGGCGTGACCGAGCCGATCGAATTCAGCTTCATGTTCCTCGCACCGGTGCTGTACGTGATCCACGCGGTGCTGACGGGGCTGTCGCTCGCGATCTGCCAGATCCTCGGCGTAAAGCTCGGCTTCACGTTCTCGGCCGGCGCGATCGACTACGTGCTGAACTACGGGCTGTCGACGAAGGGCTGGATCGCGATCCCGCTCGGCATCGCGTACGGCGCCGCGTACTACGGACTGTTCCGCTTCTTCATCCGCAAGTTCAACATGGCCACGCCGGGCCGTGAGCCGGCATCGGCCGATTCGGCAGTCGAATCGTACGCATCGGGCGGCTTCGTCGCACCGGCTGCCGGCGCCGCGGCGGTTGCCGCCGCGCCGCGCGCGCAGCGCTACATCGCCGCGCTCGGCGGGGCAGGCAACCTGTCGGTCGTCGACGCCTGCACGACGCGCCTGCGCCTGACCGTCGTCGATCCGGAGAAGGTCTCGGAGCCGGAACTGAAGTCGATCGGCGCGCGCGGCGTGCTCAAGCGCGGCGGCAACAGCGTGCAGGTGATCATCGGGCCCGAGGCCGACATCATCGCCGACGAGATGCGTGCCGCCATCGGCAGCGGCGCGGCAGGCGCAGCATCGACGGCGACGGCTGCCGCGGCGCAGCCCGTCACCGGCGCGGCCGCCGGCCCGCTCGATCCGGAGCCGACGCGCTGGCTCGCGGTGTTCGGCGGCGCGACCAACGTCGTGTCGCTCGATGCGGTCGCGACCACGCGCCTGCGGGTGGTCGTGCGCGATCCGTCGGCGGTCGATCGCGATCGTCTCGGTGCGCTCGACGTCGCGTGGGTGTCGCTCGACACGTTCCACATCGTCTGCGGCAACGCGGCGGCACGCTATGCCGAACAGCTCGGCGCGCGCCTGCCGCCGTCGGGCGGCGGGGCGGCCGCACAGCCGGCCTGATGCGATGAAGCCGGCCCGATCCGCGATGCGGGTTCGGGCCGGCCGGCAAAACGAAAACGGCTTGCGATGCGTCGCAAGCCGTTTTTGCTTGGCGCGGATGAAGGTGCGATGCGCCCGCCAGCATCGCGCATCGCCTGGTCGCTCAGCGGATCACGGATTCGTCAGCGTGAAGGTCGGCTTCCGGTAGCCGACGCCGGCCCGGTCGAGCTTCGGCAATTCGCGTTGCGCGAGCAGCGTCGCGAAGCCGGCCCAGTCGCGCTGCAGCGCGGCGATGTCGACGTGATGCGTGTCGCCGCGCTTGAAGCGCACGCCGGCCGCATACGGCAGCTCCCAGTCGGCCTGGTGCCAGGCGCGCTCGGCCAGCGCGAGCAGCCTCGGATAGGCCATGTACTCGAGGAAGGTGTCGTTGCGCATCACCTCGCCCCACGCCTGCCCCTGCATGCCTTCGATGCGTGGCGCGGGGCCCGTGCCCGTGACCTCGAACGCGTTGCCGTCACGGTCGCCCATGACTTCGGCGTTCTGCGGCAGGTTCTCGGGCGCGAGCGAGAACACCTTGTACTCGTCCGTCGCGTGCGAGCCCCAGTAGTAGCCGCGCTCGCGCGGGTTGAGCGTGTACGGGAAGTCGAAGTACAGGTAGTCGGGCAGTGCCAGCACCGTCAGGTAGCCCTTGCCGCTCAGGTCGCGCGCGCTATCCGATGCGCCCCAGAAGATCGTGTCCCACAGCGACACCATCACGTGGCGCGTGCTGAAGTCCTGCGGCCCGTTTGCATGTTTGATGCCGTCCTGCCACGCGGCCATCGTGTCGATTCCGTTCGCGTTGACCGCCGCGCTCACCTGCTGCGCGAAACGCGTCGGCAACTCGTCGATCGACTTGATCTCGCCGCGCCGGAGCAGTGCCGTGCACGCGGGCGAACGCGCCCACGGCTTGTCCTGCGTGGCGAGATCGATGCGCCCCTTGTTCGGATCGGTGCCGTTCAGCGGCTGGAAGCCCGCGCCGAGGAAGATGTTCTTCGCCTCGTCGCCGCCGTAGTGCCAGATGTGCAGCGGCGCCTGCGCGTCGGCATGCATCGCGGCGATCTCGCGGATCACCTTCGATGCGAAATTGAGCGCGCCCGGCACGCAGGGGTTCAGGTCGCTGCGCCGGTCGTAGAACTGCACCGTCGTCAGGTTCGAGGTGTCCTGCGGATCGAGCAACCGGTATGCGTTCGCTTCCTGCTCGCGGCCGGCTGCATGCAGCCGCTTGTAACGTGCCTCCATCGTCACGACGGCCGCGCGCGCATGCGCGGGCATGTCGATCTCGGGGACGATCTCGACGAAATGCGCGGCCGCGTAGCGCACCAGCGACACGTAGTCGTCACGCGTCAGGTAGCCGCCGCCCGAGCGGTTGTCCGGGCCGGAGCCGAGCTGCGGCAGCAGGCAGCGCGTCTCGCTCGGGTCGTGGCAGCGGCGTCCCCCGATCTCGGTCAGTTCGGGCAGGCCGGGAATCTCGATGCGCCAGCCTTCGTCGTCGGACAGATGCAGGTGCAGGCGATTGAGCTTGTACGCGCTCATCTGGTCGATCAGGCGGCGCAGCGTGGCCGGGTGCTTGAAGTTGCGCGCGAGATCGACGTGCATTCCGCGATGCGTGAAGCGCGGCGCATCTTCGACCCGCATCGCCGGGATCGGGCCGCCGCCGGCGGGTGCGAGCGAGTAGAGCGTCTGCACGCCGTAGTAGAGGCCGGCGCGATCGTAGCCTTCGATCAGCACGCCGCGCGGCCCGATTGCGAGCCGATAGCCGCCCGGTATCGCGATGTCGGCCGGCAGCCGGCGCGGCGCGACGGCGCCACGCACCGGCACGCGCGCGCCGTCGAGCCCGAGTGTCGTCGCGCGTTCGCGCAGCGCCGCGACCTGTGCGTCCGGTAGATCGGGTAGCGCGAGCTCGACGCCGCGCAGGTCGAGCGTGCCGGGCAGCGGCTGCTCGCGCTTCACGCTCGGCAGCGCGCGGCTCGCATCGGGCCGCGCGGCCACGGGCGGCGCATTGCCGGTCGAGGTGTTCTGCGCGTCGGCCGGCAGCGATTCGACGTAGCGCAGCTCGTCGTCGGTGTCGTTGTAGCGGAGCACCGCGGGCGGCGCGCCATCGACGACCACGTACGGGCGCGGGATCACGTCGCTGTAGCGCAGCAGCCAGTATTCGGCGACGAACGGCAGCTCGATGCGCTCGCCCGGCGCAAGCCGCACCGAGCCCGGCTGCGGCGTCAGCTCGTACAGGTCGCCGGTGAGCCGCCGCAGCGCGAAGCCGGGGCGGTCGATCCGCAGCAGGCGGCGGATGCTGTGCAGGTAGAGCTTCCAGCCGCCGTCGGCGATCGCCTGGTGGCCGCGGTTCTGCAGGATCAGGCGGCCCGTCGCGCAGGCCGCACCGTCGGCGCCGAGATCGGCGCACGGCACGCCGGCCGCGGCCGCGTGATTGTTGTCGACGGCGACGCGCAGCGCGAGGCCGTTCGACAGCCGCGCCGCGAGATCGGCCGGCGGCACGGGGGGACGTGCGGCGCCGGTCGTCGCGACCGCAGCGCTCGACGCGGGCAGCGCGCCGAGCGCGACCGGCGACAGTGCCGCGACCGTCAGGCCGGCAAACAGGGTGGACAAGATTCGCTTCATGCGGACTCCTGAGAAAAAGGGGCGTGGCGGCGTCACGGGATGACGTCGCTGCGAGCGGGTCTTTCAACGGAGCTGCGGGGACAACAGGGTGCGCGGGCGATGCGGCTTTTCCGCGCGCAGTCGGCACGCGTGCGCGTGCGTTACGGAACGGGGGGCGGGCAGGCGTGCCGGTCGGATCGGCGCGGGCGGGTACGCGTCTTCATCGGCGGCGCACGACAGCGGCGGGTGCTGCCGGGGCGGTGCGCCCGATGGCGAAGGCACGCACGCAATCCGCGCGGACGAATACGGCAACGCTCGCCAACGACGCGCAACCGGCCGTCGCACGCCGTCGACGAGACGGCGCGCACGCGCGCGCCACATACGGGACTTGCATGTCTCCCCCACCAGATGGATTCGGCCTGTCTGCGGCCGTGTCCAAAGATCATATGAAACCTTTTATTGGTATTCAAGTGGTATCAATCTGGCGCTAAATTGGCATCGGCACGCCGGGCCTGTCCGGCGGGGACGAAAAAAAACCTCGCACAAGGCGAGGTTCCTTCGGGACGGCGGCGGCGCGATCGGCCGCACCCGCGTCAGTCGTGGCGAACGCGTGCTTCCTGCGTCTTCTGCCGCGCTTCGAGCCACATCGCATTGACGATGCCGAACGACAGCGCGACGCCGATACCGAGAATCCAGCTGAAATACCACATGATCCGACTCCTTGCGAAACGGTGGGCGAGGGCGCGTGCGCGCCCCGGCCCGGTTCAGAGCATCAATACATCGAATGCGTGTTCTCTTCGAGCACTTCGCGCGTGACCTTGCCGCGCATCACGCGATACACCCAGCCCGTGTAGAGCAGGACGAGCGGCAGGAACACGATCACCGCGAACAGCATCACCTGCAGCGTCATGTGGCTCGACGTCGAATCCCACACGGTCAGGCTGCTGCGCGGGTCGAGCGACGACGGCATGATGAACGGGAACATCGAGAAGCCGGCGGTCAGGATCACGCCGGCGATCATCAGGCCTGTGCAGAAGAACGCCGTCTTTTCCTGCTTCGAGCCGGCGAGCAGCAGCGCGAACAGGCCGCCCGCGATCCCGACGACGGGCGCCGCGATCATCCACGGATACTCGCCGTAGTTCGCGAGCCACAGGCCCGAGCCGGCAGCGACGTCCTTGAGCAGCGGGTTCGCGACCGTATCGGTCGGCGCGGCGTGCGTGATGTGGAAGCCGCCGATAGTCGACGCGACCAGCACGCCGGCCAGTACGAACAGCACGACCGCGAGGAACGATGCCGCCCGCAATGCGACCGACGCACGGCGTGCGATCGCGCCTTCCGTCTTCATCTTGATGAACGCCGCGCCGTGCGCGACGAGCATCGTGAGGCTGACGAGCCCGCACAACAGCGCGAACGGGTTCAGCAGCGCCCAGAAGCCGCCGTAGTAGGTCACGCGCAGGTCGCTGTCGAACTTGAACGGCACGCCTTGCAGCAGGTTGCCGAACGCGACGCCGAACACGAGCGCCGGCACGAAGCCGCCGACGAACAGGCCCCAGTCCCAGCCCGCGCGCCAGCGCGGGTCCGGCCGCTTGCTGCGGTAGTCGAAGCCCACCGGCCGGAAGAATAGCGCGAACAGCACGAGCAGCATCGCGAAGTAGAAGCCGGAGAACGACGCCGCGTAGACGAGCGGCCAGGCTGCGAACATCGCGCCGCCGGCCGTGATCAGCCACACCTGGTTGCCTTCCCACGTCGCGCCGACGGTGTTGACGATGATGCGGCGTTCCTCGTCGGTCTTGCCGAGGAACGGCAGCAGCGCGGTCGCGCCCATGTCGAAGCCGTCGGTGACGGCGAAACCGATCAGCAGCACGCCGACGAGCAGCCACCAGATCAGCTTGAGAGTTGCATAGTCCATAGCGATTCCTTGTTCCGTTTCAGGTGCGTGCTCACGCCGGGGCGCGCTCGCTGGCGGCCGCGATTTCGTGGTGATAACGGCCGGTATGCAGCGACGACGGGCCGAGGCGCGCGTACTTGAACATCAGTTTGATCTCGATGACGAACAGCACCGTGTAGAACGCGATGAAACCGGCGAGGCTCAGGTACAGGTCCGTGGGCGTCAGGCTCGACGCGGACAGATGCGTCGGCAGGATGCCCGCGATCGTCCAGGGCTGGCGGCCGAGCTCGGCGACGACCCAGCCGAATTCCGCGGCAAGCCACGGCAGCGGAATCGCCCACACCGCATAGCGCAGGAACCAGCGGCGGTTGTCCTGCAGCAACTGGCGGCGCGCGCAGAACCAGAACGCGGCGACGAAGGTCGCGAGGAACAGGAAACCGAGGAACACCATGATCCGGAACGAGAAGAACACGGGCGCGACCGGCGGGATCGTCTTCATGGCGGCGGCCTTGATCTGCTCGGGCGTCGCATCGACCACATTCGGCGTGAACTGCTTGAGCATCAGCCCGTAGCCGAGATACTGCTTGTGCTGGTCGAACAGTTCGCGCGTGGCCGCGCTCGCGTCGCCTTCCTTCATCTTCTGCAGCGCGCCGTACGCGATCATCCCGCTCTGGATGTGCTCCTCGCTGTGCTTCGCGAGTTCGCGCAGGCCGACCACGGGTTCGTCGACCGAGCGCGTCGCGATCAGGCCGAGCGCATACGGAATCTTGATCGCGTAGTCGGTACGCTGTTCTTCCTGGTTCGGAAGGCCGATCAGCGTGAACGAGGCGGGCGCCGGCTGCGTTTCCCATTCGGACTCGATCGCGGCGAGCTTCATCTTCTGCACTTCGCCGGTCGTGTAGCCCGACTCGTCGCCGAGCACGATCACGCAAAGCGTCGACGCGAGGCCGAAGCCGGCCGCGACCGCGAACGAGCGCAGCGCGAAATCGGTGTCGCGCTTTTTCAGCAGGTACCACGACGAGATGCCGAGCACGAACATCGCAGCCGTCACGTAGCCGGCCGACACCGTGTGCACGAATTTCACCTGCGCGACCGGGTTGAACAGCACGTCGAACAGGTTCGTCAACTCCATGCGCATCGTCTGATAGTTGAACTCGGCGCCGACCGGGTTGTTCATCCAGCCGTTCGCGACGAGGATCCACAGCGCGGACAGGTTCGAGCCGAGCGCGACGAGGAACGTGACCATCAGGTGCTTGACCTTCGACAGGCGGTTCCAGCCGAAGAAGAACAGGCCGACGAACGTCGATTCGAGGAAGAACGCCATCAGGCCTTCGACCGCGAGCGGTACGCCGAAGATGTCGCCGACATAGTGCGAGTAGTACGACCAGTTCGTGCCGAACTGGAATTCGAGCGTGATGCCGGTGGTTACGCCCATCGCGAAGTTGATGCCGAACAGCTTGCCCCAGAACTGGGTCATGTCCTTGTAGACCTGTTTGCCGGTCATCACGTAAACAGCTTCCATGATGACGAGCAGCCAGGACAGGCCGAGCGTCAGCGGCACGAACAGGAAGTGGTAGAGCGCCGTGATGCCGAACTGCAGACGCGACAGATCGACGACTTCACTACTTATCATGGTGGTCTCCCTCGGTGGGTGCTGGCGCCGGTACCGAGAGCAGTTTCTCGGCGACGACGGCAGGCGCAAGCGCCATGTGCTCGGCCTGCGGATGATTGAAGAATGCGTATTTGAGCGACATCAGGAGGATCAGCTTGACGATCAGCACCAGGGTGATGTCGCGGGCGAGGGTGGGGCCGCGAGCCCACGCGGCGATGCGCGCGCGCCAGCCGATCGTGCCGGCCGGCCGCGGGGGAGGCGGCGCGGGCTCTTTATTGATCGAGATCAAGGCGATTATCCTGAATCGATTTACGTCGAATTTGGGGCGACTTTACGTCGGATTTATGACGGCCGTGAAGCTGTTTTAATCCTTTTGCGCCTGACATGCCAATTTTAAAAGGACGGCTTTCCGATTCCGAGTGCTGCGCTGCGGCAGACCGTCGCGAAACACGGGCCGAAACTTGAGGCAGATCAAGGTTATGCGGAAGGGGCCTGCAAACGGCCTATTGCCTGACGAATCAGGTCAATTAATCGGCGCGGAAACGAGTGATGAAGCGGGCGGAGAAGCGAATGAAAAGCAGGAGAAAAGACGGGCGAAAAAAAAACCGCTGCCGGTCGGGCAGCGGTTTTGGGTGAAGCGCTCTAAATCGCAGCGATTTACGCGTATTCGGCGAGGGCGGTGCGCATCTTTTTCATGGCGCTCGCTTCGATCTGGCGGATGCGTTCCGCCGACACACCGAACTCGGCGGCGAGATCGTGCAGCGTCGAGCCGCCCGAGCCGTCGTCGTCGACGTGCAGCCAGCGCGCCTCGATGATGCGGCGGCTGCGCGCGTCGAGTGCGTCGAGTGCCTGCGCGATGCCGTCCGTCTGCAGCGTGTCGCGCTGACGCGCGGCGAGCACGGCGGTCGGTTCGTTGTGCGAGTCGGCCAGGTAGGCGATCGGCGCGTACGACTCCTCGCCGTCTTCGACCTGCCCTTCGAGCGCGATGTCGCCGCCCGACAGGCGCGTTTCCATTTCGGTCACGTCTTCGCGCTTGACGTTGAGCTCTTGCGCGAGGCCGTCGATTTCCTCGGGCGTCATCGCCTGCATGCTCTTCTTGTGGCTGCGCAGGTTGAAGAACAGCTTGCGCTGCGCCTTCGTCGTCGCGACCTTCACCATGCGCCAGTTGCGCAGGATGTACTCGTGGATCTCGGCCTTGATCCAGTGGATCGCGTACGACACGAGACGCACGTTCTGAGCCGGATCGAAGCGCTTCACGGCCTTCATCAGGCCGATGTTGCCTTCCTGGATCAGGTCGCCGTGCGGCAGGCCGTAGCCGAGGTAGTTGCGCGCGATCGACACGACGAGCCGCAGGTGCGACAGCACGAGGCGGCGTGCCGAGTCGAGATTGTTGTCTTCACGGAATTCGGTTGCGTACTGGCGTTCCTCTTCGGCCGTCAGCAGCGGAATACGATTGACGGCCTGAATATACGCGTCGATGTTGCCGAGCTGGCCGGGCAACATCGATTGGGCTGCGAGCGCCAGCGAGCCTGCCGATTCGGCCTTGGCCGGCGTGGGGCTCAGGGTGTTCGGGAGGGTCAGGGCGTTGCTCACTAAAAAACTCCTTTGGAATCAGGGACAAACCCCCGGTCTCGAATGAGATTCCGTGGGCCATCTTAGCACTCCCGCAAGATGAGTGCTAATTCCTTAGAGCAAGCGTGGGCATCGGAGTTCCCATTTTTCTATCAAGTTAGTCGAGTCGATAGTCTATTCTGCGACAGAGGCGGCGAAGCGAAGTTCCGTAAGCCGTTGTTTCTGATGGTTATCAGTAGACGATTTCGATTTTTGTCGTTTCGGAAGGAAGCCATTTCGCTTTGTGATGCCGATCCGAAAAGTCCTTTACCATACCATTCAGTTCGCTTGAGCCGGCCAAAGCGGCAGGCTCCATTCAACCCACAAAGTTGGAGTGTCAGATGAACAATAAGAAGAATCGCTGGCCCCGCAGCCGGCTTGCGCTGCACGCGATGCTGGCGGCGTCCCTTCTGGGCGGATCAGGCGCGGCATGCGCGGATCGATGGGGGATTCAGGCGGGCGGCGGTTTTTCGGATCGCCACGGTGTCGACAAGGCCGATCTCGGCGTGGTGTGGGATCCGGGCTGGAACTGGTGGGAAATCGGCGGCTGGCACTTCGCGTTCGTCGTGGAAGGACACGCCGGCTACTGGCACACGGGCGGCAACGTCCACAGCAGCATTGGCGAATTCGGCGTGACGCCGATGTTCCGCTTCATCAAGAGCGCCGGGGAGATTCGCCCGTTCATCGAGGCCGGCGGCGGCGTCAGGCTGCTGACGCACCCGACGATCTCGGATCATTTCTCGATGGGGACCGCGTTCCAGTTCGCGCCGACGGCGGGGGTGGGCGTGCAGTTCGGCCAACGGCAACAGTATCAGGTCGGCTACCGTTTTGAACATGTGTCTAACGCGGGTATCAAAGAGCCGAATCCTGGTATAAATTTCCACCAGTTCTACTTGCAGTACAACTTCTGATCCGCATGCCCGCGCACGGCGTGCGCGTTGCCGAGGAGTCAGGCGATGGCGAAGGTGGTCGATGCGATCCGCGCGCTCGAGCGCGATCGGTTCCGGGCGATGGTGGACGGGGACGGCGAGGCGCTCGACGCGCTTTTGTCGGACAAGGTCTTCTTCGTGCACACCAACGGCAAACGCGAAACCAAGCAGCAGTTCATCGACGCCATCGTCGCCGGCCGCCGCCGCTATCGCCAGATCGAAATCCAGTCGCAGGACGTGCTGCCCGTCGGCGATGAAACCTGCATCGTCACCGGCCGCGCGTTGATCGAGATGGAAACGAACAACGGCGGCCTGGTCTTCCCGATTGCCTATACCTCCGTCCACACCCACGAACAGGGCCGTTGGAGCCTGTTCGCGTGGCAGGCGACGCGGTGCGCGACCGAGACATGAGCGCGCGTGGCGCTCCTTTTCATGTCCCGACCGAAGCGGCCTTCTGGGCCGCTTTTTGCTGCCTCGTGCGGCGCGGATCGCGCGGCGCACGGGCGGTCACGCCCCGCTCGCTGACGGTTGAACCCTGAAACGAAACCCGGCGCTCAGGCCGCCGCGCGGTGATCCGCGCAGTGCCAGGCCGAGCGGTTGATCGCGCTGACGACCGCATCGAGCGCGGCGCTCGCCGCATCCGCGTGCAGGCCGACGCCGTGCCGCAGCGGCGCATTGCCGACCCGGCAGCCGACCGATACCGCGATCCGCCCATCCGTCGTGCGCGCGCGTTCGCACGACGCGATGTCGATCGCCGCGCCGGCGGCCGCCGCGAATGCCGCGGCCAACTGTCGCACGGCATCGTCGGGCGGTGTATCCGCCGCGGGCGCCGTCGCGATCTCGCGGTTCTGCCAGCGCGCGCCGTTGCCGTGGCGCGCGGCCGGCCCGTCGGTGTCGAAGAATTCGCGCGCGAACAGCGCACAGATCGCGTCGCCCGTCACTTCCTCGCCGGACGCGTCGGCGAGCGTCTGCACCGCATGGCTGAATTCGATCTGCACGCGGCGCGTCGGCGTGAAGCCCATCCCGCGTTCGAGCAGGAACGTCGCGCCGCCTTTGCCGGACTGGCTGTTCACGCGGATCACCGCGTCATAGCTGCGGCCGAGGTCGGCCGGGTCGATCGGCAGGTACGGCACTTCCCAGGCCGCGTCGGGGCGCTGCTGCGCGAAGCCCTTGCGGATCGCGTCCTGGTGCGAGCCCGAGAACGCGGTGAACACGAGGTCGCCCGCGTACGGATGGCGCGGATGCACGGGAATCTGGTTGCAGCGTTCGACGACCCGGCGCACCGCGTCGATGTCGGAGAAATCGAGGCCCGGATCGATGCCCTGCGTGTAGAGATTCAGCGCGAGCGTGACGAGATCGACGTTGCCGGTGCGTTCGCCATTGCCGAACAGGCAGCCCTCGATGCGGTCGGCGCCCGCGAGCAGTGCAAGCTCGGCCGCTGCGACCGCGGTGCCGCGATCGTTGTGCGGATGAACGGACAGCACGATGCTGTCGCGATACGCGAGGTTGCGGTCCATCCACTCGATCTGGTCGGCGAACACGTTCGGGCTCGCGGCTTCGACGGTGGCCGGCAGGTTGACGATCATCTTGCGATCGCGGGTCGGCCGCCAGGTCTGCGCGACCGCGTCGCAGATCTCGCGCGCGAACGTCAACTCGGTCATGCTGAAGGTTTCCGGCGAGTACTGGAAGGTCCACTGCGTGTCGGGGCGCGCGGCGGCGTGTTCCTTGATGATGCGCGTGCCGTCGATCGCGAGCGCTTTCACGTCGGCTTTCGACATCCCGAACACGATGCGGCGGAACGACGGGCAGACCGCGTTGTACAGGTGCACGATCGCGCGCGGCACGCCTTCGAGCGCGTCGAACGTGCGGGCGATCAGGTCTTCGCGCGCCTGCACGAGCACTTCGATCGTCACGTCGTCGGGAATCCGCTTGTCGTCGATCAGCTTGCGGACGAAATCGAAGTCGGTCTGCGACGCCGACGGAAAACCGACTTCGATCTCCTTGAACCCGATCGCAACCAGCATCTCGAAGAACTCGAGCTTCTGCTCGATGCCCATCGGCTCGATCAGCGACTGGTTGCCGTCGCGCAGGTCGGTGCTCATCCAGACGGGCGCGCGCTCGATGGTGCGCGACGGCCATTTGCGGCCATTGAGGCGGACGGGTTCGAACGGACGGTACTTGTCTTGCGGATTGCGCTGCATCTTCTGGACCTCGGGTCTCAAGTCGCGAGCGAAGACGGGCGGCATGGGCGACGGTTGGCGCTGCCTCGCTCCGCGGCACGTGAACGCGCTGCGGATGCGGATGATCTTCGCGAGTCGGCCGACGGATAGACGGACGAACGCTGACGACTTCGGGTTGTAAAAACTGCGAGAGGGGTACTGCGAGGAACTGCCGGGAGGGACCGTGCGGACAGCACACGGCGCTACGAAAGCCTTAGGCTAGTCGTAGCGATAGCGGCCGCGTTAGGCGGCCGGAGGTAATTCGGAGGGTGTTCGGATAGGAACGCATGACGGCAACTCTATGCCAGGATGCGCTCGCGTGTCAAATGCCCTGCAAGCGGAGCCGGTTCGCGAGCGTGCCGTCAGCGCGCGATGCGGGCGATCTGCACGATCGTCGCGACCTGCCGGGTGACCGTGTCGGGCGCCGGGACTTCGCCGCGCAATACGGCGTCCGTCCACGCGGCCGTCGTGGCCGCATCGCGCGATTCGGGCAGGGCGACGGGGGGCGCATCGGTCGACGAGCGCTCGGCCTCGATCAGCGTGTCGCATACGCCGTCGTGCAGCCAGTCGACCTGTACCTGGCGCCGCGTGTCGGCAACGGCTTCACCCTCGGTGCCGCGTGCCAGCAGCGCGCCGCCGAGCGCGGCGTCCGGATGGTCGCGGAACAATTGAGCCAGGCTGTCGCGGTACGGCGGGTGCGTGTAGTTGACGAGCCGCAGGCCGGCCGGCGCGAACGGCTGCAGGATCTTCACGAGCGTGTGCGTCGAGTTGCGCACGCCGAGCACGCTGCGCATCGACAGCAGGCGTGCAATGCGCGGCGCCAGCACCTCGATCGACGCGAACGCGACGCGGCGCTCGGCAAGCGTGTCCTCGATCGCATCGTGCGACGTCGACGGCGCGAGTGACAGCGCCGAGAAGATCTCGGCGCTCGTCACGCGGCCCGGATCCTGCCCGACGCCATGCACGAGCACCGGCACGCCTTCGCGCGCGAGCAGCAGCGCGAGCAGCGGCACGAGGTTCGGCTGCTTGCGCGCGCCGTTGTAGCTCGGTATCGACACGGGGCGGAACGCGGCGTCCTGCACGTGCACCGGCTCGAACGACGCCTGCGCGGCAGCGAGCATCGCGGCCAGTTCGTCGGCGGATTCGCCCTTCAGCCGATAGGCGATCAGGATCGCACCGAGTTCGACGTCCGACACACGCGCGTCGAGCATCGCACGATAGAGCTCGAACGTGTCCTCGGCGGACAGTGCGCGCGCGCCGTTCGGGCCGCGGCCGATTTCCTTGATGAAGCGGGCGCACGGGAACGGAACGGCGGCGGGATCGTGGGAAGCGGTCATCGGGGCGTGGGGCGGGCGGCCGGCATCGGGCCGCGCTGTGAGCGGTGAGGAATGCCCCGAGTATCGCACGGGTGCGGCCGTCGCAAGCGAGGCCGCACGGCGCGGCGCGCTACACTCTGGTTCCCGGCGGTGCGCGCCGGCTGCGCCGCGCCCGTGCCGTCGCCGGCCGAATACGACTACGAGAGACATCCCATGAAGCTTTACAGCTATTTCCGCAGTTCCGCGTCGTACCGCGTGCGAATCGCCCTGAACCTGAAGCGGCTGCCGTTCGACTATGTCCCGGTGCACATGCTGCGCGACGGCGGCGAGCAACTGAAGGATGCGTACCGCGCGCTGAATCCGGATGCGGTCGTGCCGACGCTGATCGACGGCGACGCGACGCTGCAGCAGTCGCTCGCGATCATCGAATATCTCGAGGAAACCCATCCGGAACCGGCGCTGCTGCCGAAGCAGCCGGTCGATCGCGCGTATGTGCGTGCGGTCGCGCTGCAGATCGCGTGCGAAATCCATCCGCTCGACAACCTGCGCGTGCTGAAGTACCTGAAGCACACGCTGAAGGTGCCCGAGGAGGCGAAGAACGCGTGGTACCGGCACTGGATCGAGGCGGGCTTCGAAACGCTCGAGACGCGTCTCGTGAGCGATCCACGCACCGGCAAGCTGTGCTTCGGCGACACCCCGACGCTTGCCGACGTGTGCCTCGTGCCGCAGGTGTTCAACGCGAACCGTTTCTCGATCGACACGACGCGCTATCCGACGATCCAGCGGATCGTCGACCATGCGTCGACGCTCGATGCGTTCAAGGCCGCCGAGCCTGGCGTGCAGCCCGACGCCGAATGAGCGCGGCGCGCCCGGGCCATGCATGACCGGGCGCGCATGAAAAAGGGCGCCCGAAGGCGCCCTGTGCGATGCGTGCCGGCGGAGTTCAGCCGAGCAGCGCGTCCGCGAATTCGACCGCGCTGAACGGCTGCAGATCCTCGACCTTCTCGCCGACGCCGATGAAGTAGACCGGCACCGGGCGCTGCCGCGCGATCGCGGCGAGAATCCCGCCCTTCGCGGTGCCGTCGAGCTTCGTGACGATGAGGCCGGTGAGGCCGAGCGCGTCGTCGAATGCCTTGACCTGGGTAAGCGCGTTCTGGCCGGTGTTCGCATCGATGACCAGCAGCACTTCGTGCGGCGCGCCGTCATGCGCCTTCGAGATCACGCGCTTCACCTTCTTCAGCTCTTCCATCAGGTGGAGCTGCGTCGGCAGGCGGCCGGCCGTGTCGGCCATCATCACGTCGATCTTACGCGCGCGCGCGGCGCTGACCGCGTCGAAGATCACCGCGGCCGGATCGCCGCTTTCCTGCTGCACGACCGTCACGTTGTTGCGCTCGCCCCAGACCGCCAACTGTTCGCGCGCGGCCGCGCGGAACGTGTCGCCCGCGGCCAGCAGCACCGACTGGTCGAAGCTCTGCAGGTGCTTCGCGAGCTTGCCGATGCTGGTCGTCTTGCCCGCACCGTTCACGCCGGCGATCATCATCACGAGCGGCTGTGCGCGGCCGAGCATCAGCGATTTCTCGAGCGGCGTCAGCAGCTCGACGAGCAGGTCGTGCAGTGCGGATTTCACCTGCTGCGGGTCGGTCAGGCGGCCCGTGCGCACCTTTTCGCGCAGCGCGCCGAGCAGGTACTCGGTCGCGTCGACGCCCGCGTCGGACATCAGCAGCGCGGTTTCGAGCTCCTCGTACAGATCCTCGTCGATCTTCGTGTTGACGAACACGCCGGTGATGCTCGAACCCGTCTTGGCGAGCCCCGTTTTCAGGCGCGCGAGCCACGATTTCTTCGCGGTGGCGTCCTGCAGCGGCGGCGGGACGATTTCGACCGTCTCGACGACTTCGTCGCGTCCGTCGTTGGTCGGCGTGACCGTCATCACGACGGCCGGCGCGGCCGGTTGCGCGGGCGCCTGCGGCAGGTCGGCCGCAGGCGGGGCCTCGGCCGCGGGCGCATCGGACGGCTCGTCCGTTTGCTGCGCGTCGGCCGATTGCGATTCCGCCGGATCGGGCTCCTGCGTTTTCTTGAATCGTTTGAAGAAGCTGAACATGGTCTGACGTCGGGAAGAGGGCGGGCCGCCGCCAGCGGCGGGGCACCGGACGAGCCGTCCTGCGTTCGCGCGGGCGCGGCGCACGGCGGCCGAAACCGTGCATTTTATCAGTGCGGCGTGGCGCTCGCGTCAGTGCGCGCCGCCGCTGTGGTAACGTGCGCCTGTTTAGCGGTGCGCCCTCGCGCGCGCCCGGTCCCTCCGTCGTCGATATTCCGTATGTCCCGTTCCTCTCCCGGCCGCCCGGCGGCCCCTTCTGGCCGCGGCAAGCCGCACACGATCCGCATCATCGGCGGTGACTGGAAACGCACGCCGCTCGCGGTGCTCGATCTCGACGGCCTGCGGCCGACGCCCGATCGCGTGCGCGAGACGCTGTTCAACTGGCTCGGCCAGGATCTCGAAGGCCGGCGCTGCCTCGACCTGTTCGCGGGTACCGGCGCGCTCGGCTTCGAGGCCGCGTCGCGCGGCGCGGCGAGCGTCGTGATGGTCGAGCGCCATCCGCGCGCCGCGCAGCAGCTGCGCGCCATCAAGGACAAGCTCGGCGCACGTGCGGTCGAAGTCGCCGAAGCCGATGCGCTGCGGCTCGCGGCCGGGCTCACGCCGGGCGCGTTCGATGTCGTGTTTCTCGATCCGCCGTTCGGCGATTCCGCTGCGCTCGAGCGCGCGATCACGCTGTCGGCGCCGCTCGTCGCGGCAGGCGGCGCGCTGTACGTCGAAACGGGGGCGGAGCTCGATCCGGCCGCGCACGACGCGCTCGCGGGCTGGGAGGTCGTGAAGCACGGCAAGGCAGGTGCCGTTCACTATCATTTGCTGCGGCGCGAAAATGATGAATAATGCGCGTTCCATACGAGGCGGTGCGCCGCAAAGGCGACGCATGCCCATCTCGGCGGCGGCGTGCGCATCGCACGGCTGCCATCCCGTTTGCGTGATGACAGGAGGAGCGACATGGTAGTCGCCGTGTATCCCGGTACGTTCGATCCGCTGACGCGCGGGCACGAAGACCTCGTGCGGCGTGCGTCGAGCATTTTTGATACGCTGGTGGTCGGCGTTGCCGACAGCCGCGCGAAAAAGCCGTTCTTCTCGCTGGAAGAACGTCTGACGATTGCGAACGAGGTGCTCGGCCATTATCCGAATGTGAAGGTGATGAGTTTCACCGGGCTCCTGAAGGATTTCGTCCGCACCAACAACGCGCGCGTGATCGTGCGCGGCCTGCGCGCCGTGTCCGATTTCGAATATGAGTTCCAGATGGCGGGGATGAACCGCTACCTGCTGCCCGACGTCGAGACGATGTTCATGACGCCGTCCGACCAGTACCAGTTCATCTCGGGGACGATCGTGCGCGAAATCGCGCAGCTGGGCGGCGATGTCAGCAAGTTCGTGTTCCCGTCCGTCGAGAAGTGGCTGACCGAGAAAGTCGCCGCGATCGGAGGCCCTGCCGCGTGACGCGGCGCCGGCCGGTTTCGTCGCGAAGCCGGCCGCCGGCCTGAAGAAGTGAGATCAGTATGGCTTTGATGATTACCGACGAGTGCATCAATTGCGACGTGTGCGAGCCCGAGTGCCCGAACGGCGCGATTTCGATGGGCCCGGACATCTACGTGATCGACCCGAGCAAGTGCACCGAGTGCGTCGGCCATTTCGACGAACCGCAGTGCCAGCAGGTGTGTCCGGTCGAATGCATTCCGCGCGATCCGCAGCATGACGAATCGCACGCGCAATTGATGGAGAAGTATCACGCGTTGACCGCCGGGAAAGGCGACGACGCGTTGTGACCCAGCGGTGACGCGCGCGCTTTGGGCTATCGGCGCACGCGTCACGCTTCCCGAGCGGCGCCGCCTGGCGCCGGTTCTTTCGTTTCAGGCCAGCAACTCGCGCAACGCCGCGACGAGCGCATCGCATTCGGTGTCCGTGCCGACGGTGATGCGCAGGTGCTGGTCGATCCGCGGCAGCCCGAAGTGCCGCACGAAAATTTCCCGCTCCTTCAGCTTTGCCGCAATCGCACCCGCGTCGTGCGCGGGATGGCGCGCGAACACGAAATTCGCGGCCGACGGCACGATGTCGAAGCCGAGCGCGTCGAGCGCATGCGTGAGACGCGTCCGGCTGTCGATCACGCGCCGGCAGGTTGCGCTGAAATAGTCGGTGTCTTCGTACGCGGCCTGCGCGGCAACCTGCGCGAGCCGGTCGAGCGGGTACGAGTTGAAGCTGTCCTTCACGCGGTTCAGCGCGTCGATCAGCGCCGCATCGCCGAACGCGAAGCCGACGCGCATGCCGGCGAGCGAGCGCGCCTTCGACGTCGTGTGCACGACGAGCAGGTTCGGGTAGCGGTCGATCAGCGTAATCGCGGACTGCGCGCCAAAATCGACATAGGCTTCGTCGACCACGACGACCGACGACGGATTCGCGGCCGCGATCCGCTCGACGTCGGCGAGCGGCAGTGCGCGCCCGGTCGGCGCGTTCGGATTCGGAAACAGTACGCCGCCGGCGTCGTCGAGATAGTCTTCGACGCGGATCGAGAAGTCGTCCGCGAGCGGCACGATCGACGTCTGGACGCCGTACAGGCGCGCATAGGTCGGATAGAAGCTGTACGTGATGTCGGGGAAGTGCAGCGGCCGGTCGTGCTTGAGCAGCGCGTGGAACGTGTGAGCGAGCACCTCGTCGGAGCCGTTGCCGACGAACACCTGCTCGGGCTTGATGCGGTGATGGGCTGCGACCGTCTCGCGCAGTGCGCGCGCAACCGGGTCGGGATAGCGGCGCAGCGTGTCGCCGGTCTTGCCGAGTTCGCGCGCGATCGCCGCGACGACGCGCGGCGACGGCGGATAGGGATTCTCGTTGGTGTTCAGCTTGACGGGGCGTGCGAGTGCGGGCTGTTCGCCCGGCACGTAAGGCACGAGTTGCTGAACGACGTCGCTCCAGTAACGGCTCACCGCTTGGCTCCTGTCGGGCAAAGCGACCAGATTACCGCATGTGCGCGCAGGGTGGGGCGGGTAAGGCCGCCCGGCGGCAAGCCGGACGGCTCGATGCACCGCAGCGGTGCGATGCGGTCAGTTGCGATGCAGCTGCATGGTCGCGCGCTCGAGTTCGCCCTTGACGACCATCGGCATCACGGCGAGCGCGCGTTCGATCGACGCGTCGATCACGTCCTGTTCCTCGCGGCGCGGCGGCTTCAGCACGAAGTTCGCGACATCGGGCTTCGCGCCCGCGCGCGCGCTTTCCGGAATCAGGTCGCGCGGATGGCCGATGCCGATCCGCAGCCGCCAGTACTGCTGCGACGACAGGTGCGCGGTGATGTCCTTCAGGCCGTTGTGGCCGCCACTGCCGCCGCCGAGCTTCAGCTTCACGGTGCCGGGCGGCAGGTCGAGCTCGTCGTGCGCGACGAGGATCTGGTCGGGCAGGATTTTGAAGAACTGCGCGAGCGCGACGACCGACTGACCGGAGCGGTTCATGTAGGTTTGCGGCTCGAGCAGGTGGACTTCCTCGCCGTGCAGGCGCGCTTTCGCGTAGAAGCCGTGGAAGCGGCGTTCGTCGCGCAGCGTCGTGCCTGCTTCGCGGGCGAGCTGGTCGATCAGCCAGAAGCCGGCGTTGTGGCGCGTCGCGGTGTATTCCGCCCCGGGATTGCCGAGGCCGACGATCAGTTTGATCATGACGTTTCGAAGGCGGCAACTGCCGCCTGGGCGCAGAAAAAGAAAAACCCGCCGGGCAAGCCGCGGCGGGTTGCGTCGACCGTTTCGTGAAACGGATCGATGGGGCGCGTGGGCAGCCCGCTCAGGCAGCCGGCGTTTCGCCTTCTGCTGCGTCCGACACGGCACCAGCCGGGACCGTCGCCGATGCGACAACCGGGTTTTCCGCGTCGATGTGCGCGACCAGCGCGACGCCCTTCGGCAGCGTGATGTCCTTCGCGTGCAGCGATTGACCGGCTTCGATCTTCGACAGGTCGACTTCGAGGAACTCCGGCAGGTCAGCCGGCAGGCACTCGATTTCGATTTCCGTCGCGACGTGCGAAACGATCGCGCTCGACAGCTTCACGGCCGGGCTGATTTCAGCGTTCAGGAAGTGCAGCGGTGCCTTCGTGTGCAGCTTCTTCTTCGCGTCAACGCGTTGGAAGTCCACGTGCAGCACCAGTTGCTTGAACGGGTGGTATTGCACGTCGCGCAGCAGAACCTGTTGCGACTGGCCAGCCACTTCGAGGTCGAGGATCGACGAGTGGAAAGCTTCCTTCTTCAGGGCGTGCCACAGGGCGTTGTGATCGAGTTCGATCTTTTGCGGGGCTGCTTCGCCACCGTAAACGATACCCGTGGTCTTACCAGCGTTGCGCAGGCGGCGGCTCGCACCCGTACCTTGCTCTTGGCGCTCGAAAGCGACGACTTTCATGTGATTCTCCAATAGCTGCCCGCGACCAGGCAGTAAAACGGGGCCGTCAATCTGCGGCCCCCGATGAAACGGCCGGGGTTTCGTCTATCCCGTCCGATTGTGCAAAAAGCGAAGCGTTGCCGCTTCGCTTTCTGCGCATGCTTTGTTCGGTCGATTCGCGATCAGGATTCCGCGAACAGCGACATCACCGAGTCGCCGCGGCGGATCCGCGAGAACGTTTCGGCCAGCAGGCTCGCGCTCGTCAGCGAACGGATCTTCGAGCAGCCGAGCGATTCGGCGGACAGCGGGATCGTGTCGGTGACAACCAGCTCGTCGAGCGCCGATGCGGCGATACGATCAGCTGCGCCACCCGACAGCACCGGGTGCGTCGCGTACGCGAATACCTGCTTTGCGCCGCGCTCTTTCAGCACTTGTGCGGCCTTGCAGAGCGTGCCTGCCGTATCGACCATGTCGTCCATGATGACGCAGGTGCGGCCTTCGACTTCACCGATGATGTTCATCACTTCGGAGACGTTCGCCTTCGGGCGACGCTTGTCGATGATCGCGAGATCGCAGTTGAGCTGCTTCGCGAGTGCCCGGGCACGCACCACGCCGCCGACGTCCGGCGACACGACGAGCAGATCCGGGTAGTTCTGCTTGCGCAGGTCACCCAGCAGGATCGGCGTTGCGTAGATGTTGTCGACCGGGATGTCGAAGAAGCCTTGAATCTGGTCGGCGTGCAGATCCATCGTGATGATCCGCTCGACGCCTGCGATTTCCAGCATGTTCGCGACGACCTTCGCCGAGATCGCGACGCGCGCCGAACGCGGGCGGCGATCCTGACGGGCGTAACCGAAGTAGGGGATGGCTGCAGTGATCCGGCCGGCAGACGCGCGCTTGAGCGCATCGACCATGATCATCAGTTCCATCAGGTTGTCGTTCGCCGGTGCGCACGTGGATTGCAGGACGAAGACGTCCTTGCCACGCACGTTTTCCTGGATCTCGACCTGGATCTCGCCGTCGGAGAAACGGCTGACCATTGCTTTGCCGAGGGGAATTCCAAGGATATTGACGACTTCCTGGGCGAGCGCGGGATTCGCGTTGCCAGTAAAAACCATCAGGCCGTCATGGCTGCTCATCGTGCACCTGCTTCGGGCTTAGGCGGGAAATGCGGGAAAATTTTTGGCAGGGGAGGAAGGACTCGAACCCTCGCATGCCGGAATCAAAATCCGGTGCCTTGACCAACTTGGCGACTCCCCTACACTCAACTGATAACTTCGCCGGACTTGTGTAGGCCATCCGGCAAAGTAAAACTTCATGACGCGAAAGCGAAGAGCGGATGCTCGTTCAGGCTCTCGGCAACTGCACCGTTCCAACCGGTGGGCAGCTTGGCTTGCGCCGCTTCTGCCTCATGCTTGCTGCGAAACGCTGCAAACACGCTTGCTCCGGAGCCGGTCATCCTCGCGGGGGTCACATCATACAACCATTTGACCACCTGCGCAACTTCCGCGTACTTACTTGTCACAACTTGCTGCATATCGTTCCGACCGAAGCTATCTGGCCATCCCGCGTCGCTGCTTTGCTGTGCAAGAAAGTCCGTAATTGTGACGCGCTTCGAATCTCTTGTCAACAACTCATCTGAAAATATTTCAGCGGTTGGGACGTGAACGCGGGGCGTTACAACCAAGAACCAGCGAGTCGGCAATTGTACCTCAGCTAATTCTTCTCCGATACCCTCTGCGAATGCATTTTTTCCAAAAATAAAAAACGGAACGTCTGCGCCGAGTTTTACCGCGAGCGACTGAAGCTCCGCGCGCGGCAGGTCGAGTTGCCACAGGCGGTTCAGTGCGAGCAGCGTCGTCGCCGCGTCGGAGCTGCCGCCGCCGAGGCCGGCCCCCATCGGCAGGCACTTGTCGATCTCGATGTCGACACCGTGCGCGGTGCCCGTATGCGCTTTCAGCAGGTTGGCCGCGCGCACGACGAGGTCGCTTTCCTCGGGCACGCCGGGCACGTCGGTGACACGTGCGACGCGACCGTCGTCGCGTAGCGTGAAGTGCAGCGTGTCGCCCCAGTTCAGCAACTGGAACACGCTCTGCAGATCGTGATAGCCGTTCTCACGGCGGCCGGTGATGTGCAGGAACAGGTTGAGTTTCGCGGGCGCAAGGCAGTTGCGCAGCGAGCGGGTCGAATCGGTCATGCGTATGTCTGGGCTGGGCGGGTGCTCACTGATCGAGCACGAGCTTGATGTCGAGCGGCGGTGTCGCGCGCACGAGGTTGACGCGTTTGACGCCCGTGGCCGGGGCATCCGCGTAGGCAAGGTAGTCGATCGTCCAGCCGTCCTGGCGGATCTGCTTGACGCGCGTGCCGTCAGCCGGATCGCGCACCGTCTCCGCGGGCGTTGCGGGCGCGGCTGTCGGCAGCAGCCAGTAGCGCAGGCCCGCGAGCGGCAGTTCGAAGCCGAGCGTTTTCTGCATCAGGTCGCCGACGTCCGGCGCATATTGCGTCGGACGGTTCGGCAATTCGAGCGATGCCGCCTGCGGCGTCGACTTCACGACGGCGAGCGTCTGGCCGAGCGGGCTGCGAAGTTCGAGCGACACGTCGTCGCCATGCTCCTGCCAGTCGAAGTTGCCGTACACGTTCTGCTGCTTGCCGAGGCGGTCGTCGTACTGCACCGCGAAACGGCCATGGTAAGCGTGTGTTGCGGCGGTCTGCAGCGCTGCGCCGGTCGGCGCGCTGGCCGACGGCGGCGTGCTTGCGCAGCCGGCGAGCGCGAGCGCCGCGCCGACTGCGGCCAGCGAGCGCCGCGCGCGGAAGGACAGGAAAAACGTCGGGAACATCTGCATCAGAGACCGTTGATCTGGAAGCGTTTCAGCGTTTGCACGAGCGTGTCGTTGTCCGGCTCGAGCTTCTGTGCGTCACGCCACGCGGAACGTGCGTCGTCCTGCGCGCCGCTCTTCCACAGCACTTCGCCGAGATGCGCGCCGATCTCGGCGTTCGGCTGCAGTTCGTACGCACGCCGCAGCACCTTCGCCGCGCCGGCCGTATCGCCCATCCGGTACTTCACCCAACCGAGGCTGTCCATGATGTAGGCGTCGTTCGGCGCGAGCGCCATCGCCTTGTCGATCAGCTTGCTGGCTTCGGGCAGCCGCTGGTTGCGGTCGGCGAGCGAATAGCCGAGCGCGTTGTACGCCTGCGGATTATCGGGTTGCGTGCGGATCAGCTCGCGCAGCTGCTTTTCCATCGTCGTGTAGTGGCCGGTCTTTTCGGCCGCCATCGCGTAGTCGTAGCGCAGGTCGGGATCGTCGGGGAAGTCCTGGACCGCCTGCCCGAGCCGTGCCTCGGCTTCCGGATAGCGCTTCGCGGTAAACAGGATCGATGCGTCGGTGCGTGCGACTACGGCCGCATCGCGTGGATCCGTGATCGGCAGGTCGTCGAGCACCTTGCGCGCCTCGTCGGTCTTGCCCTGTTTCTGCAGCAGTTGCGCGCGCGTGATCTGCGCGGGGAGGTAGTGCTGGCTCGTCTGGTCGACCTTGTCGAGCCATTGCGACGCCTGCGCATCGTTGTTCTGGTCGATCGCGATCTGCGCGAGGTAGATGTAACCCTGGCCGACGTCGAGGTTCGGCTGCTTGTCGCCGAGCTGTACGTACCGCTTCAGGTAGACGGTCGCTTCGTCGAGCTTCTTCTGCTGGATCTTGATCAGCGCGAGCGCCATCAGCGGCGTCGGATCCTTCGAGTCGAGCTTGCGCATCGTCTCGAACTGCTTCTGCGCGTCGTCGAGGCGATCGTCGGCGAGATAGAGCTGTGACAGCGCGAGCCGCGCATCGCGCGACTTCGGATTCTGCTGAACATACTTCTCGAACGACGCGATGCCCGCCGCGCGTTCCGCGGGCCCCATCTGCGACAGCATCAGGGCCGCCGGCAGGTAGTCGGGGCGGATCTGCAGCGCCTGCTTCAGCGACTGCGCGGCGCCGTCCTTGTCGTCGACCGCGAGCTGCTGGCGCGCGATCGCGAGCTGGGCTTCGGGCCGGTTCAGGTCGTTCTTCAGCATGTCCTTCAGCACAGCGAGGCCGCCGACGCGGTCGGGGCCGCGTACCAGCAACGCCTGCAGCGCGAGGATCGCCGGGCCGCGCGTCTCGCCGGTCGCCCGGGCCAGCTCGCGTGCGAGCATCGGCTGCGCGTCGGCCGGCTTGCCGGCGAGCACCAGCAGCGCGGCGTCGACCTGCGATGCGCGATTCGAATCCGGCGCGTACTGGCGCCAGAGGTTCGCGGCGGACAGCGCATCGGCCGGGCTCTGCGCGCCCAGCGCGATTTCGGTCGCGCGCTGCGCCATGCGCGGATCGCGCGTGTCGCGGGCGAGCGCGAGGTAGGTCTGGTAGGCCGGCGCGGGCTGGTTACGCTGCAGCGCGACCTCGGCGGCGAGCACCTGGTAGACGATCTGGCTCGTCAGCGGAACGCTGGGCAGGTCATTCTTCTCGTCCGGCATCACGTGCTCGAACGCACCCTGCGACTCCGCGTCGTCCGATGCCGGATCCTGCGCGTGAGCCGGGAAGGCGGTGAGGGTCCAGGCGGCAAACAGCGCGGCGCCGAGTGCACGGCGGACCGGGAAGGCGCGCGCGCCGCGCACGGCGGCGGGACGCTTCAGAAGCAGCTTCGAGGGCAGGGTCATGGAAATCCGTTCGATGTTTCAACCGATTGTAACGCGCTCGCTACAATACACGCACGATCGTGATAGGGTCTGTTTACATATGGAACGCACATGCGAATGCCCGAAATTGCCCGCATGGCAAGAAGCGAGGAGTGCCGTTTGGCGAGCCAAACGCCCCGAAGGAAGTCCCCTTGGGGGACAAGCGACGAGCGACGCCGCCATCCAGGTAATTTCGGGCATTCCCGTGACAGGAATTTTTTAATTTGGGGTTGCCACGAGAACGGCCGCTCGCCGCGTTGCGCTTCTTGCGAATACGTGAGTATTCGCGGCGTCGCGCGCAACGCGGCGAGCGGCC